>JAKDNM010000040.1 GCA_030456445.1 Hyphomicrobiales bacterium
GGAGCAACTGGCGTCGCTCCGTGCCTGAATTCTTTCGGCCCCGAATTCTTTCGGCAATGAACAGCCGAAGGGCATGCCGCCCTTCGGCTGAACTTTAGCATGATGCGATTGGATTGAATCGCTTCATGCTCTTATCTCTTTGCTTGAGCATGATCTTTTCGGAAAACCGGTTCCCACTTTTCCGGATCATGCTCTAAAGGCCCAGAAGTCGTTTCAGCCGGCGCAACAGACCATCCGGCTCTGCGGAGGGTTTTGCCTGTGCGGGGCTGTCTCTTGTCTAGGCCGCGAATGGATGCTTGACGCTGTCGCGCTGCGCGGTGGCTTCCGCAGCCGTCGGCTTGCCTTCGACGGCGCGCTGGATGGCTTCCTTGGTCGCCTCGTAATTGTACTTCTGGATCTTGGCGTCGTCGTCCGCCTCCCAGTGGATGAACACGCCGACGCAGATGAAGATGTCGTCTGCTTCATTGGCGGGGATGATGCCTTCGGCGACGCTGTCCTGCACGGCCTTGGCCACGGCGTGCTGGGCCGGCCCGAACATCTGGACGGCCTGCTTGGCACCCTTGATCGTGACCTTGTTGAACATCACCGTGTTGGGTTTGCAGGCGAGGTTCGGCGCGATCACCGCCAGAAGCGAGGTGAAGCCGTCCTTGTTGTTGGTAAGCGCGTTGCAGAACGCCGTTTCGACCGCGCTGCCGCGTGGGCCGATAAGCAGGTCGACGTGGGCCACTTCATTGCCGTCCCCGACCAGCGATTCGCCGACCATTACTTTCGAGATCTTTGCCATGCCAATTTCCTCCAAGACACAAAGGGTATCCACAGACGCCGCAACCGAGCGAGCGCTCGATGGACAGCTATCCTTGTTGGCAGCGCCCGGATTTCCGGACCGGTTGGCTAGATAGCAGCGAAAGCACCGGCTCCCGCTGGCGAAATTGAACCACTAACATGCTCATTATGCAAGGCGATGGCCGACGAAGTGGACTAAAAGGCAAGCTACCGTCAGATCGGCCGAGGTGCCCGGATTGACGGCGTGTGCCTTCAATCGACGGTCGAAGCCCATCAAGAGCTCCAGACGCTCCGCTTCGTCCTTCTTCGAAAGCAGCGCGGCCCGCAGGCCGGCGGCTTCCTTCCGGACCTCGCTTGCGATTTCCATTCCATGCTTGCGGGCCACGTGGCTGTCGGGAAAGCCTGCGAGGAACGCCATATAGGCGGCAATTGTCGGCCACATGCCGCCTTCGCCCTGCGCAAGCGCGTTCTCGTACGTGACGAGGCCGGTCTCGAAGATATCGGCGAAGCCGGTGACGTATTGCCGGGCGATCATGTCCCGGCCGGCGGCCTCGCGCATGGCGTCGAGCAGGCCGATCTTCGGCTTCTCACGCACGTCGTTCCCGGCCGATCCGAGGCCCCCCGGCGAAGCAAGAGCAATCGCCTCGAACACCGACGCGGCGTCGTCCATCCCCAAGCTGTCGAGCACGGCGGCTAGATTGGCACGCAGATCGGGACCCGGCGCCCCGGCCGCCCGGATCAGGGGCGCGGCAAGAAGGACGATGCCGAGATTGGTGTTGGTACCGACCGCATTCCGCGTCGCACGGATGGCCTCGAGGATGCGCCGCCCGACCGGAAGACCCGGGTCGGTAAGCGGCCCGGCCGACACGCTGGCGCTTTCCAGGAACTGATCCGCCGACATGCGGTGGCCGTCGGCGAAGACATGGACGTTGCCCGGCTTCAGCGCCTCGATCTCCAGGCGGCAAGCATCCTCGTAGGCAGCCCGGAGGTGGTCGCGCGACCGCGTCATGCCGTCACGAATTGGCCAGGGCGGCGAAGCGGCTGGGTCTTGCCGCCGCATCCGGACCGGCGCGGCCGGCCAGGAACGCCAGCAAGGCCTCGGCGACGGCGTCGGCGATATTGACTACCGCGACCGACTGCAATCCCGACCAGGCTGGCATGCTGTTGACTTCAAGCACGAAAAGCGCGCCGTCCTCTGCCGCCACGATGTCGGCGCCCGCGAAATCCGCGCCGACCGCCGCCGCCGCGGCGATGGCCAAAGCCGCCAGTTCGGCCTCGTCATGTCCTGCTACCTGCTCGGGAACCCCGCCCTGATAGACATTGGTGATCCAGTCTTCGCCGCGCCGGCTCATCATCGCCACCGCCTTGCCGGCGCAGACGAAAACGCGGAAATCGCGGAAGGGCGGGCCGGCACGCGGAATGTAATGCTGTAGATAATAGACGCCGTTGATCTCGTCTTCGGCCGGCAGGTCGGCAAGCGTCCGGATCAGCCTGATGCCACGGCCCTGCGCGCCAAAGAGCGGTTTCAGCACCAGCGGCGTTTGCTCAAGCTCGCGCGCGGCAACGGCCTCGGCCATCCCGATGCCCTCGACCGCGAAGGTCGGCGGCGTCGGCACGCCGGCGTTGCGCAAAAGGAAAGTCGTCATCGACTTGTCGACGCAACGCTCGATAGCCTGCGCCGAGTTCCAGACCGGCACGGAGAGCCGGTTCAGCGCATGCAGCACGCCGAGACGGCGCGTGATCGCCTCGAACGATCCTGCCGCGACCGACCGGACGAGCACGGCATCCGGAAGGGCGCCGCCGAAGGCCGGGATCGACAGGCCGCTCGGGCTTTCCGTGTCGAAACCGATCGCCGAGAGCGGCGCGGTGGCGACAATGGCGCCGCGCTGGCCCAGCCTCACGGCCAGGCTGTTGGTCTGCGCACCGGCCGTGTCGCTTGCGATGAGGATGCGTGGAATCATTCAATCACTGTGCGTTGGATGGTGCACTCATCCCAAACTCCGTTCGAGCATATAGAGATCCCGCTCGCCGGCGCGGAACGTATCGCCGGTGTCGATCGCCGTCACCACGATCTCGGCGGGACTGAACAGCAAGGGGTCGATCGCGTAGAAATCGCCCTTGAAACGGGAAAATATCTCGGCGAAGGGCTGTCCGTAATCGCGCGAGGCGCGGCTTGGCAGTTGGTGCGCGAGTTCTTCCGCCGCCTTCGCCGATCCCCTGACGAACAGCTGGACGCTGCCGCCATAGATGATGGCGTCGTTGGTGCGGCCCATCGCGGTCAGGAAATCGGGATGGGGAGCAGGGACGGGCGCTGCCCCGATACCATCGACGATGTCTTCCAGCGGAAATTTGAGATCGTTGGCCTTGTGCAGCGCGACTTCCAGTACGCGTGCCACGATCTGCACCGTGCCGGCGACGCTTTGCGTCGGGGCGTAGAGGAAGGTCAGTTTCTCGGCCGCGATCCCGGTCGCCTTCGCCACCTTCTCCACCACGGCCTGCGGCGGCGGCTTGGCCGTTTCGAGCAGCAGCAGGGCGGCGGAGGCGGTGTCGCGGTAGGCGAGCGTCCGGAAGAGCGGCTCGACCCTCGCCAATGCGCGCGCGGGGCCGGAGCCCATGGCGAAATAGCCGTCATTCGACAGGTTCCACCCCGCATACTGGCTGCCGAGGCAGGCGAGCACGGGCTGCGAGGAACGGACCTGCACGGTGAGCGGCCATTTGCGCGCGCCGCGATCCATGATCGTCGAAACGGTGCCGAGGCCGCCCATCGCGGCTTCGGCCATCAGAAGCCCGGCTTCGATGCCGCCCGTGACCTTCGCGCCGGCATCGATCAGCCGTTCGCCGAGCGGGCCGTTCGAGACGGCGATCCGCAGGCGTTCGGCATCGCGGACCATGCCGTCGGCGATCCGTTGGGCATTGTCGTTCAGGAAAGCCGAGCCATCCTTCATGGCGCGTTCTCCGCCCAGTGCGGCCGCAATTGCGCGATGCGGGCTTTCACGGCCCGGCTTGTAGCGCCGGCGCTCGGACCGCGGGCGAAGACCGTGCAGACCGGATCGCCGGCGACGAGGCTGGTGCCGGGCGATTGATGGTCCGCCGTCCAGTCGGGCCATGTGAAAGCGGGAAAGCGCGCGATCGGCGTTGAGGCATAGGCGATCATCGACGCCATCGAATCGGCGAAGCGCGGCAGGCGGTACGGCCTGCCGGAAGCGGCGTCGAGATGCGCTTTCATCAGCGGTGCGTCCATGTCGTCGAAGATGTCGAGCGTGGCGCCGGGCCGTGGGTTGATCTCCATAAGCTGGAAGCCGTCAGGACTGCGGATGAAGTCGGCGCTGCACAGGCCGACCAAGCCCGAGCGCCGCGCGAGACGGGAGAGCCGGTCGCTGATCCGTGCCGCCTGCTCGCGGTCGAAACGCCGCAGCCTCACCGCGCCGCCGTAACGGTAGGGCGCGGCCGGGGCAGGCGAGGCCCATTGCCGGCTGAAGCCGACGATGCGGGCGCTTTTGCCATCGCCGATGAAGAGCGCCGAGATATTTTCGCCCTTGACGAAGCGCTGGAAATAACGGCCCGGCGCAATGGCCGCCCCATTGGCGCGGGCGATATGCGCACCGCCAGCCCCGCCTGCCGCCTTGACGACCCAGTTCTCGGGATCCGACGGGGGTTCACGGCATATGGCCGGATGCGGGATGCCGAGTTCGGCGCAGTAGGCGGCCAGCGTCTCGGGGTCCTTTATCCGGCGGATCGTCGCGCCGTCATTGCCGGCAAGCGGAAAGTGGCGCGCAATTTCTTCGACGAGGTCCGGCTTGCGCTCGAAGCCCGATCCGAGGACGATCGCGAGCGGCCGGTCATCGCCAGCCAATCGCCGGAGCGCCTCGACCATGCGGCCGTCATCCATGCCGTCTTGCAGATCGCCGGGCAGTTTCGCCGTGCGTTCGGCCAGCGCGACCGTGTCGATGTCGCAAAAGAAGTCGGCCACCAGCGGACGATAGCCCGCCCGCCGCGCCGCCGCCGCCAGCGCGCGTCCGGAAATCGCGGCGATCAGCAATGCGCCGCTATTTGGCGATTTCGCGTGCAAGAGAGAACGCATCCTGGAAATCGAGAGTGACCGCTTTTTCGGATTCGATCATTCTTCTGAATAGGCCCGACTCGACCTTATACTTGACGTTGCCGATTGCCAGCGGGCCGATGCCGACAGCCTTTGTCGCTTCGAGCGGATCGGCGTTGGCGTGGACGTCCAGCCCCTCGATGCCGGCCGGGGGAACAGCGTTGACGTCCGCCGCGATGAGGACGCTGCTGCCCGCCAGTTGTTCCTTCGCGAGCACCTGGATACCGGCCCTGGCGCAGGCCAGCACGACTTCGGCGGCATCGAGGAGTTTCTTCTTCGCCGTATCGGTCGAGCCGTCGACGGCCTCGACATCGGCCTTGAACCTGTCCTTCATCCCGGCGGCGATCTTCTTCACCCTCTCGGCCCCGTCATGGCCGGCGAGCGTAACATGAGCGCCCTCCCCGGCGGCGATGACGGCGGTGCAGAAACCGACCACGCCGGTCGCGCCGAAGACGGTGATACGCGTGTCTTTCAGACCGCGATCGAACTTTTTCTCCAGCGCCTTCTCGACCTTGGCCACCATGGCCGCGGCCGTTGTGAAGGAACCGGCCGGATCGGCGAACACCGAAACCTGGAAGGGCGGCACCATCGCCTTTCCGGCGGCATCGAACATGTCGAGCGCCAGCAGGGCATCCTTGCCGGCGATGAAGATACCCGTATCCACGCCCGCGTCGGGCGGGCGCGAGAAGATGGCGTCCTGCACCAGCCCCGTCACCTCCTTGAGATCGACGCCGACATAGGGCACGACGGCGTCGAAGCCGGCGTCGAGCGCCATGTTAACGTCGAACGGGCTCATCTGCTTCAGCGGTGTCAGCATGTGCAATATGTGCTTGCGGGCCATGTTTCCCCTTTCCGTGCGGCTTTGATCGATACCCTGCCCGAGATCAACTGCCGACAAGGTTCAATTCCACCGAATTGATCGTTGCGCCGGCATTCCGGCCGCGGACGATCCTGATTTCGATCCCTTCGGCGATCGGTTTGCGAACCGCGCCGACCATTTCCGCCGCCGCCGCCTCGCAAGATGCGAAGGCAAAGCCGGTCGGCCCCCACGAACTCTGGCCGATGCCGACCGCCCCGGCATCGGCCAGTTCCCGCGCAAGGGCCTCGACCCGCTGGGAAGTGAAGACGCCGCCCTGCGCCGGCGCGAAATGGGTGCCGATCATCAACTGGACCGCCGAGACGCTCGCCCCGAAGACGGGAAGATCGCCCTCGACCAGCGCCGGCATGACCCCCATCAGCACGCGCCGGCATATCTCGCCGGCTTCCGAGGCGGGGAAGGGAGGCAGGGTGCGGAATGCGGCGACTTCATTCTCCCCGTGCAGGCCGTGGCCGGTATGGTCGAGGATGAGGATGACACGCCAGTCGTCGGGGAAGGGGAGCCGCGCGATCACGGGCGGCGGGGCGTTGCTGTCGTCCTTGCCGGCATCGATAATGACGCCGCCGGTCGCGAAGCTGGCGATGCCGATGCCCGAACGGGCGCCGCGCTCGAGCAGGGTCGCGTCACCGGAAGGATCGAGCGGCAGGCCGTGCAGCGTCCGCAGCGCCGCCGACACCGCAAGCGCGATCTGGGTACCCGAGCCGAGGCCGGCGTGTGGCGGGATCGCCTCCTCGATCGTCAGGTGATGGTTTGCCCGTATGCCCAGATGCCGGCAGAGCGCCGACAAATGTCTCCCGGCACGCTCGGATTCTTGGCCCTGGACGCTGGTTTCAGCGGATCTGGACAGGGTGACGACCGTCTCCGGCTCGCTGAGCGGCAGGCCGACGCTGCCGAAACGGCGGCCGCCATCGCCTCCGAAGCGACCATTGAGGTCGAGGAAACCGAGATGCAGGCGGGCGGGCACCCTTATGGTCACACAATTCGACATCTGCCCCCCGTTGGGTGCATGATAAGCGCTCACGGAAGTTCAGGTGCCCGCCCGCATGATAGCTGTTTTCACCGGCCGGGCAAGCCGGGCAGGTATTTTAGGCATCCGCTACTTTGGTGCCGCAACCCGTTTCACGGAGTATGGACGATGACCGAGGTCAGCAAGGAGAAGGTTTATTCGGAAGCCGAAATCGCCGAGCGGCTGGGCAAGGAATTGCCCAACTGGCATTACGAGAACGGCTGGATCCGGCGGAAATACAAGACCCATAGCTGGAAATCGACGTTGATGGTCATCAATACGGTCGGCCATCTGGCAGAGGCGGCGTGGCATCATCCCGACATTACGGCCTCTTATGCCTGGGTCGAGGTGCGGCTCAAGAACCACGCCGCGAAAGGCATCACCGACAAGGATTTCCAACTGGCAAAGAAGATCGAGGAGGTCGTTCAGTGGCAGCCCGGCGCGGAAGGCGGAGCGCTCGAAGGAACGCCGGCGACCGACCAGCGCTTCGCCTATATCAAATATGATTGAAGCTTCATCCGCCACCACGAAGAGCGTCCCGCAATCGCGGCCGGATAGACACAATGTCCGCCGGCAATCCTTGTCGAGCGCTGAAATCATCTGCCGGTGAGGGACAATTGGGGGCATAATTGGGAAATTGTGGGGGTTCACGGCCAATCCCGTTTCATCTAGGATTGGGCCGGCACCAGAAAGTAGCGCAGTGAATGGCGGTTGCATGGATAGGCAACCGGGAAACGCTGGTGGAGCGCGCGGTCGCGCATGCCGCAACGCTTTTGGGCTCAAGCCGGTGCCCGGTTTTCAGCTTCGATACGGATATTCACGGAACGCGCGCGGCAATCGCGCTGGCCGAACGGGTGGGCGCGGCCTACGACCATATCGAGGGCGCGGCGCTTGCGCGGGAGACCGCGCTTATCACCGATAAAGGCGCGATGACGATAGCGCCCGGCGAAGCGCGCCGGCGTGGCGATATGCTGGTAATCGTCGGAGATTTGCCGAAAGAATATGACGGCTTCCTGGCCGACCTCGCCAACTCCGTTCCCGATCTTTCCGAAAGGAACGCACGCGAAATCTTCCTTGTCGGCACAGGCCGGGCGATGCCCTCGTTCCTGAACGGCGCGAAGGCGACCAGGCTTGCCGCCGGGAAGACGGGGCTCGCGGCGACCCTGGCGGCGCTGAGGGCGCAATGCGCGGGCCGGAAAGTATCCGCGCCGGTCTCGAAGTTCGATGATTTCGCCGCCGCGCTCGCCGCCGCTAAGTTCCCGGTCTTCCTGTTTTCGGGACTGACCTCGGACACATTTGCACTCGAAATGCTGCAAGGGCTGGTCGCCGACCTCAACGGGAAGGCGCGTGCGTCGAGCCTCCATCTGCCGGCCAGCGAAAGCGGCTGGGGCAGCGCACTTGCCTCCACATGGATGACCGGCTTTGCGCCGCGCACCGGCTTTGCGCGCGGCTTCCCGGAATTCGATCCGTGGCGCTTCGACATCGGGCGCATGATCCTGGCTGGCGAGGCCGATCTTCACTTGCGGGTTTCCACCGGCAAGCCCGCGCCGGTTCCGAAGGGGAAAACCCTTCCGCTCATCATGCTTGCCAAGACGCTGAAGCCGGTTGCCGGGGCGGCGGTGACCTTCGCCATCGGCGAAGCCGGCATCGATCACGACGCAATCGTCTATCGCGTCCGCACGGGAACCCTCAATTCCGTCGCGGTGCCGGCCGCCTCCGCCCTGCCTTCGGCGGCGGAAATCATCCGCTCGATCGGCGGGCATGTCAGCCCCGAAGCGGGGTGGCCATGCTGACGCGGATTTCCGGCGGGGAGATCGTCGATCCGGCCAACCGCCGCGCCGGCAAGGGCGATCTATGGATCGAGGACGGCAGGATCGTCGAGGCGCCGCAAGGCGGCGTGGCCGACAGGGCGATCGACGCCACGGGCTGCATCGTCATGGCAGGCGCCATCGACATCCACTCCCATATCGGCGGCGGCAACGTGAACACGGCGCGGCTCCTTTTGCCCGAACAGCACGCCGCGCATTTGCAAAGGCCGGCGGCGACGCCGCTTTCCAACGCCGGCTGGTCGACCTTCGAGACCGGCTGCCTCTATGCGAAGATGGGCTTCACCACCGTGGTCGAGCCGGCGATGTCGCCGGGTGCGGCGCTGCACACCCATCTGGAACTCGCCGACACCCCCATCATCGACAAGGCCACGCTCGCCATTCTCGGCAATGACGATTTCCTCCTGTCGATGATCCGCGACAACGCCTCCCCCGCCATGGTCGAGGACTATGTCGCATGGACGGTCGGCGCCACCAGGGCGCTCGGCGTCAAGGTCATCAATGCCGGGGCGGCCGCCGCGTTCAAGGAGGATGTGCGCACTTTCTCGTTCGACGATGTGGTGCCGTCCTACGGCGTCAGTTCCCGCAGGATCGTGAAGACGCTTCAGGCCGCCGTCAACGGGCTGGGCATTCCGCATCCGCTGCATGTCCATTGCAACAATCTGGGCGCGGCCGGCGCCGCCGATACGGCGGCCGAGACGATGGCCGCCGCCGAAGGCGTCCCGCTGCATCTCGCGCATCTCCAGTTCTACGGCTATGGCACCGAGGGCAAGCGCAAATTCTCCTCCGCCGCCGCGCGGCTTGCCGAATTGGTCAACGGAACGCCGGAAGTGACCATCGATATCGGCCAGGTGATGTTCGGCCAGACGGTGACCATTTCCTCCGATGTGCTCAGGCAGTTTTCCGCGCGCGGCACCGCCAGCCCGAAGAAGACCGTCATCCGCGATGGCGACGGCAATGGCGGCGGCGTCGTGCCCTACCGATACCGCAACGATTTCTACGGTTCGGTGCAATGGGCGGTGGGGCTGGAGCTTTTCCTGCTCATTACCGATCCATGGCGGGTGTTCTTCACCACCGACCATCCGAACGGCGCGCCCTTCACCACCTATCCGGCGCTGTTTGCGCTTCTGATGAGCCGCACGGCGCGCGAGGAGGCCGCTGCGGCGCTACCCAAGGCGGCGCTGGCGCTGTCGACGCTTTCTTCCATCGAGCGCGAATACACTTTCGAGGAGATCGCCATCATGACCCGCGCCGCGCCGGCGAAACTGCTCGGGCTCTCCGACCGCGGCCATCTTGGCGCCGGCGCCGTCGCCGATGTCGCGATCTACCGGCGCGACGAGGATATCGCGAAGATGCTGGGCGCGGCCGCCTTCGTCTTCAAGGACGGCGACCTGGTGGTCAAGGACGGCGAAATCACCCATTATCGCTGGGGCAAGGCGTTGAGGCTCAACCCGTCCCCCGACAAGGCGATGGTGCGGCGCCTGGAGGATTATCATCAGCAGCGCTACGGCCTGTCGCTCGACTGGTTCACCTTCCCGGATTCCGCGATCGCGCGTGAAGAACCCTTCCGCGAGGTGCCATGCCGAAGCTGAAACGGAACCTGCGCGTCAACGGCGTGAAGATCGACGACACTTTCGCCGAAGCCTTCGGCATGCGCGCCACCGCGCTTCTCATCACCGGCCCCAGCCGCAAATGGGCGCGGCAGGCGGCGATCTCGATGACGGGCTACGCCACCTCGGTGATCGGCTGCGGCTGCGAGGCGGCCATCGACGTCGACGTGCCGCCCTCCGCGACCCCCGACGGCCGTCCCGGCTGCCGGGTGATGGTCTTCGCGGTGAGCACGGACGAATTGGCCAAGCAGGTGCTGAACCGCGTCGGCCAATGCGTGCTGACATCGCCCGGCAGCGCCTGCTTCGCCGATCTAACGGGCGTCGCCGAACTCAAGCTCGGTGCGTCGCTGCGCTATTTCGGCGACGGGTGGCAGATCTCGAAAAAATTCGGCGGGCGTCACTTCTGGCGGGTTCCGGTGATGGACGGCGAATTCCTGTGCGAGGCGATGGCGGGGCTGACCAAGGACGCGGTCGGCGGCGGCAATCTTTTGCTCCTGGCGGCGGACAACGCCGGCGCACTGGCTGCCGCCGAAGCGGCCGTTGCCGCCATCGGCAAGGTCCGGGGCGCGATCACGCCGTTTCCCGGCGGCGTCGTCCGTTCGGGTTCCAAGGTGGGCAGCAAGTACAAGAGCATGACGGCGTCCACCAATGACGCTTTTTCGCCGACGCTGCGCGGCGTCACCAAAAGCGAACTTGGGCCGGGCGACAACGCGGTTCTCGAAATCGTCATCGACGGCGAGACCAGCGATGCCGTCGCCGAAGCGATGAGGGCCGGCATCGGGGCTGTCACGGAGCTTGGACCGGGAAAGGGTGCTACCCGCATCAGTGCCGGTAATTATGGCGGCAAGCTTGGCAAGTTCCATTATCATCTGAAGGATCTGCTGCCGTGAAAGCGCTGACCTTCACGCTCGTTGGCGAACCGCCGGAACGGCTCGATCTTTCAGGCCTGACGCCGGAGCGGCTTGCCGGCAAGGGAAGACGCGATATCGAGAATATCCGGATCGGCATGTCCAGGCGGGGCTCGCTGGTGGGCGACATGTTTCGTGTCGCCGGCAGCGACACGTCCAGCATCGTGTTCGAGGGCGGCAGCGAACGCTTCGACAGGCTTGCCGAGGGTATGCAGGACGGCTCGATCCGGGTTGTCGGCGGTGCGGGCGCGCAGGCCGGGCGGGCGATGCACGGCGGCGCCCTCACGATCGAAGGCGATGCCGGGCCGCACGCGGGTTCCTGCATGCGCGGCGGCAGGATCGAGATCCACGGCAACGCCGGCGATCATCTTGGCGCGCCGCTTGCCGGCGAACTGGCCGGCATGAACGGTGGTGTCGCGATCGTTCGCGGCAAGGCAGGCGCCTTTGCCGCCGACCGCATGCGGCGTGGCCTTATCGCGGTCCTGAAGGGTGCTGGCGACCATGCCGGCAGCCGCATGATCGCCGGCACGCTGGCCGTTGCCGGCGGCACGGGCGAGATGCCGGGCTACCTGATGCGGCGCGGCTCGATCCTGCTCGATCGCGCACCGAAGAAACTGTCGCCGAGCTTCGTCGAATGCGGTGCGCCCGACAGCGTCTTTGCCGCGGTGATCGACCGATACCTGGTTGGCGAGAAAATCCTCAAACACCCGCTTCTCGGGCGATCCCCCCGGCGCTACGGTGGCGACAACGCGGTTCTGGGCCTCGGGGAAATCCTTTTCCCGGCGTAAGGCGCCACCCGTGTCCCGAGCGGGCTACTCCGCCCCGCTTCCAATGACCTTGCTTTCCAGCAAGTCACCGATCTGTTGCTCCGTCAGATGCAGCACTTCCGCCAGAACCGATTGCGTATGTTCGCCCAATCTCGGCGGAAGGCGGCTATAGCCGACCGGTGTTTCCGAGAATTTGATGGGGTTTGCGAAAAGCCTGAGCGAACCGGTTTTGGGGTGGGGCATGTCGAAGACCATCTGGCGGTGCCGCACCTGCGGGTCTTGCAGGGCTTGCCCAAAATCCTTGATGGGGCCGCTTGGAACGCCGGCTTCCTTCAGGGCTTCGTGCCATTCGCCAGCGGGCCGCCGCGAGAAGGCCGTAATCAGGAGCGGCAGCAAAGCGGACTTGTTGCGCATGCGCTCGCGGTTGGTCTGGAAACGCGGGTCGTCCGCGAGATGCTCCAGTTCGAGAACCTTGCACAGCCGCTTGAACTGACGATCGTTGCCTACCGCGATCATCAGGTCCATGTCGCTGCAGGGGAAGGCTTGCCAGGGACAGGTGATCTGGGAAGCCGCTCCCGAACGCATGGGCATCTTTCCCGAAACGAGATAGTTCATCCCGATGTGGGAGAGCGCGGCGATCTGCGAATCGAGCAGCGCCAGGTCGATATGCTGGCCGTCGCCGCCGCGATCACGATGATTGACCGCCCCCAGAATGGCAATCGTGGCGTAGAGGCCCGCGATGATGTCGGACACGCTGAAGCCAACGAGATTTGGTCCCGCACCCGGTTCGCCGTCGGGCACGCCGGTGATGCTCATCAAGCCGCTCATCGCCTGGAAAAGCGGATCGTAGCCGGGCTGCTCGCTATAGGGCCCGGTCTGCCCGAAACCGGTGATCGAGCAGTAGACAAGCTTGGGATTGACGGCCCTGAGGTCCTCATAGCCCAGCTTGTAGCGGTCGAGCGTTCCGGTCTTGAAGTTTTCGATCAATACGTCTGATTCCGCGGCCAGCTTGCGGATGATCTCCTGGCCTTCCGGCGTCTTCAGGTCGACGGCGACCGAGCGCTTGCCCCTGTTCATCGCAAGGAAGGAAGATGTCTCGCCCGTATCGTCGCCGTTGTCGTCGACGCGATGAACGCCGAGATAGCGTGCATCGTCGCCCGTTTCAGGATGTTCGATCTTGATGACGTCGGCGCCGAAATCGGCAAGGATCTGGCCGGCCCACGGGCCAGCGAAGACGCGGCTCATGTCGAGGACGCGCAGATATGGCAGGCAAGTGCTCATGGCTGGAAGGGTACCTTCACTCAGTTGGAGAGCGCCAGCGCGCTCTCCTGCGGGAAATCGACCGCTACCGGGGCGCCGATGGCGTAACGCGCATCCGCCGCGGTGTTGGCCTGGAGCACGGCCTCGCCGACCTTGACCCGGTAGCGATTTGAATTGCCGAGGAAACCCGCGAAGACGATTTCCCCGTTCAGCCTGTTCATCCTTTCCCCGGAAGGACTGCCGGGCTGCCTCAGCGAGATCGTTTCGGGACGGACCGAAACACGCACATGTCCGTCGAGGCGGCCGGCTTGCGCGGGAACGCACAATATGCGTCCGCCGCCGCAATCGAGCGTGACGGCGATCGAACCCCATGCGTCGACCTCGCCGGCGACCGCGCCGCCCAAAAGATTCGTGGCGCCGACGAAACCTGCGACGAAGCCGTTCCTCGGTTGGAAATAGATGTCGCGCGGGCTTCCCATCTGGACGATCCGGCCGGCTTCGATGATGGCGATGGAGTCCGACATTTCGAGCGCTTCGGTCTGGTCGTGGGTCACGTAGACCGTCGTCACGCCGATCTGCTGTTGCAGGCGCTTGAGCTCGTTGCGCATCTCCTCGCGCAGCGCCGCGTCGAGATTGCTTAACGGCTCGTCCAGAAGAAGCAGCCTTGGTTGACGAACGATGGCGCGCGCAAGCGCGACCCGCTGCTGCTGGCCGCCCGACAGCCGCGTCGCCGGGCGCGCATCAAGCCCGTCAAGGCTGACGGTTGCCAGCGCCCGCATCACCATGTCGCGAATCTCGGCGCGCGAGTAGCGCCGGTCGCGGGCGACCCGCAACGGAAAGGCGACGTTCTCGAAGACCGTCATATGCGGCCAGATCGCGTAGGACTGGAATACCATGCCCAGTCGACGCTCGTTCATCGGCACGTGCAGGCCGCGCGCGCTGTCGAAGAAAGTCCGGTCCCCGACCTGGATCACGCCGCTGTCGGGCTGCTCCAGGCCTGCGATGCAGCGCAGCGTCGTCGTCTTGCCGCACCCACTGGGGCCAAGCAGAGTGAAGAAGGTTCCGGCGGGGAGTTCGAAACTGGCCTCGCGAACGCCCCCGACCTTCGTTCCGGCGGGGCCGGCGTAAGTCTTGGTGAGATTGCTTACGCGAAGGGTGGAATCTTCCGGCATATGGCGCGCTTCCGCAATGACGGAGCGCCGGCGGCGAGGCCGGCGCTCCTGACGATTACTTGAACATCTTGTCGTAGAGAGAAACCATCGACTTGAGCTTGTCGGCGGTCTCCTCGGGGGAGACGACGCGCACTTCGAAGCCGCCGCCCTTGGGCTTGAGCTCAGGATCGGCCGAGTCGACCTCCGGATTGGCGGGGATGTAAAGCGCCTTCTTCAAGACGGTCTGCCCCTCCTCGGAGAGAATGAAGTCGACCAAAAGCTTGGCGGCGTTCGGGTGCGGCGCGTTCTTCACGATCGCCAGCGGATTGACCGCCTGAATGACGGGATCGAGCTTCACCCAGGCAACCGGAGCGCCCTTCTCCGCGCTGATGACGGAATGATTGTTGAACGTCATCAGGCCGATCGCGTATTCGCCGGAAATCACCTTGTCGAGAACGACACGCTGGCTCGCCGGGACATTGGCGACCTTCTGCTCCGCCAGTTTCTGGAGGTAGGTCATGCCCTTGTCCTGCCCCATGGTCTGGAGCACGTTATAGATGAAGCCGGGAGGCCCGAGCATCGTCGGGTCGGATGTCCAGGCGATCCTGCCTTTCCACTTCGGGTTCAGGAGCTTCTCGAACGTGTCGGGATACTCGTCTTTCGACACGATGGTCGTGTTGACGGCAGGGACGAGGAAATAGAGGTTTTCAGCCGTCCAGTATCCGTCCTTCTGCTTGTTGCGAGGGTCGTAGCCGGCGGCGGACGGCGCCTTGAAAGGCTCGACCAGCCCGGCCGTCATCAGCGGGAAGACGGCAGCCGAGCCGTCGAAGACATCGGCCTGCGGCTTGCCTGCCCGAGCCTCGCTCTGGACCTTGAGAACGACTTCGGAACTCGTATGGCGAGCGGCATTGACGGTGATGCCGGGGTATTTTTTCTGGAAGGCGTCCACCATCGGGCGCACGGCCTGGTTCATGATCATGCCTGAGTACCAGGTGACCGAACCTTCCTTCTGCGCCGCCTTGACAAGGGCGTCGTCGGCGGCGTGACCGGCGACCGAGGCCATGCCGAGACCGGTCGCGGCGGCGGCGGCTATTGCTAAGCTCCTGAAAAACATCGTTCCTCCCTTATTCGATATGCCAGTGTGGAAATGGGCTAAAACCCTAAAAGTCAGTCTATTATCCTTTTAAAGGTCGCGTCAATCTTCGATTTGACGCGGGGAGGGACCGGCCGCCGGAGTTCCCGAACGGGCCGCGCCAAGCGCCTTGAGTATGTCTTCGCGGCGGTCCGCGGCCTGCTTGGCCAACCGATCGTAGAGGCTGTTGCCTTTGCTATCGATCCCGACGGTCAACGGCCCGAGGCCGGAGACTTCGAGCGTAACCAGCCGATAATGCGGGATCATGTCCCGCCACGCCACATCCACGACACGGCGGATGGATGCGGAAAGGAGCGGACTGCCGCCGCCCAGGAACGAAAGATAGACCCCGCCCACTTCACCGAGCGCGCGGGCGCAATGTTCGTCGAGGCCGCCCTTGCCGCCGACGCAGCGCAACTGGAAATGACGGATGATTTCCGGCATCACGTCATTGAAGCGCGTGCTTGTAGTCGGGTTCATGTAAAGCACGTCGAACCTGCCGTCTTCATCGGTCTGGTCGCGGCTGAAGGACCCGAGATGGAAGAAGGCGGCGTTGGCGAGGTCGACCGGCAACTCCTCGCGGCCATGGATGCAGTCCACGATGCGCTTGTGGGTCGGTATCCCGGCTGTCGCCATGATCGTCCCGTCGAGCGTCACCATGTCGCCCAGTTGCAGGGAAGCGGCCTCCTCGCGGCTCATCGGCAGGCGGCAATTGCGAAACTCGGCCATGCGGCTCTCCTATTCGATGCGCTCGACCGTGCCGTCGCTGTAAATGCGCGCCCGCGTGCGCCGGTTGATCCAGCAATTGAAGCAGACCGCGACGGGCGTGAATGCGTGGCCGGCCGCATAATTGGCATGGACGGCGAGAACCGTCGTGTCGCCCCCCGTACCCATCGGTCCGAATCCGGTGGCGTTGACGGCGTCGGCGAGACGCTTTTCGAGGGCGGCCAGGGTCGGATCGTCGTTGACCGATCCGATCGGCCTCAGCGTCGCTTCCTTGGCCATCTTGGTGCAGTAGTCGAACGTGCCGCCGATGCCGACACCCATCACCACCGGAGGACAGTGCTGCGAGCCCGCCTTGATCGCCACGTCCAGGATATAAGCCTCGATCGTCTCCATCGTGGGCAGCGTAAACAGTTCCATCGCCGCCCAGCGGCCGGAACCGAGCGCTTTCGGCGAGCAGACGATCTCGATGTAATCGGCGCCGCTGACGAGGTCGAAGGTGACGATCGGCATGTCCTTGCCGAAATAGCCGCGTTCCAGCGTCAGCGGATTGGTGACATGCTTGAGGATCGGCGGGTCGATGGTTTCGACCAGCTCGGTGAAACCCGCCCGGATGGCGCCCTTGATGTCCGCGTCCCA
This sequence comes from Hyphomicrobiales bacterium, assembly GCA_030456445.1. Lineage (GTDB taxonomy): Bacteria > Pseudomonadota > Alphaproteobacteria > Rhizobiales > Rhizobiaceae > Mesorhizobium_L. The sequence goes on from JAKDNM010000040.1 coordinate 16,782, forward strand.
GCGCGCCTTGGTGCCGATGCGAACGAAATAGACCGGCACGCCGGAATCCGAACAGACGAACCGGTTGCCTTCCTCCGCCGCCCGCGCGCTGGCCAGCATCATGTTGAGCGTCTTGCGGGCGGTTTCGGAGGTCTCCGAATCGCGCGCGCTTTGCAGCGCCGCCTTGGTATCGTCGGGGACTTTCCGCAGCGCCCAGGAATAGAGATCCTGTGCAAGTTCGCTGATCTGGCTATCTGTGATCGGCATCGCTCACCTCCATCTTCAACTCCTCGCGCAGCAAGGGCACGATGCCGCCGGCCCGCCAGATATCGAGCATGCGCGTGGAAAAGGGCGGGAACGTCAGTTGTTCGCCGTCGTGGCGGGCGATGATGCCTTCGGCCGGATCGACGCCGATGACCTCATTGTCTTCGACGAAGGCCGTGATGCCGCGGCAGGAAATGACCGGCAGGCCGAAATTGAGCGCCCTGCGGATGAAGCCGCTGTCGCAGGAGTCGGCGATGACGGCGGCGATGCCGGACGCCTTCAGCGCGGCGGAGACTTCTATGTGATTGTGATGGGCGAAATTGCGTCCGCCGACAACGATGTCGCCGTCGCGGACATTCGCCGCGAATTCCGGCCTCAAGCGGCGGAAGCACATCGCACGCAGCGCTGCCTCGTCCGGTTCCTTTCCGAAACCGGCGCGGACGATCTCGAAATCGATGATACCGTCGTCGCCGCTGATATGATCGCCGAATTTCCAGACTTTCCCGCGGATTTCCGGCATCTCAGGCTGCTCCTTCCGATACCGGCGCATCGAGCGAAAGCGGATTGCAGATTTCGCCGGCCACGGCCGATGCCGCAACCACCGCCGGACCGGCGAGATAGACCTCGGCCTCGCGGCTGCCGTTGCGGCCGTGATAGTTGAACTGCTGGGTGGAAATGAGCCTCTCGCCGGCCGACAATACGCCCTGGTAGCCCCAGCAGGTCGTACAACCCGGCGCGAGCACCGTGGCCCCCGCCTCGGCAAAGACGGTCAGGAGGCCCTCCTTGGCGGCTTCGGCGTAGATCGACCGGCTGCCGGGCGTGACATAGAGCGCGACGTGGGGCGCGACGCGCCGCCCGCGCAGCACCCAAGCGGCCGCGCGCATATCGTCGAGCCGATTGTTGGCGCACGAGCCGATGGTCGCCTGGTCGATACGGCGGCCGGCGACCTCGCTGACGGGGACGGCCGCATCCATCTCGGGCGGCGGCGTCACCATCGGCTCGATCCCGGAAAGATCGTAGGCGAATTCGGATCGGATCTCGGCGTCAGGATCGCTTCTGTCGTCGAAGACCGGTCCCGCCGCGCGTTCGCGGACGTACGTCCATGCGCGATCGTCCATCTCCATCAGTCCGGTGTAGGCGCCCGAGTGGAATAGCGATGCAAGCACGGTCTGGCGGTCGTCGAGCGTCAGGCCGCCTGTTCCGGGGCCGTGGAATTCGACGCAGGCCTGCAGGAGAGCGCCGCTGCGCGTCATGTCGGCGAGGATGCGCTGGATGAGATCGCGCGCCGTGGAACCTCGCGGCAGTTGCCCGTCGAGCCGGATGCGCACCGTTTCGGGCACCTGCACCCAGTTCGTGTCCCGCACGAGGCCGACGAAAACCTCTGTCGAGATCGGGATATTGAGGGCACCGACGGCGCCGATGCTGGCGATATTGCCCTCGTCCGAAAAGATCAGGGTCCCCGGCCGCGCGAAGCCGTTCTCGGTGAGTACCAGGTGCCGCAGGCCGGTTCCGGCCTTGAAGAAGTTGCGGATCCCGTGCTCGCGCGTGAAGCGCTCCAGATCGTGATGCGTCTCGTGGTGGATCGAGCCCATCGCGCGCGCGGTCGTATGGTCGATCACCATGACGATGCGATCGGGCGCGACGACGCGCGTGGCGCCGATACGCGCCAGATTGGCCTTGTGGATGGGCCAGTAGAGCTCCTGGAAGCAGACATAGTCGGGCCTGACGTCGACATAGGCTCCGACATCGACATGCGGGCGTCCGGCCGCGCGCGCGATGATCTTTTGAACCGTGGTCTGGGCAGGCATGGCAGTCCTTTCCGGCAGTGCCGGTTCAACCGGCCTCGACGACTGCCGGGATCGGCGCCGGCCGCTCCATGGCGAAGACATCGTGGACGGTTGCATAGTCCATATAGCCGAGACGCGAGAGTGGCCTGATTTTCAGGATGTCTATCATTCCGTTTTCGATGACGGCGTCGTCGATGAAGATGTTCACGACCTGTCCGATGATGATGGAGCCCTGGAATTGCTGGCCGTCCGCGCCCTTCAGGCGGACGGTCTGGACATAGCGGCATTCGAGCGCGGCGGGCGCGCGGGCGACCCGTGGCGGCCTGACCACCTTCGAAGGCGCCATTTCAAGCTTGGCGAAGTCCGGCTCGCTGACATCCTCGGGCACGACGGCCGAGGTCAGATTGACCTCGGCGCGCAAATCGTAGGTCGCCAGATTGGCGACGAATTCACCCTGGGTCTCGGCGTTGATCTGCGAATGTTTCCGCTCGGCGCTGGAAAACATGATCATCGGCGGGCGGCCGGATACTGCGTTGAAGAAGCTGTAGGGAGCCAGATTGACGGTCCCGTCGGCGTTGCAGGTGGAAATCCAGCCGATAGGCCGCGGCACGACGAGCGAGGTGAAGGGGTTGTGCGCCAGATTGTGCTCGCCCGTACGGGGATCGTAATTCATCGGTACTCTCCATCCGTCCGGGCGTGCGCCTCCAACCTCTTCAGTCCATCTTCCAGCTCTTGGCGAAGTCATCGATCTTCTTGCGATCGAAGTCGTTGGCGGCCGGCACGAAATCTCTGGTGACGATATCGTCGGGCGCGACTTCGCTCTTCAGAAGCCCGGCTTCCTTGAGGATGTCGATATTGGCCTGGACGTCCTTGTCGCTGAGTTCGCCATATTGATGGTCGGGCCGGTTCTGCACGTCGAAGGCCTCGGCGACGAAATGCATCTCGATTTCCGTGCGCTTCAGCGCCTGCGCCTCGTCGTCCCCCTGCTTTGCGGCCGGATTGACCTCCCAATAGATCTTCGCCGCCGCCTCGGGGTTGGCCTTCAGGAATTCGGTCGCCTCGGAGATCGCCCTGGAGAAGCCCTTGAGGGCGTCAGCCTTGTTGGCAAGCGCCTGTGCCGAGGCGAAGAAGCCGCCATTGCCGACGTTTTTCAAGGTGGGATGGTATATATAGCGCAGATGGGTGCCGGCCGCCTCGTAGGTGGCGTAGACCGCGTCCCACAGGCCGAGCGCGTCGACCTGGCCGGACTGAAGCGCGGCAAGCGCCTGAGTGCCGGCGCCGACCGGGATGAACTGCATGGTCGAAGGATCGACACCGGCGGCCTTGGCCGTCGACTTCGTCACGTAGACGGCCGCGCTGCCCATGTTGAAGACACCGATCTTTGTGCCCTTGAGGTCGGCGGCCGTCTTGATCTTGCTGTCTTCGGGGACAGCAAGGAAATACATCATGTGGGTGTAGGTCTGATAGAAGAATTTGCCTTTCAGCCCGTTGCCATGCCCCAGGATGACGGGCGTGAATACGATGTGAGCGACGTCGGCGTCACCGCTGGAGACGAGTTGGGCGGCGAGCGGTCCCCCATTGCCGTATCGAAGCGTGACATCCAGCCCCTCCTTCTTGAAGAAGCCGACCTTCTGGGCAATGTAGACGGGCATATAGACCGCGCTCGGGTTCGAACTGCCGGCCTGGACGGTGATGCTGGTGTCAGCCTTTGCCGGAATGGCGGCGGCGAGGATCAGCCCGGCGAGGCCGATCATCTTTGCTAGCTTGGAAATCATTTTTTCATTCCTCCCTTGTTGTTGATCGATACCGCCCGCCCCATGCCGGCGGTCACTTCAGTTCGCGCGACCAGGCGATGTACGGCGCGGCCACCGCCTTGAGGATCAGGTTGAGCGCGATGCCCAGCAGCGACAGGAAAATCAGGATCGAGAAGACCCCCGTCACGTCGATCGCGCCCTGCCGCATGACGATCAGCATGCCGAGCCCCCTGGACGCGCCGATGAACTCGCCGACGATGGCGCCGATCATCGAAAAGACGATGCCGATCTCGAGGCCCGCCACGTAATAGGGCAGCATTCCGGGAAGGCGCACCTTGCAGAAGATCTGCCACGGGCTGGCCTTGAGTGCGCTCATCAGGAGGATGCGGTTTCCCTCGGCGGATTTGAGGCCGGTTATCACGTTGACGATGATCGGAAAGAAGGCGATCAGGGCCGCCATGACGATCTTCGACTGGATGCCGAAGCCGGCCCAGATGATCAAAAGCGGGGCGAGCGCCACTTTCGGTATCGTCTGGAGCGCCAGGACGTAGGGGTAGATGATCTTTTCCGCCAGCCGGTTGAGCGCCACCACCGAGCCGACAAGCAGGCCGAAGATCGCGGAAACCGCAAAGCCGGCGATCACTTCGACGAGGGTGATGGCGGCGTCGCCCCATACCGACATCGACGTCACGTCCTCAAGGAACCGGACCGCGATCGCGCTCGGGGCCGGCAGGACGAAGGGCGGCACGTTGAAGATGGTGACGCCGCCCTGCCAGACGATCATCAGGACGATGAAGGTCAGCACGACAACCCCCCAGCGCGCGGTAGCCCGCCGGGCCGCGTTCAGACGGTCGGGATGGGGCGTGGCCGGTGCCGTCGCAAGGCTCATGAGGGTTCTCCCGAACGATCGAGCAATCGGCGAAGGTCGTTGACATAGGCGCCGAACTCGTCGGAAGCCATGAGGTCGATGTCGCGCGGGCGCGGTATGTCGATCTTGACGATGTCGAGCACGCGCGACGGCCTCTGGCTCATGACGATGATCCGGTCCGACAGGAAGGCCGCCTCGGCGATCGAGTGGGTGATGAAGACGATCGTTGTCTTGAGCTGGATGCTCAGCCGTTGCAGTTCGAGGTTCATCTGCTCGCGGGTCATCGCGTCGAGCGCGCCGAACGGCTCATCCATCAGCAGGAGCGAAGGCTCCAGCGCCAGGGCCCTGGCAATGGAGGCACGCTGCTGCATGCCGCCGGAGAGTTCGTAGGGCATGCGCTGGCCGAAATCCTTGAGCCCGACGAGGTCCAGAAGTTCGCGCGCGCGTTGCGAACGCTTGCCCGCGGGAACGCCCCTGACTTCACCGGGCAACTCGATGTTCTGCTGCACCGTCCGCCACGGGAAAAGCACCGGCGTCTGGAACACGATGCCGAAATCCGAGCCCGTTTCCGTGAGTTCCCGGCCCTTGTAGATGACGCGTCCCGACGTCGGCTTCAGCAAGCCGGAGGCCATCATCATCAGTGTCGTCTTGCCGCAGCCCGAGGGGCCGAGCACCGAGATGAATTCACCCGACTGGACCGAGCACGAGACCGACCGTACAGCCGGAACCAACTCTCCGTCACGCGACAGATAGGTCTGCGAAACGCCGTCGAACTCCAACAGCGTCGGGGAGACCTTGGCCTCGCCGCGGGGCGCGTCGTCAGCCGGATTCTGTAACATCGGCATCCTCCCGGAATGGCCTGGCGCTGGGAATGGCGTGTCGTCCACCGAAGCGCCGGATACGTGCTCCTCCGAGGCATATTTGCCAATAAACCATATAATTGATCTATTGGCTTTTTGCCTCGCTGTCAACGACGCGTTGCCGGTGAGCCGAAACTTCCGCGAGCCTGCTCAGGGCACCTGTCGCACCGCGACGGATTGATCCGGTTGCTTCCGGACGGCGTGAGGGCCATCTGTCCTACTCGCCGGCCGGCAGGGTCGAGAGGTGGATTTCCTCGCCTTCCCGGACGAGCAGATCGGACCGCATATCGTCAGGCAACGGGATCCGATGCGCGTTCAGCGTCATCGACACCATGGTGTAATAGCCGATGACGGCCGTCAGTTCGACGACGCCGCGTTCCTGCCAACGCTCGCGGACCGGCGCATATGTCTCTTCCGAAACATGCCCGTACATCTGCAATTCGCGCGCGAAGGCATAGATTTCGGCGTCCTGCCGATCCTCGAATTCCGGGGGGCGTGCGGCATTGATCGCCTCGATCACCGTTTCCGGCAGCCCTGCCTTCCTCGCCGCATTGCTATGGACGACCCATTCCAGCTCGCTGTTCCAGCGCCGGGCTGTGACGATGATCGCCAGTTCGCTCAGCCGTGCGGGCAGGGTCGTGTGATAGCGCAGGATCTCGCCGAGCTGCTGCCAGCGTCCGGCAAGCTCGGGATTGTGAAGAGCGGCGCGCAGCGGTCCGATGAGGGCGCCGCGCGGGCCTGAGACGACGGCGTCGAAGACCGCGCGCTGTTCGGGCGACATCGTTTCGGGCGCTGGCAGCAGAATACGGGCGACGTTCACGTTGGTTGTCTTCCTCTCGCTTGCGCTCGGCCGGCGCCCCGCGCTCTCCCGCTTCATCCTTCGCCGCCCGCACGTCCAGGCTCGCCTGCAAGTCCCAGTTCCCTCAGGATTTCCTGTGTGTGCTGGCCGAGCAAGGGCGGAGCGACGTCGAACGACAGCGGCGCGTTGGCGAACCGCATCGGGCTTACCACCTGCGGTGTTTTGCCGGCGAGCGGATGCCTCAGCTCGCGCAGCATTTCCCGGTGCCTGACCTGCTCGTCTTCGAACACCATAGGCACCGTGTTGATCGGCCCGCACGGAACTGCTTTTTCGCCAAGAACCTTGAGCCAGTGATCGAGGTCGCGGCTTTCCAGGACTTCGCAGATCAGCGGGTGCAGCGTGTCGAGATGGTTCACGCGCTCCACATTGGTCGCGTAACGCGGATCGTCGGCAAGTTCGGGACGCCCGATCGCCTCGGCGAAGCGGCGGAACTGCTCGTCATTGCCGACCGCCAGCACGATATGGCCGTCACGGACGCGGAAGACGTCCTGCGGCTGGATGTTGGGATGCTTGTTGCCGCGGCGGATCGGCTCCTTGCCCGAGACGAGATAGTTCATCGCCTGGTTGGCCAGCATCGCGACCGAAACATCGAGCATGGCGATGTCGATATGTTCGCCCCGGCCCGTCTCGCCCCGCTGCGCGAGCGCGGCGAGGACGGCGACGGTGGAGTACATGCCGGTCATGATATCGACGATTGGAACTCCGACCTTCTGCGGCCCGCCGCCTGGAGCGTCATCGCGTTCGCCCGTGAAGCTCATCAGGCCGCCCATCGCCTGGATCATGAAGTCGTAGGCGACCTGCGGGCTCTTGGGGCCGGACAGGCCAAAGCCGGTGATGGAGCAATAGATGAGGCGCGGGTTCACTGCCTTGAGGTCGTCGTAGCCGAGGCCGTAGCGGGCAAGGCCGCCGACCTTGAAGTTTTCCAGGAGAATATCCGACCGTGCGGCGAGCGCCCGGATCACGGACTGGTCGTCCGGATCGGCCAGATCGAGTTCGATGGAGCGCTTGCCGCGGTTGACGGAAAGGTAATAGCCCGATTCGCTCGTATCCTGGCCGTGTTCGTCCTTCAGGAAGGGCGGTCCCCACTGGCGCGTGTCGTCGCCGGCACCCTTGCGCTCGACCTTGATCACGTCGGCCCCGAGGTCGGCGAGGATCTGGCCCGACCAGGGGCCGGCCATGATGCGGCTGAGATCGAGGACACGGATATGGGATAGCGGGCCCGCCATCATGCAGCCTCGGCGAATCTGAAAGGCGAATTGGAATCGTGAGCGGCCGTCGCGGTGGGGCTGGAATCGTCCTTGATCGCCGTCGCCGCCACAGACGGCTGCGCCTGCATCTTGCGATACCAGTCATGAAGTGCCGGATGGGCCGCCTCCCAGTTGCTGCCCCGGAAGCGGAGATCCATCTGGCCGAGGGCGCAGACCATGGCGATCTGGCCGATGCCGAACGGGCCTTCGGCAAGCGCCCCGGCTTCCTTTTCGAGCGCGGCGAAGCTGGCGCGCATTTTCACCTCGAAGGCGTTGACATGGACATCGTAAGGCCCGTCGGGGCGCATCCGCTCGATACGCGACAAGAGCAGCAGATCCGTCAGCCCGTCGGCAAAGGCCAGCCACCGGAGTTGACGGAACCGCGCCGCCCCTTTGGCCGGGAAAAGCCTTTCGCCTTCATGGAGGCTGTCGAGATATTCGCAGATCACCCGCGAATCGAACAGCGCCGTGCCGTCGTCGAGAACGAGGGTCGGTATCTTGCCGAGAGGATTGTCCTTCAGGACCGCTTCATTGGGCGCGGCCGAAAAGGCCACGACGGAACGAACGCACTCGACGCGGTCGAGCAGACCGGTCTCGTGCAGAACGATCATGACCTTGCGGACGAAAGGCGAGCGGGGAGACCAGTGCAGCTTCACGACGTGAAATCTCCTCCTGCCGCCGCATGAAGCGATGCGGCCATTGATGGCCAAGCTATCCGCCTCGTCTTATTAAGTCAATAAGCTATACTATTACACTAAACTGGATTGCGGTCGAGGAATCCGATCAGCGCATGATTGAAAAGCTCCGGCTGCTCGAAGTTCGGGATATGGCCGGCGTCCGGTATTTCGGTCATCTCGGCGCCGGGTATGGCTTCTCCCATGCGCCGCATCGTTGTCGGCATGGCGCCGTCGCGTGCCCCGGCGATCAAAAGGGTCGGCACGGAAATTGTCGGAAGTCCCGCTGCGAAGTCGTAGTCCTGCAAGGCGCCGGCGCACGCCGCGTAACCTTCCATGGAAATGGCCGCCATCATGCGTCGCGCCGGTTCGGCGCGGCCCGAGGCGATGAATTCGGGCGAGAACCAGCGCTCCACTGTCGCATCGGCAACCGCTTCCATGCCTTTGGCGCGGGCGAATTCGATGCGCTCCCGCCATGTACCGGCGCCGGTCGCCGCCGTTGCCGCCTGTCCGTCACTGAAGACGAAGCGCTCGATGCGCCCGGGATGGCCGGCGTATAGCTGTAGCCCTGTCGGCGCGCCCATGGACAGGCCGATATAGGTGCAGCGCGCGATCCCGAAATGGTCGAGAAGCGAAAGGACGTCCGCGGCAAGGTCCGGAAATCTGACGGCGCCTTCCGGCGCGGCCGTTTTGCCATGCCCCCGCTGGTCGTAGCGCAGGATCCGAAAACGCCTTGACAGCGCCGCGACCTGTTTGTCCCACACGGTGAGGTCCGTCACCAGGGAATTGCTGAAGACCAGCCACGGCCCCTGCGAATCCTCCCCATCGATGCGGCAGGCGATCGAAACGCCGTTCGCGTCGATCCTGAAAACTTCGGACATGCTTCTTCTCCTGCGGGCCGGGTTCGCTCAGGCCCGCCAATAGTCGGCGATCTCGCCCATGATCATCGAAATCATCGCGTGGCGGGTCTCCCGCGTGATCGAGGCCGCGTGCGGCTGCAGCACGACGTTGGCAAGGTCGAGGAACCGTGCGTCCGGTTCAGGCTCGTTTGCAAAGACGTCCAGTCCCGCCCCGGCGATCGTCCCCGCCTGGAGCGCCTCGATCAATGCCTCCTCGTCGACGACGGAACCGCGCGAGACGTTGACCAGAATGCCGTCGGAACCAAGGGCGCGCAGGACGCCTGCATCGACCATGCCGCGCGTTTCCTCCCCGCCCGGACAGGAAAGGACAAGAAAATCGGACTGCCCGGCAAGCACCTCGACGGAGGGTGCAAAACGATAGGGTGCGTCGGCCTTCTCTCTGGGGCCGGTGTAGGCGACGTGCAGCCCGGCGCCGTTCAGCCGGTCGCCGATGGCGCGGCCGATGCGCCCCAGGCCGACGATGCCGGCGCGCTTGCCGACGACGCGGCGGGAAGACGCCGGGCGGCTCGTGGCCCACTTGCCCGCCCGTACGAAGGCGTCGGCTGCAACGACGTTGCGCGCCACGGCGTAAATCAGCGCGATGGCCATGTCGGCGGTGTCGTCGGTCACCACGCCCGGCGTGTTGCGCACCGTGACGCCTTGTTCCTTCGCAAAATCAAGGTCGATCCTGTCGAGCCCGGCGCCGTGGCATACGAGCAGCCGGGCCGCGGGCAGGCGCGCCAGCCGCTCCTTCGACGCGCCGCCGATGCTGGTTGTCAGCACGACCTGCGCCCTACAGCGGCCCTCGCCCTCCAGGCGCGGGTCGTCGATCAGCTCGTATTCGGCCTGCAGCGCTTCACGCAGGTCGCCGGGCACAGGCGCAATGAGGAGAACCTGCTTCTTGATTTGCGCATCCATTGTCGGAGCAATTCCCTCGGAAAGTCGATTGCGTCGACTATAGACTAATAGTTCATATTAACAACCTTTAGCCATGGGCATTTTGCCATGGCAGTCCCGGTCAGCGCAGCTTGATATCGAAGCGCACGACGTCGCCGCGGTAGATGCCGTCCGCCACCAGTAAGGCGGTGCCGTCGCGATCGATCGCGCGCCGATGCACGAAAGCCACCGGCGCGTTCAACGGCATCGACAGGGATTCGGCGGTTTCGAGATCGGCCATGCCGATCGTCAGCGTCTGGCTTGCGTCGACGATCTCGACGCCCTCGACATCGTTGATCAGCCGCAAGGCTGTCTTCGTCTCGAAGTCCTGCCGGGTCAGTTTCGGCCGCAACCGCTCGTCGACGTAGACATCCGTCAACAGGAACGGCATGCCGTCGCGCCAATGGCGGCGATGGAGATGGCAATAGGAGGTCGCCAACGTGCCGAGCTGATAGGCGACATGCTCCAGCTTGACGCCGGCTTCTTCGGACAGAAGTTCGATTTTCGCCGTGTGAGTGGGCCGCAGCAGCCCCGACCAATCGGTGGCCACGGCGCACCAGAGTTCTTCCTGCGGGCGGCGGCGCACGAACGTTCCCTTGGCCCTATAGCGCTCGATGAGTTTTTCTTCCTCGAGGAGATCCAGCGCCTGGCGGATAGTGGCGCGTGCCACGCCGCATTCGTCGGCCAGTTTCTCCACCGTGGGAATCTGGCTGCCCAGGGGCCAGTGCCCGGACTCGATGCGCCGCCTGAACAGCGTCGCAAGCTGGATATAGCGGGAGATCGCGCTGCGGCTGAAATCAACCGCCTTCTTCTGCTGAGTATCCATGGATCAGAGGCTTTCCTGCGCGTTGAGTTCGGTCAAGTTCCTTAGTCCAGAGCGTGATGTGATCGGATTGAATCGCATCATGCTCTTATCTCTTTGTTTGAGCATGATCTTTTCGGAAAACCGGCGCCCATTTTTCCGGATCATGCTCTTGTTTATAAACATTCGCTTTTCAGTGGAAGGCGCCGCTTGCCCGGTCCTGCCCGAATCTGAGGAATACGAGTGCGACCAAGGCAATGACCACCGTCCACAAAAGGCCGAATGCGGAGAGCTCGCCGCCCTGCCCGTTGACCCACAGATCGAGCATCGCCACGGCGATTACCTGAGACTTCGGCCCGGCCAGAAGCACGGCGACCGACAGCTCTTTGGAGCAGATGAGGAAGACGAAAATCCATGACGCCAGCAGCGCCGGCGACAGCAGAGGCATCATGACCCGCCTGAGCGTGAGCGCGAGGCTCGCGCCGGAGACGCCCGCCGCCTCTTCCAGTTCGCGATGCACCTGAAGCACGCCCGAATAGGAATAACGCATCCCGTAGGGCATGTAGCGGATGACATAGGCGATCATGATGGCCCAAAGCGTCCCGTAGACGGGTATCGGAAGGTACAGGACGATCTGCATCACCGCCACGCCCATCACGATGCCGGGAAAGACCAGCGGCAGCGTCGCAAGCTGGTCGATGAGCCAGTGGCCCGGCCCACGCCTCGCCGCCAGCCATCCCGCCACCGCCGTTATGACGACAACGAAGGTCGCGGCGCCCGCCGAGACCAGGATGGTGTTGACCGCCAGGCCCAAATAGTAGGGATGGGCCAGTACGGCGCGATAATTGTCGAGATTGAGAAACGGCAGGATGCGCAGCGAGAAGCCGCTGGTGTAGGGCAGCAGCGACAGCCAGACGAGGGCGAGCAGCGGCAGCAGCAGCACGATCAGGAAGACGCCGAAAATAAAGGCGCCGGCCAGGCCTCGCGCCCGCCCGAGATGGAACGGCCGTGGACGGAAGGCCTTGCCGGTCACGCTTTGATAGCGGTCGGCATTCTTCGAAATGCGGCCGTACAGGCTGAAGAGGACCGCCACGAATACGAGAAGCAGCAGCGCAAAGGCCGAGGAGTAGCCGAGATCGGGCGGCATCTGCTGCGTACTTTCGTAAACGTCGGTCGTCAGCAGGTTGATGTTGCCCGGCATTCCCACCAGCAGCGGCACCTCAAGCGCCTCGATCGCACGGATGAAGACGAAAAGGGCGAGCGCGATGATCGACGGCATCGAAAGCGGCAGGGTCACGCGGCGGATCGTCTGGGCGACACTGGCCCCGCTTATGCGCGCGGCCTCTTCCATGTCGGCGTTCGCCGCACGGAATGTCGCCGACAGCATCAGGAAGACCAGCGGCGACCAGAGGAAGCCCTCGATCAGGATCATGCCCGCCATGCTGTTGACGTTGAAGATCACCCCGGTGTCACCGGTCGCCATGCGGTAGAGTTCGTTGAGGGGGCCGACCCGCCCCAGCAGGAAAAGCCACGCGACGACATAGAGGATGTAGGGCGTGCCCATGGAGATGATCGCGGTCAGCGACGCGAGCTGTTTGAACGGCGCATCCGTGCGTTCGACCAGCCATGAGAGCACGCCCCCTACCAGCAGCGAGACACAGGCGCTGCCTGCCGCGAATACGATGCTGGCGAAGATCGTCCCGACGAGCTTCGGATCGGAAAACAGATCGCGGAAGTGCTGCATGGTCCAGCCGACGGCCGTGCCATCGGGACCCACTTGCGCAAACGAGCTCTGGATCAGCATCAGGATCGGCGGCACGCTCAATGCGGCAAGCACGACGACCAGAACGAGCGCAAGCGGCGCGCGAGGATCGCTCATGAACCGGCGTATCCGTGATCTGCCTTGCGACGGGACGGCGGCGTGATCGGGCATGATCGAAGAGCCTGACATAACTGTCTCGTTGCGTTGTCGTTGGACGGCGCCGATTCGCCTAGAGTGTTTCCGCTTTTCTCCGAATCGCAGAAACGCTCTATCGTTT
>JAKDNM010000160.1 GCA_030456445.1 Hyphomicrobiales bacterium
CGCACGGTGAGGAACGCCCCGGTGAGATTGACATTGACGACGCGGTTCCAGTCGTCGAGCGTCGTCCTGTATGCAGGCGCGCTGGAGGCCAGCCCGGCATTGGCGACGACGATGTCGAACGGGCCGCGCGCGCCTTCGGCCGCTTCATAGAGCGCGGCGACGGAAGTCTCGTTCGTGATATCGGCAACATGGGTATGGATGTTCGGGTTCCCGGCCGCGACCGCTTCGAGAGGCGCTGCCTTGCGGCCGCAGACCGTCACCGCGATACCGGATTGGGCGAGGGCCAGCGCGACCGCCCGGCCGATACCGGACCCGCCGCCGGTGACGAGGGCGTGACGAAGGGCGGCCATCATACCTTCCCCGTCATGGCTTCCTGTCGCTCGGCCAGCCGGTAAAGCTGGTCGCGGCCGGGGAGGTAGGGATCGGGCCATTTCACGCCTCGGTCGCCCAGCTTCGCCGCCGCATGCAGCGTCCAGTAGGGATCGGCCAGATGCGGACGCGCCATGCAGACGAGATCGGCGCGGCCCGCCATCAGGATGGAATTGGCGTGGTCCGGCTCGTAGATGTTGCCCACCGCGATGGTCGCCATGCCGGTCTCGTTGCGGATACGGTCCGAAAAAGGCGTCTGGAACATGCGTCCATAGACGGGTTCGGCACGAGTGGAGGTCTGACCGGCCGAGACATCGCAGATGTCGGCGCCGGCTTCTTGTAGCATCCGCGCGATTTCGACCGCCTGCTGAGGCGTCACGCCTTCCTCGCCGACCCAGTCATTCGCCGATATGCGCACCGAGATCGGTTTTTCTTCCGGCCATACCGCACGCACCGCCCGAAAAATCTCCAGCGGATAGCGCATGCGGTTTTCGAGCGAGCCGCCATATTCGTCGGCACGTCTGTTGGTCAGCGGCGAGATGAAGGAGGAAAGCAGGTAGCCATGCGCGAAATGCAGCTCCACCATGTCGAAGCCGCAGCGTTCCGCCATTCGGGCGGACGCCACGAACTGATCCCGCACTCTGTCCATGTCGGCGCGGTCCATCGCTTTCGGCACCTGATTCAGCGGCGACCAGGGAACGGCCGAAGCGGCGAGCAGCGGCCAGTTTCCTTCCACAAGCGGCGCATCGGCCTCTTCCCAGCCGAGTTGTGTAGACCCCTTCGGCCCCGAATGACCGATCTGGGCGCAGATCTTCGCCTCGGTCTCGCGATGCACAAAGTCGACGATGCGCTTCCACCCCGCCTCGTGCTCGGGCCTGTAGAAGCCGGTGCAGCCGGGCGTGATGCGGCCCTCGGGCGAGACGCAGGTCATCTCGATGGTGACGAGGCCGGCGCCCCCCTTCGCCCTTTCGCAATAATGCACGAAGTGCCAGTCGGACGGCGTGCCGTCGACGGCACGGTATTGCGCCATCGGAGAGACGACGATGCGATTCTTCAAACTCATGTCGCGAAGACGGAAGGGCGCGAACATCGGCGGACGGTTGGTGTTGGCCGTCGCGCCGGCATGCTCCTGGTACCAGGCCTCCGCGCCGGCCAGCCATTTTGGATCGCGCAGCCGCAAATTCTCATGGCCGATGCGCTGCGAGCGGGTCAGGAGCGAATAATTGAACTGCACCAGATCGAGATCGAGATAACGCTCGACATCCTCGAACCATTCGAGCGAGTTGCGCGCCGCCGATTGCAGCTTCAGCACCTCGGTGCGTCGCGCATCCTCGTATTTCTCGAAGGCCGCCTTGAGGCTATCCTCGGAATGGAGATATTCGGCCAGCGCTATGGCGCTTTCGAGCGCCAGCTTGGTGCCCGAGCCGATCGAGAAATGCGCGCTCGCCGCCGCGTCGCCCATCAGCGCGAGGTTCTCGTACGACCAGCGCTCGCAGAGCACGCGCGGAAAATTGATCCAGGCCGAGCCGCGCAGGTGGCGCGCATTGGAGATGAGACTGTTTCCGCCCAGATGCTTCGCGAAGATACGCTCGCAGATTGCGTTCGATTCATCCTGGCTCATCTGGCCGAAACCGAAGCGGTTCCAGGTCTCCTCGCTGCATTCGACGATGAAGGTCGCTGTATCGGCATCGAACTGGTAGGCGTGCGCCCACACCCAGCCATGTTCGGTCTTCTCGAAGATGAAGGTGAAGGCGTCGTCGAATTTCTGATGCGTGCCGAGCCAGACGAACTTGCATTTGCGCATATCGATGTCCGGCTTGAACGCATGCTCGAAGGCATGCCGTGCCTTCGAGTTCACCCCGTCGGCGGCAAGCACGAGATCGTTGGCGGCCATAAAGGGACGTGGATCGTCGATCTCCGTCTCGAAGACCAGCTCGACCCCCAGTTCGCGGGCGCGCGCCTGCAACAGCGACAGCAGGCGCATGCGGCCGATGCCGCAAAAGCCGTGGCCGGTGGAGACGGTGCGCACGCCCTTGTGGATGACGGCGATGTCGTCCCAGTAAGCGAAATACTCGCGGATGGCGGTCGCGCTCGCCGCGTCGTTGGCTGCGAGATTGTCGAGCGTCTCGTCGGACAGCACCACGCCCCAGCCGAACGTGTCGTCGGCGCGATTGCGCTCATAGACGGTGACCTGATGGCCGGCATCCCTGAGCTTCATCGAAATCGCGAAATAGAGGCCAGCGGGCCCGCCGCCGAGGATCGCGATTTTCATCCTGCGTTCCCTCCTCCTGATCGATTGGAGCATGACATCGGCGACGAGTTATTTCAAGCATGAAGTTTTAAGGTTGAAATATTTTCCGGCCGGCGATTATGATGACATGCTGCGCTGCCGGCGCTACGAGAGGCAGCTTGGGGACTGTTGGGAAACAGGGAGGGGCCGATGTATTTCCGTCACGTCGAGGACTGGGATGCCGCCTATGCCAACACCGTCAATATCGCCGGCGGCGATGCCTATCCCGACCGCTGGGAAAAGGACGCCGCCTCGTTCAGGCAGAGACTGGAGCGCGACGGCAGGGCGGAACTGGCCATCCCCTACGGCAAGGGCGAGCGCAACCGTTTCGCCCTGTTCCGGCCTGCCGGCACCCCCAGGGGCCTCGTGGTCTTCATCCATGGCGGCTACTGGATGCGTTTCGACGAGAGCACCTGGTCGCATCTCGCCGCCGGCCCGCTCGAAGCCGGGTTCGCGGTTGCGATCCCGACCTATACGCTCTGCCCCGAAAACCGGATTTCCGGCATCACGCGCGAGATCGGCGCCGCGATAGAAATGGCGGCGTCACGCATCGCGGGGCCGCTGCATCTGACAGGCCATTCGGCGGGCGGCCACCTCGCCGCGCGCATGGTTTCCGCCACCTCGCCGCTCTCCGAAGCCGTGCGCTCGCGCATCGGCAATGTCGTCTCCATCTCGGGGCTGCACGACCTGCGCCCGTTGATGGCGACGGCGATGAACACGACGCTCAGGCTCGACGAAGAGGAAGCCCTTAGCGAAAGCCCCGCTCTCCTGAGGCCCTTGCACGGCACGCGCATCGTCTGCTGGACCGGCGCCGCCGAGCGCGCGGAGTTCCTGCGCCAGAACGCGCTGCTTGCCAATGTATGGGCCGGGCTCGGCGCGACGACGGCCTCGGTCGAGGAACCGGACCGCCATCATTACAGCGTGATCGAGGGCCTTGAGGATGCCTCTCACCCGCTGACCCGCGCGCTTCTGGCGACACCGTGAAGCAGGGCCGGCCGAACGGATGAGCGCCGCCGCGCTTCACAGGCGTCAAGGCCGATGCTAAGGCATAATGGCAGGACGGCTCGACCATTGCCGGGCCGTTCGGCATAGGGAAGAAAAAATCAGGCGGGCAAACCGCCATAGGGAGCCTATGGGAACCATTATCGAACTTCGAAGCGTTTCGAAGCGCTTCGGCGGCTTTCTGGCCGTGAACGACTGCAGCCTTTCGGTAACGGCCGGCTCGGTAACCGGGCTGATCGGACCGAACGGCGCCGGCAAGTCGACGCTGTTCAACATGGTGGCCGGCAATCTGGCGCCAACCTCCGGCACCATCCTGCTCGACGGCGAGGACGTGACCGGCCTTGAGGCGCACGAACTGTTCTCGCGCGGCCTGCTCAGGACCTTCCAGATCGCCCACGAATTCTCTCACATGACGGTGACGGAGAATTTGATGATGGTTCCGTCCCGCCAGTCCGGCGAAAGCCTTCTGGAAGCCTGGCTCCGCCCGGCGCGCGTGGCCCGCGAGGAGACCGCGATCCGGCGCAAGGCCGAGGAGGTGCTCGACTTCCTGAAAATCGCCCATGTCAGGAACGAACTGGCGGGGAACCTTTCGGGCGGCCAGAAAAAACTCCTGGAACTCGGCCGGACCATGATGGCCGACGCCAAAATCGTTCTGCTCGACGAGATCGCCGCCGGCGTCAACCGGACGCTCCTCAACGACCTCGCCAGCAATATCGAACGGCTGAACCAGGAACTGGGCTACACGTTTTTCGTCATAGAGCACGACATGGACCTGATCGGCAGGCTGTGCGACCCGGTGATCGTCATGGCCGCCGGCTCCGTCATGACGGAGGGCCACATCGCCGACATCCAGAAGAACGAAGCCGTGATCGAGGCCTATTTCGGCGGCTCGCCGACCGGCAACGCAACCACGATCTCGGCGGCCGCGGAAGCCGCGCGCGGCGCCGGAGCGCCGGCATGAGCCTGCTCTCGGTCACCAACCTTCATGCCGGCTACGGCCAGATGACCATCCTGAAGGGCATCGACATGGCGCTCGACGCCGGCGAGATCGGCGTTATCGTAGGACCGAACGGTGCCGGCAAGTCGACGATGCTGAAGGCGATCTTCGGCATGCTCAACATCAGCGAGGGCACCGTTGGCTTCGACGGCGCCGACATCACCGGCATCCGGTCGGAAAAGCTCGCCGCCCACAAAATCGCCTTCGTGCCGCAAGAGGCGAATGTCTTCCCCTCGCTCACCGTGCAGGAAAACCTTGAAATGGGCGCCTATAGCCGGCGCGACGCCTACGACGCGGTCATCGACAGCGTTTATGAGATCTTCCCCGACCTGAAGGACAAGCGCGGGCAGCCGGCGGGCGAGCTTTCCGGCGGCCAGCGCCAGATGGTCGCTTTCGGCCGGGCGCTGATGATCGAGCCGAAGCTGATCCTGCTCGACGAGCCGACGGCGGGACTATCGCCGCTGTTCATGTCGGTGATCTTCGATCGTGTGATCGCCATCAACAAGACCGGCGTTACCGTGGCGATGGTCGAGCAGAACGCCAAGCAGGCGCTGGCGATCGCACACAAGGGCTTCGTGCTCGCCAACGGACGGAATTCCTATACCGGGACGGGAAACGAATTGCTCGCCAATCCCGACGTCGCCCGCAGCTTCCTCGGCGGCTGAGAAGGAACGGGTCTTGGCAGGGCAGGCAACAAGACGGGGCATGCGGGCTTGAACGAACTGGTCTTCTTCATCGACAACGGCCTGGTGGCAGGCCTGATCATCGGCGCGATCTATGCGCTGGGCGCGATCGGCGTGACGCTGATCTTCGGCATCCTGCGTTTCGCTCACTTCGCCCATGGCGACATGATGACGATGGGCGCGTTCATTTCGCTGATCATCGCCTTCCTGCTCAAGGCGTCGGGTTTCCACAGCCCCCTGGCGCTCGTCTTCCTCGGCATGTTCCCCGCAATGGTCATTACCGCGGCGATCGCCATCGGCTTCGACAAGATCTTCTACAAGCCGCTGCGTGAAGCCGGCGCCCGCCCGATCGTGCTTGTCATGGCTTCGCTCGGCGTCACTTTGATGCTGCAAGGCGTGCTGCGCCTCTTCGGCGGCGTCAGCGCGCGCAACATGTTCATCGACAGGCCGAAAGAGATCTTCCAGTTCCACCTTCCCGGCGCTCGCCGGGCGATCGTGCTGACCGAGCCGCAGGTGATCCTGTTCATCTTCACTATCGCCACCGTCATCGCGCTCCACTACTTCCTCACCCGCACGCGGCTCGGCAAGGCGATGCGCGCCGTTTCCGACAATCCCGACCTTGCCCGCATCACCGGCATCAGCACGGAGCACGTCGTCTGGGCGACGTGGATTATCGGCGGGGCGCTCGCCTGCGCGGCTGGCACGCTGCTCTCCATGGACGTGGCGCTGAAGCCCGACCTCTCCTGGAACATCCTGCTGCCGATCTTCGCGGCGACCATCGTCGGCGGCATCGGCCAGCCCTACGGCGCCATCGCCGGCGGCTTCCTCGTGGGCCTGTGCGAATCGCTCTCGGTCTTCAACTGGGCGATCCTGCTCCGGCCGATCAAGCCATATCTATGGTTCGACATTCCTTCGAGCCTGTCGCTGGTACCGACCGAATACAAACTGATGGTGCCGTTCCTGATCCTCATCATCGTGCTTATCTATCGGCCGACAGGCATCTTCAAGGGGAGGGTTCTCTGATGACGCAATCCGCTTCCCCCGAGCGTAAGGACCGCTATCCCGCCGCTGAATGGCGACGCGACATTCTCGCATTCGCCGGACTGGCGATCGTCATCCTCGCCCTCTTTCTCAGCCAGGGCGCGGTCTATTCGGTCCGCGTCATGGTAGAGGCAGGCTGCTATGCGCTGCTGGCGCTCGGCCTCACCATCCAGTGGGGCTATGCCGGCATGTTCAATATCGGCATCATGGGCTTCCTCGCCGCGGGTGCGGCGACTTCGATGCTCATCTCGTTTCCGGCCAACCCGAAATTCTGGGCCTCGCCCGGCCCAATGCTGGTCGCCCTTTTCATCGGCAAGCTGTTCCTCTGCGGCATCGCCATCTGGATTGCCAACAAGGCGGACCGGATCGGCGCCAGCCGCCGGTTGAAGGGCATCATAGTCACGCTTGTCCTCATCGCCTCCTTCGCCATTCTATCGAACCACATGACGCGGATGTCGCAGGAGATCGAAAGCACGAGCGGCTGGATCGGCGGCCTCGGTCTGCCGGTGCTCTTGGGCTGGGCGGTTGCCGGCTTCGTTGCGGCGATCATCGCATGGGCCGTCGGCAAGATTTGCCTGGGCCTGAGGTCGGACTATCTGGCGATCGCCACGCTCGGCATCGCCGCCATCATCAAGACCTTCCTGAAGAACGCCGACTGGCTGACACGCGGGACGCTGACGGTCTCACCGCTGCCCTGGCCGGTGCCGACGCCGGCGAACGGACACTTTATCCTCGCCCGCAGCTATTATCTCTGCGTCGTCGCGGTGATCGTCGTGCTGCTCTATCTCCTGTTGCAACGCGCCTATTACGCGCCGTGGGGCCGGATGATGCGCGCCATCCGCGACAATGAGGACGCGGCCGAGGCGATGGGCAAGGACGTAACCCGGCGGCGGCTGCAGATCTTCGTGCTCGGCTGCATCCCCATGGGGGTGGGCGGCGCGATGCTCATCCATTTCGCACAGATCTACGACCCGTCCGCCTTCATCGACCTCAATTACACTTTCCTCATCTGGGTGATGGTGATCCTCGGCGGCGCCGGCAACAATCGCGGCGCGATCCTGGGCGCGGTCTTCGTCTATATCATCTGGACCGCCTCGTCGCCGATCGCGCTGTCGCTGTTCCATCTGGTTGCCTATTACGGCCATGAATGGACGGGCTGGCAACCGCCAGCCGATCTCGACAGCCGGGCGCTCGAAATGCGTGTCTTCGTGGTCGGTCTGGCGATCACGCTGGTGCTACGCTACGCGCCGCAGGGTGTTCTCCCGGAACCGCGGGCACGCCACTGAACCGGAAAGCGGGCGGCTAGAGCAATTCCAGGAAAAGTGGG
>JAKDNM010000041.1 GCA_030456445.1 Hyphomicrobiales bacterium
AGGATTTTTTTCCTAATCGGCGTTTCTTATTCGGCAACCAGCCGGCGAGTGAATGGTCGCACAGGCCCGGGCGCGCCGGCCGCAAAGGCGAAAACGGATGACGCCAAGCGGCCGTGCCGTCACATTCCTGAAGGAAAACTTTCCTCTCGCCTTTACCCTCTCCGCCGATAATCGGCGGTTGTGGCTTTCGGGTCCTTGTAGCTTTGCGGGAAACACGCCCATAATCATATAGGATAAAGTTTTTGGGGCTTCGCCCCGGGCCATGTCGATGGCCGCGTCGACGCCTCGGGTGTATTGTGTGCAGGTTGGGGCAACGCTCGCATGGACAAGACTAGCCGAGCCGGGCCTTCCGAACCCGGTTCGCCGGATTTCCCGGACCAGAAGCGGCTGAAAAAGCCGAAAGGCCCGAAGGCGACGTTCCTCCTCGCCATCGACGCCTGGATCGATACCGCGCTCTACGAGGCGGGGTTCCGGCTCGGCGAATTCTGGGAAAGCCTCACTATCTTTTCCCGCCGCTTTCGCGTCAGCGGCTGGAGAAAACTTGTCTTCGAACTCCTGGGCGAAGCGTTCACGCTCGGCGCGGCCGGCTCGGTCCTCATGCTGGCACTGGCCCTGCCCGCCTTCGACGACACGGCGCGGGACTGGCGCAACCAAGGCGATTTCGCCGTCACCTTCCTCGATCGTTACGGCAATATCATCGGCCGGCGCGGCCTTATCCAGGGCGCCTCGGTGCCGGTCGACCAGATGCCGGATTATTTCGTCAAGGCGGTACTTGCCACCGAGGACAGACGCTTCTTCGACCATTACGGCATCGATTTCATCGGGCTCGGCCGCGCGATGACGGAAAACGCGCGCGCCGACGGTGTCGTGCAGGGCGGCTCGACGATCACCCAGCAGCTCGCCAAGAACCTTTTCCTCTCCAACGAGCGGACGCTGGAGCGCAAGATCAAGGAAGCATTCCTGTCGGTCTGGCTCGAATGCAACCTCACCAAGAAGGAGATATTGCAGCTCTATCTCGACCGCATGTATATGGGCGGCGGCACGTTCGGGGTCTCGGCGGCTGCGAATTTCTATTTCGGCAAGGACGTCAAGGACGTCACGCTGGCCGAAGCGGCGATGCTGGCGGGTCTGTTCAAGGCACCGACGAAATATGCGCCGCACGTCAACCTGCCGGCCGCTCGCGCCCGCGCCAACCAGGTCCTGACGAACCTCGTCGACGCCGGCTTCATGACCGAGGGCCAGGTGCTCTCGGCGAGGCTGCATCCGGCGACCGTCATCGACCGCGACGACCGCAAGAGCCCCGACTATTTCCTCGACTGGGGCTTTGACGAGGTCAAGCGCATCGTACCACGCGGAGCGACCCACTCGCTGGTGGCGCGGACGACGATCGACATGAACATCCAGCGTGCGGCAGAAGAATCGCTGGAGTTCAATCTCAGGCAATACGGCAAGCAGTACGACGCCTCGCAGGGCGCGATCGTGATGATCGACAATACCGGCGCGGTGCGCGCCATCGTCGGCGGCACCGATTACGGCACCAGCCAGTTCAACCGCGCCACGCGCGCCGAACGCCAGGCGGGGTCATCCTTCAAGCCCTACGTCTACGCCGTCGCCATGGAAAAGGGGCTGACGCCGCAGACGAAGATATCCGGCGCCCCGATCAACTGGGGCGGCTGGTCGCCGGGCAATTATTCGCGCGGCGAAGGCGGCATCATGACGCTGGCCAACGCGCTGGCGCATTCGGTCAACACGGCTGCGGTGCGGCTCGCCCATGACACGACCGGCCTTGCGCCGGTCAAGAAGCTCGCCGAGGCGATGGGCGTGGAATCGCCGCTCAACGGCCACAAGACCATGGTGCTGGGCACGTCGGGCATGACTGTCATGGACCAGGCAACCGGCTACAGCGTCTTCCAGAACGGCGGCATGGCGGGCATGCGCCACGGCATCATGCAGCTTACCGATCGTAGCGGAAAAGTGGTCTGGGAATATCCGCGCGATGCTCCGGCGCCGCGCCGGGTCCTTTCCGAAAAGGCTGCAACCGAGATGAACGAGATGCTGGTCGGCGTCACGCAGCACGGCACCGGGCGACGCGCCCAACTGCCGATGACGCTCGTCGGCGGCAAGACCGGCACGACGCAATCCTATCGCGACGCGTGGTTCGTCGGCTTCACCGGCAACTACACTTGCGCGGTATGGATCGGCAATGATGACTATTCGCCGATGAAGCGCATGACCGGCGGCACCGTGCCGGCCATGACCTGGGAGCGGCTGATGGCCTATGCCGAGCAGAATATAGAGTTGAAGCCGCTCTTCGGGATCGAGGACAGCCTGCTGGAGCCGAAGGAAGCAGCGGGCGTCAAGGACAGCACCGACGAGGCGCCGCGCGACGAACGCCCCCGCCTGCTCTCCTCCGCGACGACGAAAGTTCTGAAGGGTATCGCGAAGATGTTCGGGGAAGCCGCGGCCATCAACACGCCGATCGGCCCCGAGGCACTCTCCTCGCTTTGAACGCGCGCCGCTTGCTTCGGCACGCTCCTCCACGGTACAGCCTGACAATCCGCATCCGATCCGGCGCCCAATGTTCCGCACCGTCGTCCCCGTCTTCATCGCGCTTGTCATCGCCATCGGCGGCGGCGCATGGAGCCTGCGCTATGCGCTGGAACACGGCTTGGGGATGGAAACGCTCACCGTCGGGCCCTGGCAGGCCAATCCGGATATCGGCACGCCGGATGCCTCGCCTTATGCCAGGGCGGTAGTGGCGCGACGCGGCGAACTGCCGCTCGGCCGCGCGGAGGGGCTGACTTTCCACGCCCTGAACGACAGTTCCGGCGCGGCACTGGAGCGTAATTGTTCCTATAGCATCGCAGGGGAACTGCCGCCCGCACGCTTCTGGACCCTCCACGCCGCCGACCCGGCGATGCGACCGCTGCCGGCGGTGGGGCTCCGCCCGGCAGCGCTCCAGTCGACGGCCATGCTCCATGATGGCGGGGATTCCGTCCTGGTCACGGCGTCCCCGCACCCGACGCCAGCCAATTGGCTTGCCTTGTCGGGGACCGGCCGGATGATCCTGGTCCTCGCCCTTTACGATACGCCGATCGCGAGCAGCACCGAGATTTCCCGCATCGTGCTGCCGCGCATTTCCAGGCTGGGCTGCGAATGACCCGCCTTCTCTACGCCATTCTTGTGGGGCTGGTCGGCGCGGGCGTCGTGCACGCCGTCATCCTTCTTATCCTGCCGCATTATTCGGAGCGCGATGCCTGGACACGGCTCGCAGCCCATGCCGGCTATTATCACTTCACCAGGATGAGCGGCGAGGATACGCCACCAATTGTACGCGGCGGCGATCCGCTCTTCGATGCGGTAGCCTGCCGCTTCGACCTTTCGAAAGGGATCGTCCATGTGAAGGCAAGCGGGCACGTGCCCTTTTGGTCGGTGTCGGTCTATAATCGCCACGGCCAGAACATCTACAGCCTGAACGACCGTGCCCAGGTTCTCGGGGATCTCGATCTTGTGCTGGTCACGCCGGCGCAAATGATCGAACTCAAGAAGAGCGTGCCGAAGGAATTCGAGAAATCCGTCTTCATGGAGGCGGATGTCGGACGCGGCATTGTCGCGATCCGCAGCTTCGTCCCGGACCAGACGTGGACGAAGGCTATCGCCGACTATCTGAACAACGCCAGCTGCGCGCTCCGATAGCAGGCAAGCCTGCAAAAGCGGCCTCGTTCAGTGGCGAGGCTCGCTTCCCTCCGCACCCGGCGGATAGCTCTCCGAACCGACAGTTCCGCCGGCCTGCGAAACGGCGCGATCCTGTTCGTAGCGCACACCGGGAAAGATGATCACGTCGCCGGCTTTCGCGAGCGATCCGGGGAAAACACCGCTCGCGGTCTTGCGCGGGGTAAAGGCCAGTATCGTAGCCATATTCAGGTCTCCTCTCGGGAATTCCGGAGCAAACACGCAACACCTCCATCGGCATTTAAGCGCGCCTTAGAGTTAACAGCCCGCTAACGGATCGGTGCTAAATTGAAGCAAATTGTTTCGGAATCCCGCCTTCGCTGTCAGAGCGCGGCCGGAGATTCGAGTGAGTATCAGGCGTATCGGCGTGTCTTCGACAGATTTCAGGCAGCTTCTCACGGCAAGCGAAAAGGACAGGGCCGAACGGCTCTTCCGGGCCGCGGTCACGGCCTTCTGTTCGCTCGTCAGGCCGTCCCGCCGCGATATCGACCAGCTTGATGAACTGGCGCTGGCGCTCTTCGATATGGTGCCGGCCGACGCCAGGCGCTTCGTCGCGGCGGCGCTCAGCGAATCGCCCCATGCGCCGCAGGCCCTGACGCTGCGGCTGGCCAATGAGCCCGTGGACATCGCCGCGCCGCTTCTGATCCGCTCGACCGCGCTTTCCGATTTCGACCTCGCGACCCTCATCTCCCGCCATGGAGCGGCGCATGCGCGCGTCATAGCCCGGCGCCCCTCGCTTTCCGCCAGCATACGCCGCTTCGCCGAAAACAGCCTCGTCGCCAGGAAGAAAATGCCCGAAACGCCGCCTACCGCAGAGACCCGCAAGCCTGCAGCCGTAGGTGAAAAACAGGCGACAGCCGAGGAAACAAGACGAAAATTGCAGGCGATGATGCGGCCGGCAGGAAGCCAGGCCCGCTTCGAGAACCGCTCCGGCAAGGTCTTCGACGAGAGCGCCGGAATCAGCCACTATGAAAAGCTGTGCTCAACCGCACTGACGGGCGTGCCGGTCTTCTTCCAGACTGCGCTTGCCGACGCGCTCGACGTCGAATTCGAACGCGCTCGCGCGCTGACGGAAACCGGGAGCTACTATTATCTCCTGGTGGCGCTGAAGGCACTCGGCCTGGACGAAGGGCAAGCCTTCCTGCTGACGGCCGCCGCGTTCCCATCGCACTTCGCCCATCCGGAGACGATCCGCCTTTTCCTCGAACGCTACCGCCAGCTTCATCGGGATGCCGCGATCGAGAAGGTCGGCTACTGGAAGGTGGACAGTTTCTCGGTCGTTTCTGCTCGTACGGCCCGCGAACGCATTGGCGACAATGCCGATACCGCTCTCTCCGCGGTCGCCACTTTGAAAGCGTCCTGATTTCAGGCTGTCTTTACCGGGAAAAGCTCCTCATCCCCCGAGCCGCCTGTCTCTATCTCGACGATCCACAGATCGGGATCGAAGCGCCTTTCCTTTTCCAGCATTGCATCGACAGCCGCCTCGCCGGCAGGGCCGAGCATTGCCGAGAAGCCCCGTTCCTGTGGCTTTCCTTCTTCATAGAAGATCTGCGGCGCGGGACCATAGAGCGTCACCTCGCCCAGCCGTGAGCGGCGGACGATGAAAATCGCGCCCGCTTCGGTGGAGCCGCGCTGCAGGACGGCGCCAAAGCCGCCAGCCGAATGGACGCGGCGCAAAAGGGCAGAAACCCACAGATCGGATGTTACGCGCATAAGAGAGGCAATAGCAGTTGAGAGCCGACCAATAAATGCGCGAACTGGTGTCCAGCGTCAGTTTATCAGCCCGACATCCCGCATCTTGGCGTATGTCTCCGCGTCCGGCTGTCCGTTCACGGGAAGCCCGAACAGGGACTGGAATTCCCTGACGCCCGCTGTCGTCTTCGGCCCCATCATCCCGTCGAGTTCGATGCCGTCATTGCCGAAAGCCTTGAGGCCCGCCTGGATCTTGATGATCCGTGACTTGTCGGCATCCGGCGAAACGGACTGCGTCGTCGCCGCATCGATCTCAGGCCTTGGGGACGGAGCCGGGATATTGGCCGGCGTGGCGCCGTCAAGGATATCGAGTCGCTTCAACAGGAAACCGTCTATATGGCCGGAGGCCGGCAGGCCGACGCTTTTCTGGTAAGCCGCGATCGCCTGTCCGGTCTGAGGCCCCGTCAGGCCATCGACAGGCCCTGAATAGAGATTAAGCCGGGCAAGCGAGGCCTGGACCTTCTGGACCAGGGGATCGGCCGCGGCCGGCGCTGTGATGGGACCAGGCAGAGCGGGAGTTGGCTGGACGGAAGCGGCGGACCGGGCGGGAACCGGCTGGGTACGAGCAGGCGTTGCGGGACGAATCTCCTGCCGACCAGTGGTGTTGCGGGTCGAGAAGAACGCCTCCTTGTAGAAATGCGGCTGATACCACAGCGCATTGGCGGAGATGAACGAAAACGTCACCAGAAACGCGGTCGTCGCCCCAACGCCGATCGGATTGCGCATCACTCCTTCGCCCGCGCTGATAAGCGCGTCACGCACGAAGGAGCCGTATACCGGCTCACGCCGTCTTGCGTTGCGTCCCATTGCCTGCCCCGTTCGAAAGATACTCGCTTGCCGCAGCCTCATCCGCCGGTGCGACCGCATGCGGGCCGGAGACCGGCATCGTTATCGTCACGGTCGTGCCGTCGCCCGGTGCGCTTTCGATCGCCATCGTCCCCTCGTGCAGCACGACGAGACCCTTGACCAGAGACAATCCGAGGCCCGTACCCTCGAACTGACGGGTATAGTCGTTCTGCACCTGGGTGAAAGGTTGGCCAAGCCGCTTCAGATCGTCCGACGAAATGCCAATCCCCGTATCGCTCACCCAGAAGCGGAGCCGCTGTCCTGCCCGCTTGGCTCCGATCATCACGCTACCGCCCGCAGGCGTGAACTTTACCGCGTTCGAAACCAGGTTGATCAAAATCTGCTGCACCGCGCGACGGTCCGCACAGATCTCGCCTACGCCCGACGCAAGAGCCACACGCAGCGAAACCGGCTTCACCGAAGCTTGGTGTGCCATCATGGAATGGCACATCTCGACCGCATCGGCAAAAGCGAAGGGCTCCGGGTGGATCGGATAGGTGCCGGACTCGATCTTGGAAACATCGAGGATCGAATTGACGACCGAAAGCAGATGGGTGCCGGATTCGTGGATCAGGCCGGCATACTCCTTCTGCCTCGGGTCGGCGAATGGGCCGAACATCTCATGCGCCAGCATGTCTGAAAAGCCGAGGATCGCGTTGAGCGGCGTACGCAATTCGTGGCTGACGGCGGCAAGAAAACGGTTCTTGGCAACCTCGTTGCTGCTGGCCTGCTCGGCGGCCTCGGCAAGTTCGGCCTTCAGCGCGGCCATCTCGCCATTGTCGCGGATCAGGACAGCGACGTCTCTTCCCTCGCTGGCACGAAACATCTCCACCGCATAGGAATGATAATCGGCGGACCTGCCGTCCTGCCCGGGAATACGGAGGCGAATATCGGCACCGGCACGGTCCCCTCCCTCCTTCGCGTCCGACAGCGCGCACAGATAGGCGACGCGATCCGCGACGTGGATACGGTCGAACAGGCCCGTGCCAAGAAGCAATTCCGGCGCGAGACGGAATAGTCGCGACGCCTGATCGGAAACATCCGTCACGTCGCCATTGGCGGCGATCCTGACCGTCACCGCGTCGATACGCTCCTCCAGGCACGGCTCTTCATTCGCCAGGATGGTTGTGTGCAAGTCAAGAAAAACCATTCGAAGCCGCGCCCATGCCGTCAGCCCATAGGCGAGCGGGACCAGCCATTGCCATGGCGACACTGCGGGCCCGGCAGTCGGCGCCACGATCCCCGCCAGAGGAAGCTGCGCGGCGAATACGGCAAGCGCCGCCCCCATGCCCGCGATCAATGCCTTGCGCGACCGGCCGATCCACCAGGCCTCGAAAACAAGCGCGAAAACGGCAGCGCAGAGCGGAGAGCCCAGACCTCCGGATGCCGCCAGCACCAGCGCGGCAAAAAAAGCCGCGAGAACAAGCGCCGCTCCTTCGATCAGTTGCCGCGAGACATTCACGGCCACGAGGAGCGCGGCAAGCCAGCAAAGGCCGCAAAGTGCACACAGAGATGCCGCTACCGTCGCGGCATCCATCCTGCCATAGGAAGCAAAGGCGAAGGCCCCCACGCCGAAAAAAGGCGCCGCCACGACGGTGCCCACGAAACGGGCAGAGCGGCCACGCTCCAACGGGTCGATAAGGCCGGGAGGAACGAGCCTTTCGCACCCCGCCATCAGGCCGGCGATCCAATCTGCGGATTTCGGCGTTGCCAAACTCACCCGAACGCACTCTCTACCTGCCCGATTCACGGGCTGTTTTTGTTGAGCCCGACCCTCGCATTCAGCATTTAAGGAAAGGATAAGGCGAGGCCTCCGCAAGCCGCCGGCAATACCAAAATCGTGTCTCCGAGGCGTGAACAGGCGGCCAATTCGGGCCATGGTAAACAGAGGGTAATGCGCGAAGGCACTATTGCCTCCGTTTCACCGCATCCCGGCCGCCCCTTGTCCGATTTCCTGGAAATCGCGGATTCCAAAGGCTTGTTTGGTGAACTGCTTCTTAAGTTCCAGATTACGATCCGAAGCGAACGGACGTGCCGCGGCAGATCGTTCAAATTTTACGCTTATTCGATGAAAATACCCGGCGTTCGGGCAAGCGCTCCTTTGCCCGCTCCTGTCATGATGCGTTTCGGGAAAAGGGCCGCCGCCCAGCGGACGGCGCGGCGGACAAAAGGGACAGACAATGGGATTTCTCATCAAATCGGCCTTCTGGCTTTCGCTGGTCCTGCTCATCATTCCGTTCGACGCCGGCAACGGCGCCCAGAAGGCCGACACCGTCGGCCCGGTCACCGCGCTTCTTGCCGCGCGTGAGGCCGCAAGCGACATCGGCAACATCTGCGAGCGCAAGCCGGATGTCTGCATCGTCGGCCAGGAAGCGCTCCACACGATCGGGGTCAGGGCGCGCGCCGGCGCCAAACTGGCATATGAGATGCTCGACAAGCATTTTGACGACAACGAAAGCCAGCTGACCACTGGAAGCATCGCCAACACAGGGAAACCGGCGCAATAGACCGAGCCCGGCCTATTGGCCTGCCAGCCCAAAAAAACCGATGCATGCCTTGAATCTTCGTGACGGCGTGGCGGCCGCTCACTATATCGATGTCATGTCCAACAATATTCAGGCCATACGCGACGATTTCGCCTTCCTCGACGATTGGGAAGACCGCTACCGCTACATCATCGAACTCGGCAATGAATTGCCGCCTTTCCCGGAAGAAGCGCGCGATGCCGTGCACAAGGTACAGGGCTGTGTCAGCCAGGTGTGGCTTCTCACCCACCGTAGCCAGGAATCCGACCCGGTGTTGACCTTCGATGGCGATTCCGACGCCCATATCGTGCGTGGACTGGTGGCGATCATGCTCGCGCTCTTCTCCGGCAAGCGCGCCAGCGAGATCGGACGGATCGACGTGGAAGGCGTCATGGCGGAACTCGGGCTCGACGAACATCTGACGCCGCAGCGCGCCAACGGCCTGCGCTCGATGGTCAAGCGCATCAAGCGGGATGCCGAACGGTCCCTCGCCATGGAAGGCTCCTGAGAGACGTCCGCCGCTACCCGGCGGCGACTGTGTTGAGGTGCGGGCGATAGTCCTCCGTTCCCCAATGCAGAACGCCACGATGCGGACGTTCCTCCTTTGGGCGTTCGTAGTGACGGCTGAGCGCGCCAAGCGCCGATTTCAGCATGATCTTGGCCGAACGGACTGGCCAGCCTCTTTCCATCTCGACCGTTTCCAGACCTTTGAGAAAGCAACACACGTCGATGAGGACACCGGCGAGTTCCGGGCCGACGGCGTCGAGCGCATGCTCTACCCGTTGCCTGGCCGCAAGCGCCGCGTCGGTCAGCTCAGCGATCCCGCCGGCACCGCCATCACGCCGTCCCGAGGCGATCGCGGCCTGCCAGTTGGCACCGAGCCGTGGCATGATGCGGGCCCGCGTATAATCGGTTCTCAGCCTTTCGCCCGCACGCCATTCGGCCGCCCTCAGAAACGGGGAGCCGTCCTTTGCCTTGCGCCGGGCAAGCTGGGCGAGTGGCGATTCCGCCATATTCACGTTGGCCACGATCCAGCCGTTCGCCGTGTCGAACCGCTGCGGCGCGATCTCCCCATGCTGCTCGCGATAGGGATCCCCCTCTGCCGCGGCTCGTCTCAGCGCCGCCTCGCCGGCAACCGAAATGCCGATGGCGCCACTGGCACGGACAAGCAGGCCGGCGCTGGCCAGCGCCGCAAGTTCTGCATGTCCAGCCGCAATCGTGCCACGCTCACCGCCCTCCAGAAGAACAGATTTTTCGCTTGATGCCGGCCCAATTCGCGCAGGACCGGCGACAAGGAATTTCAGGATCCTGAGCTTCTTCCTCTCGATCCCGCCAGGCTTTTCCCGCGCCCCCATTCAGATCGTACCCCGCTCGTGGAAAGCGGCGGCGGCCACTCGCTCCATCGTCGCTACGATGCGATCAAAATCCGCATCGTCGCGCATGTCCTCGATCAGGTGGCACGCATAGAGAACGGTCGTGCGGTCGCGACCGAAGCCGCGTCCGACATCGCTCATGGTCAGCCGCAAAACGACATGCCCCACATACATCGCGATCTGACGCACCCGGGTGATGTCCAGCGTGGACCGGCCCGGCCGCCGCAATTCCTTGCCGCTGATGTTGAAAAGGGCGGCGGCGATGTCGATCAGGCAATCGCACCATTCGACTGCCCGATCGTGTTTCATTCCGTATGGCGCGCGGCCGTTGCCATCGCTGCATGGGGGGCTCGCCTCCCGCGCTCGATCGACCTGCAAAATGGCTGCGGAGCGGGTGGCTGTCGCTTGTTGCACTGAAACATACCCCTCTTGATTAGGAATATGTTCTTATACCGGAAGCCGCCCAATGAGTGAACAAAATAAGAACTCAAAATTCAGCACGAAACAATCAACTGTTTGATTCCGCTGACTTCTTCCATGCCGTTTACGCTGGGCCCCAACGAATTTTCTCCCCGCCTTTGCCGGCCGCACGACAATCCGCCCCTTAACTGCGCGAGGAGTTCAGATGGATCGGCTTACCCAGGAGATCGACGACTACAAGCGAAAGAAGGAAAGGATAACGACGGAAGCCCGGCAGCGCGCGGCGCTTTTCCTGGCCTGCGGCATCGACATTCCCGAAGCGCTGTCGGCATCCGCCATGGAGCGGGAACGCATCACGGTTCGACTGCAACGGTTGATCGAACGGGAGCGCATCAAGGGCTCGCGGCGCCATTGGAGCTACGATATCAACAGGCACATCGCGCTGAAACAGGCGCTAGACCGGGTGCGCCGAGGCGAATGATGAAGACTGGAGAGCACGAAAGCCGTCGACTATATGCACCCCGATAGCAAAACGGCGCCTTGCGGCGCCGTACCTTGCGGTCGCAAAAGTGCCTACCGGCCCTTCGCCTTGCGGCCGAGGCCCATCTTCTTGGCCAGTTGCGAGCGCGCCGCGGCGTAATTCGGGGCGACCATCGGATAGCTGGAATCCAAATTCCACTTCTCGCGATACTGGTCGGGCGTCAGATTGTAGTGGGTCATCAGGTGCCGCTTGAGCGACTTGAATTTCTTTCCATCTTCCAAGCAGACAATGTAATCGTCATGGACCGAGCGCTTGGGATTGACGGCCGGCTTCTGTTTGTCGACGGGAGCCTGCTCGCTGGCGCCACCGACACGACCGAGTGCGGCATGAATATCAGCGATCAGATTCGGAAGTTCCGAGACCGGAACAGGATTGTTGCTGACATAAGCCGCCACGACATCGGCCGTAAGCTCAATGAGCATGTCGGCGCTTCTGGCAGGCGATTCATTCATATCCATTCTCTGACCCTTCGATAGACCTTGGACTCTGCTGTTCCGCTTGTCTCTTTTCTCGGAATTCAGCGATACGAAACAAGAAAGGCGACGCTTATACGATTCGAGGTAAGCGGCACCTAATTGGCGCTTCGAATAGTACAAGTCAATTCACTAATTCTATTTTCTGGCGAAATATGCTCAATTTATCCTGTATTCTTACAGAAAGAACAACCACCACAACTTTAACGCGTTTCACAACATTGTGGCGAGAGGCGGGCAAAAATCGGCTCAACCGCGAAACGTACCCATCGGCACGGATATCCGCTGCTGCCTTACACTTTTCGTGTATTGCGCTATATCCGGGGATAGAAGAGCCGCGGCGGGGTCATTCTTGCCGGCCGACCATCCTTCCTTCATCGAATTTCCCTCCAGAGGCTCCATGACCGCCAAATTCGCAGACATTGCCGCACCACAGACCCAAATGCGGCCCAAGGCCGACAATTGGCACAACATCAACCGTATCGACGAATATGCATGGCTGCGCGCAGACAATTGGCAAGAAGTATTCAAGGACCCTTCCCTGCTCGATCCGGCGATCCGCTCGCATCTGGAGGCGGAGAATATTTATCAAGCCGCAATGATGGCCGACACGGTCGGGTTGCAGAAAAAGCTGTTTTCCGAAATGCGCGGCCGCATAAAGGAAGATGATTCCTCCGTGCCCATGAAGGACGGCCCCTTCGCCTATGGTACATCGTTCAAGGCCGGCGGCGAGCAGCCGCGTTTCTTCCGCACGCCACGCGAGCGTGGCGAGGAGCAGATTCTGCTCGACGGCGACGAGGAAGCCGAAGGCAAGAGCTATTTCCGCCTCGGCGGCGCGGATCATTCGCCCGACCACAAGCTGCTGCTTTGGGGCTTCGACGACAAGGGCTCGGAGTTCTACACGCTCCAAGTCCGCGATGTCGAAGGCGGAGCCGACAGTGCCGACAGCGTCGTAGACACCGGCGGCGCGGGCACCTGGGACGCCGATGCGGCCGGTTTCTTCTATACGCGGCTCGATGCCAACCATCGACCGTCCAAAATCTATTACCACCCGCTTGGAAAAAAGCGCGACCGGCTGATCTATGAAGAGAAGGACGCCGGCTTCTTCATGGATGTCGGCGGGACGCTGACCAACCGATGGATATTCATCGCCATTCACGATCACGAGACATCGGAATACCGCATCCTTCCGGCGAACGATCCAGGCTCAAAACCGTGCCTTGTGGCGGCGCGCGAGACGGGCCTGCAATACGATCTCGAAGACGGCGGCGAGGTCTTCTTCGTCCTGACCAACGCCGACGGCGCCAAGGACTTCAAGATCATGACGGCGCCGGTCAATGAACCGGGGCGGGCGAACTGGCGTGAACTCATTGCCCACGAGCCCGGCCGGCTGATCCTCTCCGTCATGGCCTTCCAGAATTTCCTGGTGCGGCTGGAGCGCAAGGACGGGTTGCCGCGCATCGTCATCCGCGAGCGCGCCACCGGTGAGGAGCACATGATCGCGTTCGAAGAGGAAGCCTATTCGCTCGGCCTTTCGGGCGCTCTCGAATACGATAGCGACACGATCCGTTTCTCCTATTCCTCCATGACAACGCCGTCGCAGCTCTACGACTACGACATGCGCACGCGTAAGCGGACGCTGCTCAAGACGCAGGAAGTGCCCTCCGGCCACGACGCCGGCCAGTACGTCACGCGGCGCCTGATGGCGCCCACCCATGACGGCGAACTGGTGCCGATCTCGCTCTTTTATCACAAGGATACGCCGCTCGACGGCAGCGCGCCCTGTCTGCTCTACGGCTACGGCGCCTACGGGATCACGATCCCGGCGTCCTTCAACACCAATTGCCTTTCGCTGGTGAACCGGGGCTTCATCTATGCCATCGCACATGTGCGCGGAGGCAAGGACAAGGGGTTTTCCTGGTACGAAGACGGCAAGAAGGAGAAGAAGCACAACACGTTCGACGATTTCGTCCATGCTGCCCTTCACCTTGTCGCGCAGGGCTATACCGATCACAACTGCATCGTCGCGCAGGGCGGTTCGGCCGGCGGGCTCCTGATCGGCGCCGTCGCGAATCTTGCACCGCAGGCTTTCGGCGGCCTCATCGCCGAGGTTCCCTTCGTCGACGTGCTGGCGACGATGCTGGACGACACTTTGCCGCTCACCCCGCCCGAATGGCCGGAATGGGGCAATCCCAAGGAATCCCGCGCGGACTACCAGACCATCGCAGGCTACTCCCCCTACGACAATGTCGATGCGAAGGATTATCCCCCGATCCTCGCCGTCGCCGGCCTGACGGATCCGCGCGTCACCTATTGGGAACCGGCGAAGTGGGTGGCGCGGCTGCGCGCTAAGAAAACCGGACGAAACCCCGTTCTCCTCAAGATCAATATGGACGCCGGCCATGGCGGCGCGTCGGGCCGCTTCTCGCGGCTCGAGGAAATCGCCTTCGTCTATGCCTTCGCGCTCAAGGTCACGGACAGGCTGGAAGGATAGCGCCTATTTCTTCTTCGCCGGATAGCCGTTCGGATGCGGCGGGACGGCCTTCAGATAGGCGGCGATCGCCTCGCGGTCGGCCGCCGTCAGATGGGCGATGTTCTCCTGGACGTCGACCATGGCGCCTCCGACCGAATCGAAGTCCGGGGTAAAGCCACTTTCGAGATAGTAGGCGATGTCCTTCTCCGACCAGTCGCCGATGCCGCCCTCGCCGGAGGTTATGTTCGGCACATGTCCCTTGCCTTCCACGGCGACGGCGCCGGAAAGCCACTTTCTGTCTTCCGTTCCGCCGAGGACACTGCGCGGCGTATGGCACTCGCCGCAATGGCCCGGCCCCTCGACCAGATATTGCCCCTCCTTCGCCTTCTCCGAGGCATCGGGCGACAGGCTGACGACGGGTTTGTCCGACAGATAGAGCAGTTTCCAGAGCCCGACGCCGCGACGAACCGAATAGGGGAATGAGAGTTGGTCGGGCGGCGTATGGCCGGACACCGGCGGCAGCGTCTTGATGAAGGCGAAGAGGTCGGCGATGTCGCCGAGTTTCATGCGGGCGTAGGAAGGATACGGAAAGGCCGGATAATAATGCCGGCCGTCCGGCGAAACGCCGCGCTTCAGCGCGTTGGCGAAATCTTCGAGCGTCCACGCGCCGATGCCGTCCGTCTTGTCGGGCGAGATGTTCGGCGGCACGAAGACACCGAACGGCGTCTTGAGTTCCAGCCCGCCCGTCAGTTCCAGTCGGGCGTCGCCCTTGGCCCTGGGCCGGCCATGGCAGGAGACGCAGCCGCCGGCCCAGAATATCCGCTCGCCCCTGGCCGCGTCGCCGGAGGCAAGGCTCGCCACGCTTTTCGGATCAAGCCCCCGCGGGATCGTAAGCAGCCAGAAGGCCAGCCCCCCGGCCACCACCAGAACGACAATGGCCAGGATCAGCCGGCGAACCGTCATGAGGCGTGAAACCTTACGCTATTTCAGGCGGTAGTCCTGATGGCAGGTCTTGCAGTGGCCGAGGACCGGCGTGACCGCGGCCTTGAAGGCGGTGAGATCGGCCGGGCCGTCCTTGCCCGATGCTTTAGCCGCCGCATCCGCATCTGCCTGGAATTTTGCCAGTTCCGCCTCGAAGCCTGCATGATCGGACCAGATCTTGGGAGATGCCTTGGTATCGCCCTTGTCGGATCCTTCGGGGAAGAAGGAACCGTAGGAATGCGCGACCGCGCGCAGGGTCATGATCGCCGATTTGGCGACGGCCGGATTGTAATCGAGATCACCCTTCAGCATCGCGGCGGAAGCACCCGCCGCCGCGCCATTGGCGTCCATAAGCGTCTTTCTCGTGGCGATGGGGTCGCCTGCCGCCATGGCGACCGTGACGGCCGACAGCATAATTGCGGAAACGGCGAGTGCGATTTTCTTCATTCCTCTCCTCCAAGGCTCCGAGGGCCGATGCGCCCACCGCCATCAACGCAAATGATGACGGCTTAATTCCTCCGTTTCTTCTCACTCTTGCGTGAAGTCGCGGATTTCGCCGGTGACGGTCCGTCAACAAAAAAGACCCCGGCAATGAACCATCCAACTCTACGGGATCAGTTCAAAATGCCGGGGTCTTCATCAAGGGTCGATCAGGAAGCCTTTTCGTAAAGCTCCAGCACGTGATCCCAGTTGATCAGATTGTCGACGAAGGCTTCCAGATATTTCGGCCGCGCGTTGCGATAGTCGATGTAGTAGGAATGCTCCCACACATCGACGCCGAGGATCGGCGACGCGCCGTGGACGAGCGGGTTCTCGCCGTTCGGCGTCTTGGAAATCTCGAGCTTTCCGTTCCTCACCGAAAGCCAGGCCCAGCCCGAACCGAACTGCGTCGCGCCGGCATTCATGAAATCGGCGCGGAACTTGTCGTAGCCGCCGAGGTCGCTGTCGACCGCCTTCTGAAGCGCGCCCGGAAGCTTCTTGCCGCCGCCGCCTTTCTTCATCCACGGCCAGAAATGGGTGTGGTTGTAGTGCTGGGCGGCATTGTTGAAGAGACCAGCATTCTTGCCGAAGGACTGCTTCACCACCTCTTCCAGCGACAGCTTGTCCATGCCCGCTTCGGCGGCCAGCTTGTTGCCGTTGTCGACATAGGCCTTGTGGTGCTTGTCGTGGTGATATTCCAGCGTTTCCTTGGACATGTAGGGCTGGAGCGCCTCGTAGTCGTAAGGCAGCGGCGGCAATTCAAAGGCCATGATCGGTCTCCCTCATTACGTGATGAAAGCTATGGACAAGATAGGTTATCTCGGGTCCCGGACAAGGCCGGGAGGCGTGTCCGGGCCTCTTTTAGCGGCTCATCCGGCGGCTGTCGAATGCGCCCATTCCCAGTAGAGTTCGCGCGCCTTCTTGGCGACGGGGCCGGGCTGGAGGTCGCGGCCCTCAATGCGCGTGATCGGCACGACCTTGGAGTGGTTGCCGGTGGAGAAGATCTCGTCGGCCTCCATGAAATCGAGGACCGATAATGTCTTTTCAACCGTGCGGAAGCCGTAATCGGCGAGCAGCGCGACGGTGCGCGAACGGGTGATGCCCGACAGGAAGGTGCCGTTCGCCGCCGGCGTGAAGACATGCCCGTCCTTGACCATGAAGATGTTCGACGAGCCGGTTTCCGCGACGTTTCCGAGCATGTCGAGCACGAGCGCGTTGTCGAAGCCGCGGCTCTTCGCTTCCATGATGGCGCGGCCGTTATTCGGATAAAGGCAGCCGGCCTTGGCGTTGGTCGGCATGGTCTCCATGGTGGGGCGGCGGAAGGGCGACACGGTGACGGAAAAACCGGACGGCTCCTGCATTGGAGCCTCATAAAGGCAGAGGCAGAAGCGGGTCGATTCCGGATCGGCCGGCACGCCCATATAGCCGCCATGCTCGGCCCAGTACATCGGCCGGATGTAGACGGCGGTCTTGCCGTCGAACTTCTTCAAACCCTCCCAAGTGAGACCGATGATCTCCTCCGCAGCCATCGTCGGCTTCAGCCCGAGTGCAACGGCTGAATTGTTGACCCGCGCCGCGTGCCGATCGAGATCGGGCGACACGCCTTCGAACCAGCGGGCACCGTCGAACACGCTGGAGGCAAGCCACATCACATGGCTGCGCGGCCCGATGAGCGGCACATTGCCCTCATGCCAGTCGCCATCAACATAGGTCCAGGTTAGCGTCTGGGCGGCAGTATTCACTTTCATTCGAGCATTCACTCCACATGATCGGCGTATGATTGCCATGGAAGGCGTTTTGGCCGGCATCGTCAATCGTCATGGCATAACAAATCGTAGTCCAGAAATAGTCGCGCCGGCTATGACAACGCGTTAAGATTGTGCTCTCGATTTCCCTCCCGAGGATAGCATGCGGTATTCGGCCTTTGTCTTCGACGCCTATGGAACGCTTTTCGACGTGCATGCGGCGGTGCGCCGGCACGCCGCCGAGGTCGGTCCAGACGGCCAGGCCATTTCGGAGCTTTGGCGAGTCAAGCAGATCGAATATTCATGGGTGCGGACGCTGATGGGATCGTACCTCGATTTCTGGCAGCTCACCGAGCAGGCGCTCGACTTCGCCTTTGCCAAATATCCTTCCGCCGATCCGGCCTTGAAGCCGAAACTGCTCGACGCCTATCGCGATCTCGACTGCTATCCGGAAGTGCCGGCGGTACTAAAGGCGCTGAAGGCGAAGGGTGCGCGCGTGGCGATCCTGTCCAACGGCTCACCTTCCATGCTGGAAACGGCGGTCCGGAAGGCGGCGCTCGACACCGTGCTGGACGATGTTTTCTCCGTGGACCCTATCCGCCGCTTCAAGACCGACCAATCCGTCTACGAACTGGTCACGACAGCCTGGCGGCTCTATCCCGACGCCGTATCCTTCCAGTCGTCCAATCGCTGGGATGTCGCCGGCGCCACGAAATTCGGCTTCCGCACGGTGTGGATCAACCGCACCAACCAGCCGGACGAATATCACGACCACGCGCCGAAACTCATCCTTCCCAGCCTCGATCGTCTGCTTGCCTGACCTGAAAGGCTCTCCATCCAGGCGCACCGTTGCAGGGATGCAACAAATCGGCAGGTTCGTTCGTTTCTCGTCTGGCGGTCCATTTCCGGCCGCATTTCGCCGTTGTTTTCCCGCAATCGTTATTTCGGGGGAGGATGGCGAAGCGTTCAGGGCATCCAGACAGGGCTCAGCAGAAAATGACAGGCAACGAATTTCACCGGGCCGCGCTCACCCGCCGGCGGTTTCTTACCATGGCGGCGCTCGGCGCAACCTCGACCGCCCTTTCCGCATGCGTGACCTCGCCACCGCCTACGGAACCGCCGGAGGGCTTTCCCTCCGGGAGAGATGACACGGCTTTCAGCGGTCCGGCGGCAATGTACGGACCGTTGGAGGATGACGGACGCCTGATCCCCGCCGTCCCCTACCAGAAGATCGACCCGCAATATTACCGGCAGATCGTCGAGGACCCGACCGGCGAGCGGCCCGGAACGATCGTCGTGCACACGCCGACGCGGTTCCTTTATCTCGTCATGGAAAACGGACAGGCGCTCCGCTACGGCGTGGGCATCGGCCGGGAGGGCTTCTCCTGGTCGGGCCGCGCGCAGGTCCAGTGGAAGCAGAAATGGCCGAAATGGACGCCGCCGGACGACATGATCGCACGGCAGCCGGAACTGGCGAAATACAGCGCCGCCAATGGCGGCATGCCGCCCGGCCTCGACAATCCGCTGGGCGCGCGTGCGCTCTATCTGTTCCAGGGCAATGTCGACACGCTCTACCGCCTCCACGGCTCGCCTGAATGGTGGTCGATCGGCAAGGCCGTATCGTCGGGCTGCGTGCGCCTCATCAACCAGGATATCATCGACCTCTACAGCCGCGTTCCGACGAAGACGCCTGTATTGGTTGTGTAATCTGGTGTTCCAACACTTTTCCCGATGATTCGGGAAAAGTGCTGAAATTGTTGATCCCACTAACTTTTCAGCGCCGGCTCGCCGGGGGTGGCGGCCCGCCTCCCCCCTATAGTAATGCTGGCGCCATGCGACAATGCCGCGCGCCGAATTCGCGGGTTTGCCGCAGGCAGCCGTTAGCCCGAATGACGCATTGCGGTATGCTGCGGCACATCCTAAAATCAGCTATCTGTTGATAGGCGGAAGGGAGGCTTCATGGATTCGGACGTCATCAGAACGACCCGTCTGACGACGACTGACCGGAGCGGCTGGCTGGCCCTTGTCGCCAAGGCGCTGGGCGGTGCCGATTTCGACAAGTCTCTGATTTCCCGCACGGACGACGAGATTCGCATAGACCCGCTTTACAGCCGCGCGCGCGACATAGCGCCTTCAGGGCGCATCGACCCCCGCAAATGCTGGTCGATCGTGCAGCGCGTGGACGATACCGATCCCGAACGGGCCAACAGGCAGGCGCTGGACGATATCGGCAACGGCGCGACGGGGCTGGCCCTCATCTTCGACGGCGCGCCAAACGCGTTCGGCTATGGGCTGCCCGGAACGGCAGACGCGCTCTCGCAAGCGCTGGACGGCATTTCGCTCGACAAGACGCATCTGCGTATCGACGTGCATCCGGCCAGTCGGATGTCGGTCGACTGGCTGGTGGAACTGTTGACGCGGCGCCGCGTCGATCCGGCCAAGCTCAGCCTTTCCTTCGGCATCGACCCGGCGGCAAATTTCGTCGGCACCGGAAGGCTCAGGATGTCGATCGAGGCGTTGAAGGCCTCGATGCCGCAATCGCTGGCGCATTTCTTCGCCATGGGCGTGCCGGCGGTGCTGCTCGAGGCCGACGGCCGCGTCTACCACAATGCGGGCGCGACCGAGGCGCAGGAACTCGGCGCCATGCTGGCCGCCGCCATCTGGCATCTGCGCTTGTTCGAGGAGGAACGGCAGCCGCTCGTCTATGCAGCGCCCCATATCGGCTTCGCGCTCGGCGTCGACCAGGACCAGTTCATGTCGATCGCCAAGATCAGGGCACTTCGCAAGCTTTGGATCGTGGCGCAGGAGGCGTGCTCGATCGAGCCTTCGCAGGCCAGCATCCATGCAGAAACCTCCTTTCGCATGCTGACGAAGCGTGATGCGGAGACGAATATCCTGCGCAACACGATCGCGGCGTTTTCGGCGGGCATCGGTGGGGCCGATACGGTGTCGGTGCTCCCGCACACACTGGCGCACGGACTGCCCGACGCGGCCGCGCGGCGGATCGCGCGCAATACACAACTGATCCTGGCCGGCGAAAGCCATCTCGATTTCGTCGTCGATCCCGCCGCCGGCTCCGGCGCGATCGATGCGCTCACCGGAGCGCTGTGCGAAAAGGCCTGGGATGAATTCCGCCGGATCGAGGCGGAAGGCGGCTTGCTCGAAAGCCTCTTGAAGGGCCATTTCCAGGAGCGGATAAAGGTGGCGCGGGAAGAGCGCGTGGCCACGTTCCGGGACGGCACGCGCGCGATCCTCGGCACGACGATCTATCCGGCGCCGAAGGAGCGTGCCGTATCGACGCTCAAGGCCGAGAAACGCCCGCTCCCCGTGGACGGCACCGTGTTTTGCGAACGTTTGCCGGCCATGCGGCTAGACCAAATGACAGGAAGCAACGCGTGATACCGGATTTTTCGGGGCTCGACTGGCACGAGCCAAAATCTCAAGCGGGCAAGCCGCCGCGCGACGAGCGGCAGACGCCGGAAGGCATAGCGGTCCGCCGCAGCTACCGCGAGCGCGACCTTGCCGGGCTGCCCTATCTGGACACCTATCCGGGCGCGGCGCCTTATCTGCGCGGCCCCTACCCCACAATGTATGTCCAGCAGCCATGGACCATCCGGCAATATGCCGGCTTTTCCACCGCCGAAGAATCGAACGTCTTCTACCGCCGCAAT
This sequence comes from Hyphomicrobiales bacterium, assembly GCA_030456445.1. GTDB lineage: Bacteria > Pseudomonadota > Alphaproteobacteria > Rhizobiales > Rhizobiaceae > Mesorhizobium_L. The sequence continues at coordinate 21,013 of JAKDNM010000041.1, forward strand.
CTCGCTGCGGGCCAGAAGGGCCTGTCTATCGCCTTCGATCTGGCCACCCATCGCGGCTATGACAGCGACCATCCACGTGTCGCCGGCGATGTCGGCATGGCCGGCGTCGCGATCGATTCCATCCTAGACATGCGGCAGCTTTTCGACGGCATCCCGCTCGACCAGATGACGGTATCGATGACCATGAACGGCGCGGTGCTGCCGATCATGGCGCTCTATATCGTTGCGGGCGAAGAACAGGGCGTCGCGCAAAAGGACCTTGCCGGGACCATCCAGAACGACATCCTCAAGGAGTTCATGGTCCGCAATACCTATATCTATCCGCCAAAACCCTCGATGCGGATCATCTCGGACATCTTCGCCTACACGTCCGAGCATATGCCGAAATTCAATTCGATCTCGATCTCCGGCTACCACATCCAGGAGGCGGGAGCGACGGTCGACCTCGAACTCGCCTATACGATCGCCGACGGCATCGAATATGCGCGGGCGGGCGTCGCCGCCGGCCTCGACATCGACAAATTCGCGCCGAGGCTTTCCTTCTTCTGGAACGCCGGCATGAATTTCTTCATGGAGGTGGCGAAGCTGCGCGCGGCGCGTCTCATCTGGGCGGTGCTGATGCAGAAGAACTTCGCACCGAAGAATCCGCGCTCGCTGTCGCTGAGGGCGCACTGCCAGACCTCCGGCTGGTCGCTGACCGCGCAGGACCCCTACAACAACATCATGCGCACCATGATCGAGGCGATGGCTGCGACGCAGGGGCATACGCAATCGCTGCACACCAATTCGTTCGACGAGGCGCTGGCGCTGCCGACCGACCATTCCGCGCGGATCGCGCGCAACACGCAATTACTGTTGCAAAAGGAATCCGGCACCACGCGCATCATCGATCCGTGGGGCGGTTCCTACTATGTCGAGCGGCTGACGCACGACCTCGTCGCCCGCGCGCTCTCCCATATCGAGGAAGTGGAAGCGCTCGGCGGCATGGCAGCCGCGATTGAAGAAGGCGTGCCCAAGCTCAGGATCGAGGAAGCGGCGGCGCGCACGCAGGCACGCATCGATTCGGGCGAGCAGATGGTCGTCGGCGTCAACAGCTACCGGCCGGATCAGGACATCGAGGTCGACGTGCTGAAGGTCGACAACGCGGAGGTCCGAGCGCGCCAGCTTGCCAAATTGCAGCAGCTCAAGGGCACGCGCGACGTGGCGGCGGTGGAAACCTCGCTCGGCGCATTGTCCGAGGCGGCCAGCAGCGGCAACGGCAATCTGCTGGACCTTGCGATCCGCGCCGCGCGCGCCAAGGCAACGGTTGGCGAAATCTCGCTTGCGCTTGAGAAGACCTTCGGCCGCCATGTCGCGGAGGTCCGCACCATTTCCGGGGTCTATCGCAAGGAGATCGGCGAAAATGCGGTTGTGGAGCGCGTGCTCGGCAAGATCGAGCGCTTCGATCGGCTGACTGGAACGAAGCCGCGCATTCTCGTGGCGAAGATGGGTCAGGACGGCCACGACCGCGGCCAGAAGGTCATCGCCAGCGCTTTCGCCGATCTCGGCTTCGAGGTGACGGTCGGAGCCATGTTCCAGACGCCCGAGGAGATCGCGAAGCTCGCATCCGAAAACGACGTCCACATCGTCGGGGCCTCGTCGCTTGCGGCCGGGCATCTGACGCTGATACCGGAACTTCGCGAAGCGCTCGACAGGCTCGGGCGCGGCGACATCATGATCGTCGCCGGCGGTGTCATCCCGCCCGACGATTTCGAGGCGGTGCGCAAGGCCGGCGCCGACGCCATCTTCCCGCCCGGCACCGTAATCCCCGAAGCGGCGGAAAACCTGGTCGACACGCTCATGGCCGCCGCCGGCCCCGCCCGCCGTCACGGCACCTGAAGCTGCAGCCAGCCTTCTTCCCAAGCATAGACTTTCGCTGCGCTCCCGGAGTATCCAGACACCACGAAGCAAGGCGGAGGCGGCGATGCTGACAGCATATCTGAGGGAAGGCGAATGCCTGCTTCCCGCCAGTGTCGACCTTCAGGCCGGCATCATGGACGGCGTTGCCTGGATCGACCTCAACACACCCACCAAAGAAGAAGAGAGCGCCGTCGAGCGCATGCTCGGCGTCGGCATCCCCAACCGGGAGGAAATGCGCGAGATCGAGGAATCGAGCCGTTTCTATACGGAAAACGGCGTGCAGTTCATGACGGTGTCGATCCTCCATTCCTCCCATGTCGGTTCGCCGGGGATCGCACCGATAACTTTCATCCTCGCCGGCAACCGCCTCGTCACGCTGCGCTATTCCGATCCGAAAGCCTTCATGCAATTCGTCGCCCGGGTAGCCAAGCCCGGGAACGGCCTCATTGCACCCAAATGCGATGCCAACTGGCTGTTCCTCGGGCTGATCGAAGCCATCACCGACCGCATTGCCGACATTCTGGAAAATGTCGCAAGCGGGATCGACGACACTTCCTCCATGCTGTTCAGCACGGAGCCCGGCGGCAGGCCGATGGGGACCCCCGCCTTTCGCGAAGCCTTGCGCAGCATCGGCAAGGAAGGCGCCTTTCTCTCCAAGGTTCGCGAAAGCCTCGCCGGCATCAACCGCATGCTCGTCTACCTCTCGGCGGGCGCGACCAACGGCAAGGGAACCAAGGAAAGCCGCGCCTGGATGAAGTCGCTGGAACGCGATACGCAATCGCTCAACGACTATGTCGGTTTCCTGTCCAACAAGATCACCTTCCTGCTCGACACAGTGGTGGGGCTCGTATCGGTGGAGCAGAACGCGATCATCAAGATATTTTCGGTCGCCGCCGTCGTCTTCATGCCACCCACCCTCATCGCCTCAATCTATGGCATGAACTTCCACAACATGCCGGAGCTTTCGTGGCTGGTCGGCTATCCCTACGCGCTCGGACTGATGGTGGTCTCGGCCATGCTGCCTATCTTCTATTTCCGCCGGAAGGGGTGGCTGTAGCGGCATAAGCGCCGGGTTTTCCGATGCATCTGCGTGTGATAATCAGGAACTTCACGCGATAGTTGTTCTATGCCGAAGCTGACCAAGAAAGACGAGCGGAGCCTCGCGGCCGCGCGCCAGCACATGGAGCGCTATCAAATTGCCTTATCAGTGCTGGCGCAGGAAGATAACTCTTCGTACGTGACCGACGAATTCAGGAAGCGGCTTGCCGAAGCCAAGGAGAGGTTGGCGCCGTATACGATTGCCGGGCGAGCGAAGACGTAGCCTGTCGCTTACGAAATTCCCACCGCAATAATCTCCCACTCCTTGCCGTTCACGGTCGCAAGATCGCCGACGCCCTTTCCGAACAAGGCCACCGCCATCGGCGAGACGTGCGAAATCCTGCCCTTCGCGGCATCGGCCTCGTCCTCGCCGACGATCTTCCATCGGTGCGAGGTTCCGTCTTCCGCCTCGATCGTGACGCTCATGCCGAAACGGACGACATCGCTTTCGGGATCGGGCACGGAGACTTCCGCGCTCTCACGGCGCGCCGACCAATAGCGCAAATCGCGCGAGACCAGCGCGATCTTCTCGCGCTCGCCGCCCGCCTCGGCTTTCGCAAGCTCCTCGCGAAGCGCGGCGGCTTCCGTCTCGATCATGCGGAGGCCTTCGGGGGTCACAAGGTTGCGATGCTCACTGATCGGCCGCTCGCCGATATCGTTGGGCGAATGACCGTCGTCCTGCTCGCGGGTAAACGCTCTGCTCATCCGTGGACTCTACCACTCCGCGCTGCATTCTCAAAGGAAAGGCGGTCGCAGCGGCGTGCGCCGACGCAAATGCTCATCCAGCCGAGGTCAGCGTGAAGGCCGGGTGAACGCCGCCGACTTCGATACCGTTCCAGTTCCTGAGCGTCGTCTGGGCGAGGTTGGCCAGTTTGCCGGAAAGCCCGGCATCGTCCCGGAGCAGATGCGCCAGAACGGCACAAACCACCGTCTCGGAAGCACGGCCGGCGCCATCGTCGCATTTGAGCGCGATGCCGAGACCGAGTTCGGGCACGGCGGCGCAATAGACACCTTCAGCCCCGGTCTTGACGAAGACGCGGCCCTTCCCCGCCTCCATGATCTTCGTGCAGGCGCGGCCGCTCCCGGCCACGTAGAACGGCTCGGCCATGCAGGCGGAAAACAACCGTTTCGCCGCAGCGGCGCGCTTTGGACCCAGCCGGGTCCCCGTCGCCATGCGGGCAAAGCCGAGCGCCAGGCTTTTCAGCGGTATCGCATAGGTCGGGATCGAGCAGCCGTCGGTGCCGCTGTTGTCCAGCCCGTGCGGCGCGCCGGTGACGCCTTCCAGCGCATCGCGCACCATGTCCTGCAGCCGGTGGTCCATCCGCACATAGCCATGATGATCGACACCGCAATGGCTGCAGACCGAGAGGAAGCCCGAATGCTTGCCGGAACAATTATTGTGCAGCGCGGTCGGCGTCGCGCCGGAGCGCGCCAGTTCGATCGTCACCTCCTGCCGGCTTGGCCAGTGCGCGCCGCATTCGAGCGCCGTCCCGTCGAGCCCGGCTCGCTCCAGCATGGAAGCCGCCAGCGCGACATGCGCCGGTTCGCCGGAATGCGAAGCGCAGGCCAGCGCCAGTTCTTTCTCGCTGAAGCCGAACGTATCGGCCGCACCGCTTTCAACCAAGGGCAGCGCCTGTATCGACTTCACCGCCGAGCGCGGGAAAATAGCGCGGCCGATATCGCCCAGCGCCGTGTGCACCGCCCCGTCAGCGTCAAGGATTGCGATAGCGCCGCGATGCCGGCTCTCCACCCTGCCGCCGCGCGTCACCTCGACCAGAACCGGATCGTCCATGCGAAGCCCCTCCCCCGAACGCGCGTCTACCGGATACGTTCGAGGATGGAGACGTAATTGGCCACCGCCGCGCCGCCCATGTTGAAGATGCCGCCGAGCTTCGCGCCCTCGATCTGCATGCCGCCGGCTTCGCCCATCAACTGCATGGCGGTCAGCGCATGCATGGAAACGCCGGTCGCGCCGATCGGATGGCCCTTCGCCTTCAGGCCGCCCGAAGGATTGACCGGCAGGCGGCCGCCCTTCGCCGTGGTGCCGTCGAGCACGGCGCTTGCGCCCTGCCCGCGCGGCGTCAGGCCCATTGCCTCATATTCGATCAGTTCGGCGATGGTGAAGCAATCATGCGTCTCCACGAAGGAAAGGTCACCGAGCGTGACGCCGGCCTTCTTCAAAGCCCTCGCCCAAGCTTCTTCGCAGCCCTCGAACAGCAGAATATCGCGCTTCGACATGGGTAGGAAATCCTGCACATGCTCGTTGGCACGGAAGGCCACGGCGCGTTTCATCGAAAGCGCCGTATCCACATCCGCGAGAATGATCGCGGCGGCGCCGTCGGAGACCAGCGAGCAATCCGTCCGTTTCAGCGGGCCGGCGACGAAAGGGTTCTTCTCGCTTTCCTGGCGGCAGAAATCAAAGCCGAGGTCCTTGCGCATCTGGGCATAGGGGTTTTCCACGCCGTTCTTGTGGTTCTTCGCGGCAATCGCCGCCAGTGCGTCGGACTGGTCGCCGTGGCGCTGGAAATAGGCCTGAGCGATCTTGCCGAAGACGCCGGCGAAACCGGCCGGCGTGTCGCCGTCCTCGGGAAGGTACGACGCTTTCAAAAGGTTCTTGCCGATCTCCGGACCTGGCGTCGTGGTCATCTGCTCGGCGCCGACGACAAGCACGACCTTCGCCGCGTGTGCGTCAATCGCGCGGATGCCCTGCCGCACCGCTGCCGATCCGGTCGCGCAAGCGTTCTCGACACGCGTCGCCGGCTTGAAGCGCAGCCGGTCGTCAGCCTGCAGAACGAGGCTCGCGGTAAAGTCCTGAGCCGAGAAACCCGCGTTGAAATGCCCGAGCACGATTTCGTCGATGTCGTCCGGCCCAATGCCGGCATGCTCGATCGCGTCGGCCGCGACCCTGGTGATCATGCCTTCCAGCGTCTCGTCCGGATGCCGGCCGAAGGGCAGATGCGCCCACCCAACGATGCAAGCCGTCATGTCAAACTCCCTTGCCACCTAACGAGATGAATCTGTTCCGGTCTATTCCCTAAAGGTGGATGCCCGCAAGCGCTACGTAAAGGCGCGCGGGACCTTGCCTCTCGATTAATTTCACTGGTGCAGCACAGCCGCGCCCGTCGCCATATTTTTCTTGCCGTATTTTTCTTGATTGACGAGTCAATCAAGAATAGAGTCCGGCAAGAGGTGGATATGCCGAAGACCGGAATGGAGCCGCTCAGAAGGCGGGCGCTGATCGACGCGACGATCTCCGCGATCGGCGAGCGCGGTGCGCTCGACGTTACCATGTCGCAGATCGCCGGGCGAGCAGGCGTCTCTTCCGCGCTCGCCCATCATTATTTTGGCGCCAAGGAAGAACTCCTGCAGGCGACAATGCGCCACCTGCTTTTGGAACTCGGAGCCGACCTGAAATCGGCGCTGCACCAAGCGAATACACCGCGCGATCGGGTCTCGACCGTGATTGCCGTCAACTTCTCCACGCACCAGTTCCGCGCAGAAACGGTTGCCGCGTGGCTCGCCTTCTATGTCGAGGCGCAGAAATCGCCGTCCATGCGACGGCTGTTCATCGTTTACGCCCGGCGCCTCCATTCCAACCTGATGAGCGGGCTTTCGGCGCTTTTGCCCAGAGCGGACGCGCTCGCCGCCGCAGAGACCATCGCGGCGATGATCGACGGTTTCTATATCCGCCGCGCGTTGAAGGACGGACCAAGCGACGCGGTCTCTGCCGCGCGGCTCGTTGAAAATTATGTCGAACTGAGGCTCGCCCGATGACTGCCCGTCCGAATATCCTCATCCTTATGGTCGATCAGTTGAACGGGACGCTTTTCCCGGACGGTCCCGCCGGCTTCCTGCATGCCCCGCAGCTGAACGCGCTGGCCGCACGCTCGGCGCGCTTCGCCAACAACTACACCGCCTCGCCGCTTTGCGCGCCGGGCCGCGCCTCCTTCATGAGCGGGCAATTGCCGTCGCGGACACGCGTCTACGACAACGCCGCCGAATTCGCCTCCGACATTCCGACCTACGCGCATCATCTGCGCGCTAGCGGCTATCACACCTGCCTTTCCGGCAAGATGCATTTCGTCGGGCCGGACCAGCTCCACGGCTTCGAGGAGCGGCTGACGACCGACATCTACCCGGCCGATTTCGGCTGGACGCCTGACTACCGCAAGCCCGGCGAACGCATCGACTGGTGGTACCACAACCTGGGCTCCGTCACCGGCGCCGGCGTCGCCGAGATCACCAACCAGATGGAATATGACGACGAGGTAGCCTTCCATGCCGCGCAGAAGCTTCACGAGTTTTCGCGTGTATCGGAGGATCACGACCGGCGGCCATGGTGCCTGACCGTCTCCTTTACGCATCCGCACGACCCCTATGTCGCACGGCGGCAATATTGGGACCTTTACGAGGGCTGCGCCGAGCTTGAGCCGAAGGTCGGCTTCATCCCCTATGAGAAGCAGGACCCGCATGCGCAGCGGCTCTACAAGGCGAGCGACTATGCCGGCTTTTCGATCACGGACGACAATGTCCGCCGCTCGCGGCGCGGCTATTTCGCCAATATCAGCTATCTGGACGACAAGGTCGGCGAGCTTCTCTCGACGCTCGAACGGACGCGGATGCTCGACGACACGATCATCGTCTTCTGCTCCGACCATGGCGACATGCTGGGCGAGCGCGGTCTGTGGTTCAAGATGTCGTTCTACGAAGGCTCGGCGCGTGTGCCGCTGATGATCGCGGGGCCAGGGGTCAAGCCGGGCCTGATCGAGACGCCCGTCTCCAATCTCGACATATTGCCGACGCTCGCCGACCTCGCCGGCGTCGACATGGATGCCATCATGCCGTGGACGGACGGGCAATCGCTCAAGGCGCTTATGGGCGGAGGGACGCGCGAGGCGCCGGTTCTGATGGAGTACGCCGCCGAAGGCTCCAATGCGCCGATGGTGGCGATCCGCGACGGGCGCTACAAGTTCGTCCATTGCGAGATCGACCCGCCGCAACTGTTTGATCTGGAATCGGATCCCGACGAGCGGGAAAACCTTGCCGCCGATCCGGCACACGCCGCGCTGGTGGCGTCGTTCATGGAGAAGGTGCATTCGCGCTGGGACATGGCGGCGTTCGACGCTGGCGTGCGCGAGAGCCAGGCGCGCCGCTGGATCGTCTATCCGGCGCTCAGGAACGGCGCCTATTACCCATGGGATTTCCAGCCGCTGCGCAACGCGTCTGAACGCTACATGCGCAATCACATGAACCTCGACAATCTCGAGGATCGGAAACGGTTTCCCAGAGGGGAGTGAGAGTCATGGCGTCGCGTATCAAGTTC
>JAKDNM010000161.1 GCA_030456445.1 Hyphomicrobiales bacterium
CTAACCGGAAACGGGGAATATTTCGGCATAACGAAAAAAGGGGCGGTCGCCCGCCCCTTTTCAAATCCTTGACTGTGATTAGCGCCTATTTGATCGCCTTGTCGGTGATCTCGTGCGTCCACGCGCCTTCCGGCGTCTTGCTCACGATCTTCTGGTCGACCACCATCTTTGCGGTCCGGTCGTAAGCCGCCTCGTCGAGCTTGCCGTCGCCGATCAGCTTGGCGACCTCACCGGCCATGTATTTCTGGTGGTGCTCGTCCTGCGCCCCGGCGTCGGTGGTGATTTCAGCCGCCTCGTCGGGATGCTCGACCGCATAATGCCAGCCTTTCATCGACGCACGCACGAAGCGCACCATCTTGTCCTGGAAGGCCGGGTCCTTGAGCTTCTCCTGCGAAGCGTAAAGGCCGTCCTCCAGCATGTTCTGGCCAAGCTCGGAGTAGTTGAACACGAGCAAATCTTCCGGCTTGTAGCCGGCATCGAGCAACTGGCCGTATTCGTTATAGGTCATGACGTGGATGCAGTCGGCCTGATGCTGGATCAGCGGCTGCACGTCAAAACTCTGCTTCAGCACCTTGACGCCGTCCGGCCCGCCCTCGGTCGAGATGCCGAGCTTGTTCATCCAGGCGTAGAACGGATACTCGTTGCCGAAGAACCAGACGCCGATCGTATGGCCCTTGAAGTCCTCGACCTTCTTGATCGGGCCGTCCTTCGGGCAGGCGATCTCGAGGCCGCCCTTGGCGAAGGGCTGGGCGATGTTGACGAGTTCCACGCCCTTGTCGCGCGCGGCCAGGGCAGCCGCCATCCAGTCGACGATCACGTCGGCGCCGCCGCCGGCGATGACCTGCTCGGGTGCGATGTCCGGGCCGCCGGGCCTGATGTCGACGTCAAGCCCTTCGTCGCTGTAGAATCCCTTGTCCTTGGCCACGAAATAGCCGGCGAACTGGGCCTGCGCGACCCATTTGAGTTGCAGTGTAACCTTGTCCGCCGCCATCGCCGGCACGACGGCGAGCGCCAGCGCACCAGACAGAAGCGCTGTTGCCAGTCTTTTCATTCCAATTTTGTTTTTCATTCCATTCACCCTCTGAAGGACGCCTATCCACCACGGACAGACGGATGCCAGAACGTCACGGCCCGTTCCACCAGGGCCACGACGCCGTAGAAGATGGAGCCGGCGATCGCGGCCACCGCGATCTCGGCCCACACCATGTCGATGTTCATGCGCCCCACTTCGGTGGAGATGCGGAAGCCCATGCCAACGATCGGTGTCCCGAAAAATTCTGCGACAATGGCGCCGATCAATGCAAGCGTCGAGTTGATCTTCAGGGCGTTGAAGATAAACGGCGCTGCCGCCGGCAGGCGCAATTTGAAAAGCGTCTGCCAGTAGTTCGACGCATAGGTGCGCATCAGGTCGCGCTCCATATGGCCAGACGCCGCGAGCCCGGCCACGGTATTCACCAGCATCGGGAAGAAGGTCATTACCACGACCACCGCCGCCTTGGACGGCCAGTCGAAGCCGAACCACATCACCATGATCGGCGCGATGCCGATGATGGGAAGTGCGGAGACGACATTGCCGATCGGCAGCATGCCCTTGCGCAGGAAGGGCACGCGGTCGGCCAGGATGGCAACGATAAAGCCGGCCCCGCAGCCGATCACATAGCCCGCCACTACGGCCTTGAACACCGTCTGCACGAGATCGGCGCCGAGGATGGGCAGCGAATTGGCAAAACGGACCGCGATACTGGTCGGCGGAGGCAGGAGCACGAAGGGAACGCCCGCTCCGCGCGTGATGCCCTCCCACAGGATCAGGATCCAGACGCCGAACAATGTAGGCACGATCAGGCGCTGGAAGTTGCGCGCGCCGCGGCTTCCCGCCTTCAACCCCGAAATCAGGACGTTCAGCCTCCAGGCAAGCAGCCAGGCGGCGGCAAGCAGAAGGAAGAAGGAGAGCCTTGCCCCGCCCTCGTTGCCGGCGATGCCGCCGACCAGCGTGAAGGCGGCAATATGAACGGCAAGGAAGAGGAAGATGGCGCCGCCCAGCGGATTGATCCCGCTCACGCTGACGAAAACAGAGGCCAGAAGCAGAAGCTCGACCGCCGCTGTCTGGCCGACTGTGAAAGGGAGCGCCGAAACGGCATCGGCGAGCGGCAGCATCGCCGCGCCCGCAAGGCAAAGCACCAGGGCCAGCACGGACTGCCATGCCAGATGCCGCATCAGGGCCGCGCCCCCATCCTGAGTTCCACGAAGCGTCCGACCACGCCGACAGTGGCGACGAGCAGAACGGCGACGACGGAACCGGCGACGAGCGCCGACCACATGTCGATGGTCTGGCTGTAATAGGAGCCGGCGAGCAGCTTGGCGCCGATACCCGCGACCGCGCCGGTCGGCAATTCGGCGACGATCGCGCCGACAAGGCTTGCCGCGACCGCCACTTTCATCGAGGTGAAGAGGAAGGGCATGGAAGCCGGCACGCGCAATTTCCAGAAAGCCTGGACCTTCGAGGCGTTATAGGTGTGCATGAGGTCAAGGTGGAGGATGTCGGGCGAGCGCAGCCCCTTCACCATTCCAACCGCCACCGGGAAGAAGGACAGATAGGTGGAAATCAGGGCCTTGGGAATGAGGCCGGTTATGCCGATGGCCGCGAAAACGACGACGACCATAGGCGCGATCGCAAGGATAGGAATTGTCTGCGAGGCGATGATCCATGGCATCAGGCTGCGGTCGAGCACAGGTACATGCACGATGCCGACCGCTATTAGAATGCCGAGGAGCGTTCCGGAGGCGAAACCGGCCATGGTCGAGGAAAGCGTCACCCAGGAATTGTAAACGAGGCTGCGCCGGCTGGTGATTTTCACCAGAAAAGTGTTCTTGAAAAAGTTTTCGGCGATCTGATGGGGGGCCGGCAGCGTCGGCTTGCGTTGCGCCCATGTCTGGCCGATGAACGCGCCGAGGTCCGGCGTCACATGCGCGCGGGCGTTCAACTCGCGCTGGTACGGCGCATTCATGAAGATCGCGGCGACGTACCATACGACCAGGATCGCGGCGACGATGACGCTGACGGGGACGATCTTGTCGCGGAAGGAGTCCATTCAGAATTCCCCGCCCGACACCATGAGCTTCCCCTCAATCCTCATAGGAGTGCCCTGCCCTCAACCCGTCGCGCACCCGGTGGGCGATCTCCAGAAATTCCGGCGTCTCGCGGATATCGAGCGGCCGCTCCTTCGGCAGCGTCGACTGGATGACATCCGTCACCCGGCCTGGCCTTGGCGACATCACCACGATCTTGGTCGAGAGATAGACCGCCTCGGGGATGGAGTGGGTGACGAAACAGATGGTCTTGGTCGTCCGCGCCCATAACTCCAGAAGCTGCGAGTTCAGATGATCGCGCACGATCTCGTCGAGCGCACCGAACGGCTCGTCCATCAGGAGGAGGTCTGCGTCGAAGGCAAGCGCACGCGCGATCGACGCACGCTGCTGCATGCCGCCGGACAATTGCCACGGGAACTTCTTCTCGAAGCCGGTGAGGTTCACCAGTTCCAGCGTTCGATGAAGTCGCTCAGCCCGCTCGGCCCTGGAATAACCCATGATCTCGAGCGGCAGGGTGACGTTGCGCTCGATGGTCCGCCACGGGAACAGCCCGGCTGCCTGGAAGACATAGCCGTAGGCGCGCTTCTCGCGTGCCTGCTGCGGCGTCATGCCGTTGACGCTGATGGTGCCCGCGGTCGGCTTCTCCAGATCGGCGATGACGCGCAGGAAGGTGGTCTTGCCGCAGCCGGACGGCCCGATGAAGGAGACGAACTCGCCCTTGCCGACGTCGAGGTCGATATCGGCAAGCGCGTTGACCGGCCCGTCATTGGTGTCGAAGACCAGCGAAAGCCCGCGCGCCGACACCACGGTCTGCCCGCTTGACATGGTGGCGGCCCCGCGCCCAACGTCGTTGGCGCTTGCAGCGGCTGCGCTGACATTCATAGATCAAGGCTCCACACTGATCCGGCCGTCCGGGAACCCGGTCCGCCTGATGAAAGGCTGAGGTTTTTCCATGCCGGCGTCAACGTCTCCGACCTGCAGGCTCGTGCGCGCGGGAAAGGCCTTCGAAGGGAAACAGGGTTTTCGTTATTTTGAAGGCATCGCGCAAGAGACCGTCGGCTCGAGCCACATCTGTATGCATCTCCTGACCATTCCGCCCGGCGGACGGGCGAAAGCCCACAAGCACGAGCATCACGAGACGGCGATCTACGTGCTGGAGGGCAGGACGCGCATGTGGTTCGGACCGAAACTCGAAGAGATGATGGAGGTGGAGGCCGGCGACATGGTCTATATCCCGGCCGACATGCCGCATTTGCCGGAGAATCCGTATGGAGAGACGGCGCGGGCAGTGATCGCCCGCACCGACCCGCATGAGCAGGAAAGCGTGGTGCTGTTGCCGGAACTGGAAGCGCTGGTGCCGGCGAAACCGGCCTGACGACGCAGACGGTCGGGAAGCCGTTCGCCCGCGTTCCAACGCGGCCTGTCTGTTCGGGCAACCGGGCCAGGCTCAGACCCCCGACGCCGGAATGCCGCTGCGCTCGATCTTGCGCGGCGCCGTGATTTCCTTCCATTTCGACAGCGCCCGATTGACCGCCTGATGTGGCTCGCGGGCGACGAACTCGCCATGGCCGGGCTTGGCGTCCACCTTGCCGTCATCGACCGCGATCTCACCGCGCGTCAGCACGAAACGCGGCAGGCCCTCAAGTTCCATGCCCTCGAAAACATTGTAGTCGATGATCGACTGCTGCTTCTTGGCGCTGATCTTTTTCTTCTTCTTCGGATCCCACACGACGATGTCGGCGTCGGCGCCCTCCACGATCGCGCCCTTCTTCGGGTACATGTTGAGGATCTTGGCGATATTGGTCGAGGTCACGGCGACGAATTCGTTCATCGTCAGCCGGCCGGTGTTGACGCCGCGCGTCCACAGGACCGGCATGCGATCTTCCAGCCCGCCGGTGCCGTTCGGGATTTTGGTGAAATCGCCGACGCCGGTGCGCTTCTGCTCGGTGGTGAAGGCGCAATGGTCCGTCGCCACCACCTGCAACGAGCCGGATGAGAGGCCGGCCCACAGCGAATCCTGATGCATCTTGTTGCGGAAGGGCGGGCTCATGACGCGACGCGCCGCATGGTCCCAGTCCTTGTCGAAATATTCGCTTTCGTCGAGCGTCAGGTGCTGGATCAGCGGCTCGCCATAGACGCGTATGCCTTTTTGCCGCGCGCGCCGGATCGCCTCGTGCGACTGCTCGCAAGAGACATGCACCACGTAAAGCGGCACACCGGCCATGTCGGCTATCATGATGGCGCGGTTGGCCGCCTCGCCCTCGACCTCCGGCGGGCGCGAATAGGCGTGTCCCTCCGGCCCGTTATTGCCCTCCGAGAGCAACTTCTCCGACAAGGAGGCGACGACGTCGCCGTTCTCGGCATGGACGAGCGGCAGTGCGCCAAGCCCGGCGCAGCGCTGGAACGAGGCGAACATCTCGTCATCGTTGACCATCAGCGAGCCCTTGTAGGCCATGAAATGCTTGAACGAGGTGATGCCGCGATCCACGACTTCGGCCATCTCGTTGAAGACCTGCTCGCCCCACCAGGTAATGGCCATGTGGAAGGAATAGTCGCAGGACGCCTTGGTCGTCTTGTTGTCCCACATCTGGAGAGCCTCCAGCAGCGACTGGTTGGGCGACGGCAGGCAGAAATCGACGACCATCGTCGTGCCGCCCGAAAGCGCCGCGCGCGTGCCGCTCTCGAAATCGTCGGTCGAATAGGTGCCCATGAAGGGCATTTCGAGGTGCGTATGCGGATCGATGCCGCCCGGCATGATGTAGCAGCCGGTGGCATCCAGTTCATGGTCGGCGTGCAAATCCGGCCCGATCGCCACTATTCTGTCGTGCTGGACAAGCACGTCCGCCTTCCACGTGCGATCCGCCGTGACGATGGTGCCGTTCTTGATGACTTTGGACATGAGCGTTTCCCAAATCTAGATAATTAGCCGGTCGTATGCGCATTGCGGAGCGGATCGAGATCAAGCATCATCATGAGTGCTCGATCAATCTGGCGCATTATTGTCGGCTCCAGCCTCCCGACATATTGGTGAATGCGATGCTCCGGGATTGCATAAAGCTTATCCACCATGACCTTAGACTGCTTCCGTAAGCCGTTATCTTCCGTCGGCGCAGCGGTGATACGCAAGACCTTTGCGCCTTCATCAAATGTGGTCAAAAGGGCGATAATGTAGCTTTCAAGACGACCTTCGAACTTGTCATTCTGGAGAACCACAGCAGGCCTTGGTTTCCCGTAGTCGCCAGGAAGAGAAACAATGACAATGTCACCTCGCTTCACAGGCCATTCTCTTCCATTTCCTCGATAAGGCGCATCGTTTCGCGCGCAGCCTCCTCAACCCAAAGATTGACATCTGCCTGCTCTTCAGACGAACGGATCAGGTCGCAATCCCTGTATGCCTGCTCCCAAATCTCGTCAGACCAAATCTCCGGCATCCAGACCTCTACTGGGCGCAAGCCTTCGGATATCAGCTTTTGCCGTTCCTCTTCCGTCAGTTCCTTCGGTCGGCCCATGGCGACCTCCTCTTGGCGAAAGCGCCCATTATCGGCGCATCTGCCTCCTCATTCAACGATCTCCGCCGTCTCCACCACCGCATGGAACAGCACGTCGGCGCCGGCGCGGGCCCAATCCTTGCTGATCTCCTCGGCCTCATTGTGGCTGAGCCCATCGACGCAGGGGCACATCACCATCGTCGCCGGCGCAACCTTGGCGGCCCAGCAGGCGTCGTGGCCGGCGCCGGAGATGACGTTCATGTGGCTGTAGCCGAGCTTCTCGGCAGCGCTGCGCACCCGCCCGACGAGCGTCGGGTCGAACGTCACCGGATCGAAATGGCCGACCGCCTCGACCGAGCAGCCGACGCCGAGTTCAGCGCAGATCGCGGGCGCTTCCTTCTCGATGCAGGCGCGCATGCCGTCGAGCTTCGCCTGATCGGGCGAGCGGATATCGACGGTGAAGACCACCTGCCCCGGCAGCACGTTGCGCGAATTGGGCGAAAAGCGCATCTGCCCGACGCCGCCGACCGCGCCCGGCTGGGCATCCATCGCCACTTTCTGCACCATCTCCAGGATACGCGCCATGGCGAGGCCGGCATTGACGCGCATGTTCATCGGGGTCGAACCCGTATGAGCCTCCTTGCCGGTCAGCGTGAATTCCAGCCACCACAGGCCCTGGCAGTGGGTGACGACGCCGATCGTCTTGTCCTCGGCCTCGAGGATCGGGCCCTGCTCGATATGATACTCGAAATAGGCGTGCATCTTGCGGGCGCCGACCTCCTCGTCGCCGACCCAGCCGATGCGCTTCAGTTCGTCGCCGAAGCTCTTTCCCTCGCCATCCTTGCGCCCGTAGGCGTAGTCCATGTCGAAGGCGCCGGCGAACACGCCCGACGCCAGCATGGCCGGGGCGAAACGCGCGCCTTCCTCGTTCGTCCAGTTGGTGACGACGATCGGGTGCTTCGTCCTGATGCCGAGATCGTCGAGCGAACGGATCACCTCCAGCCCGGAAAGCACGCCGAGCACGCCGTCATACTTGCCGCCGGTCGGCTGTGTATCGAGATGGGAGCCGACATAGACCGGCAGCGCATCCGGATCGGTGCCCTCGCGCC
>JAKDNM010000162.1 GCA_030456445.1 Hyphomicrobiales bacterium
CCGCCACTTCGGAACTGCCCGGCTCAGGCCATGCATGCGCCAACAGACGCATATGGGAGGCTCATAGCGCGGACATGGTTCATCATTGTCCGCGCGGCCCGCCACATCGTCAATCCTTAGCCTCGCCTTTTCAATCCCGCTTCCGGCATGCTATCGGACGCGGCCTGAATTGCCGTCGAGACGGAGCAAATGGACCGCCGCGTCAAAGCCATAGCCATCGTGTCGGCCGATACCAAGGACGCCCGGGAGGCCGCGGACGATCTCGTGCGGCGCTACGGCCAGTCGCCGGTCGACCAGGCGGATACCGTCGTTGCGCTCGGCGGCGACGGGTTCCTGCTGCAGACGCTGCGCGACACGATGAACAGCGGCAGGCGCGTCTACGGCATGAACCGGGGCACGGTCGGTTTTCTCATGAACGAATATTCGGAAAAGGACTTGCCGGAGCGCATCGAGGCGGCCGTACCGGAAACGATTCGGCCGATCGAGATGTCGGCTACCACGGCGTCGGGCGAGACCGTCTCGGCGCTCGCGATCAACGAGGTGGCGCTGTGGCGGCAATCCTACCAGACCGCCAAGATCCGCATCACCGTCGACGGCAAGGTCCGGCTCGAGGAGTTGAACTGCGACGGCGTCATGGTCGCCACGCCGTCCGGATCGACGGCATACAACCTTTCCGCCCACGGGCCGATCCTGCCGCTCGATGCGCCGCTTCTGGCGCTGACGCCCGTCAGCCCCTTTCGCCCGCGCAACTGGAGCGGGGCGCTCCTTTCAGACAAGTCGACCGTCCGTTTCGATATTCTCGAGCCGGAGAAACGGCCGGTGAACGCGGCCGCCGACCATACGGAAGTAAAGTCGGTCATGAATGTCACCGTGCGCGAGTCGCCGACCGCCAGGGCCACGTTGCTTTTCGATGCAAGCCATTCCTGGAGCGAGCGCATCCTGAGAGAGCAATTCCGGTACTGATTGATAATTGGCCTCGAATCCTCGCCGATTTGGCGCATATCTGCCCTGCAAATTAACCCACAGCCTTGATTTTGCTTGCGTCGGGGTTCAACAACGCCGATAGCGTACTATATTGACCACCAAGCGGTCCGTACGTAACGTCGGAAACCATTCCGATCGTTGCCGATTGAAGTAAGCGCCGGGATCGCGTTCCAGTGGCCGGGGCCGTGGCGCACAACAGCAAAGACAGCCGACAAACGTGTCATCAGACAGCAATAACGCTTCGGAAGCGTTGACATTTTCCGAACTCGGACTTTCACCCAAGGTGCTCGCCGCCGTCAGCGACGCGGGGTACACGGAACCGACGCCGATCCAGGCCGGCGCGATCCCGCACGCGCTGCAAGGCAAGGACGTGCTGGGCATTGCCCAGACGGGCACCGGCAAGACGGCGGCCTTCGTGTTGCCCATGATCAGCCGGCTGGAAAAAGGCCGCGCGCGGGCGCGCATGCCGCGTACGCTGATCGTGGAGCCGACGCGCGAACTGGCGGCCCAGGTCGAGGAAAACTTCGTCAAATACGGCAAGAACCACCGCCTGACGGTTGCGCTCCTGATCGGCGGCGTTTCCTTCGACGAGCAGGAACGCAAGCTGGAGCGCGGCGCCGACGTTCTGATCGCCACGCCGGGCCGGTTGCTCGATCATCACGAGCGCGGCAAGCTCCTCCTGACCGGTGTCGATATCCTCGTCATCGATGAGGCCGACCGCATGCTCGACATGGGCTTCATCCCCGACATCGAGCGCATCTGCAAGCTTATCCCCTTCACCCGGCAAACGCTGTTCTTCTCGGCAACCATGCCGCCGGAGATCACCAAGCTGACCGAGCAGTTCCTGCAGGCGCCGGTGCGCGTGGAGGTCTCGCGCGCCGCGTCGACCGGCGAGAACGTGATGCAGCGGCTGGTGAAATCCGGCAGCAAGCCGTGGTCCAAGCGCGAGGCGCTGCGCAACCTGCTGAACGCCGAGGAGCCGGAGCTCAAGAACGCGATCATCTTCTGCAACCGTAAGGTCGAAGTATCCGAGCTTTTTCGTTCGTTGGTCAAATATGATTTCGATGCCGGCGCGCTTCATGGAGACATGGACCAGCGTTCGCGCATGGCGATGCTTTCGGCTTTCCGCGACGGCAAGCTGAAATATCTGGTCGCGTCCGACGTTGCGGCCCGCGGGCTCGACATTCCCGACGTCAGCCATGTCTTCAATTTCGACGTACCCATCCATGCCGAGGATTATGTCCACCGCATCGGCCGTACCGCGCGCGCCGGCCGTTCCGGCAAGGCTTTCACCATCACGACCAAAGCCGACGGCAAGCATATCGACGCGATCGAAAAGCTGATCGGCAAGAAGATCGAGTGGCATGATGGCGACCTTTCCACCCTTGCCGCCGAAGAGGCGGAAGAGGCGCCGCGTTCCGGTCGCGGCCGTTCGGGCCGGGGCGCGAAAAAGGACGATGGCGGCACGAGGCAGCGGCGCGGAACCCGTACCGGCGAGAGGAACAACACGCCGGACAGGCAGCCCGCACCCGACGCGACACCCGTGGAACACAACAAGCCCGCCGCTTCCGCACATGATAGGCCGAGCGAAAACACGCGGTCCAGCGGCGACAGGGGCAAGCCGCGCAAGGAAGGCGCACGCGGCCGCTCGCGCGAGGATGATGATTTCCATGCGCCGCTCGGCTTCGGCGAGGACATGCCCGACTTCATGAAGACCGCGGTCCGCGCCTGACCCGTATCCTCAGGCGTTAGCCTTCTCTCCGTCGATCACCGCCCGAACCGCTGTGATCGTCTCCTTCGGCAGCGACGCCGACGCGATATAGGGAAGGCCCTTGCGGCGCGCGGTCCAGCCAACTGGAACCAGCGCATCGGCTGCGCTCTCGAAGCGCTTCGCCATCGCCCAGCTTCTGCAATCGATCGCGCAAATTTCGGCACGGCCCTCCGCCACGGCCTTGATCGAGGCCCGATGGCCGCCGGTCTCGATCGTATCCGGAAAGATTGCCATCCCCTCGCCCATCGCTTCGAGATCGCGTTCGAGCGCGAGATAGCCGGACATGGAATCCTTACCGTTGAAGGCGAGCGTCCGCCCGCGCAGTGTCGCGATAGGCAGCAGCGCCCTTCCCCCGCCCGGAGCCGCCGCCGCATCGCGACCTTGCTTCAGGCGCATGAGGACGACGCTGGAATAGGAAATTCCCTCACCGCCCTCGAAACGCGAATAATCGGATTGACCGACCACCTCCACGAACGGCGCAAGACCGAACTCCATCGGCCCCCAACACGCCTGCGCAAGCAATAGTCCGGGGTGGCGCCACAGCACCGGCAGGTCGAACGTGTCCGGCGGCAGCGTGGCCGGATCAGGCTCGGCCTTGGTCCCTGCCTTGTCCCGGATACCACCAAGCACGGCGGGCAGGTCGGCGTTTCGGCGCGCCAACGTCGCCGGAGCGTCAAGACCTGCGGCGCGGAGCGCATAGCAAAGCCGCGTCCATTCAAGGTCGGTCTCTTCGCGCGCTTCCGGCCAATCATACATGGGCAGCGCGGCGACGAATTCATTCATGCCGTACATTTCGTGAAAGACGAGCGGGAGGGCAAGCGCGGTGGAACAGTAATCTGGCTCGCCTCACTCTTTCGGCGGTTCGGCCGGCACGGGGACGGTTCCGAGACCGTTCAGGTTGCGGGCATGCACCCTTGGCCTGAAAGCGCGGCCGGGTTCCGGGCTGCGGCGCAGGAAGGGATGAACGACCGGTTCCTTGGCCTTGAGCGCGAATTTCCGGAACAGCGTCCAGTAATTCGGATAGACGTAGCCGTTGTTCATCGAAATCCACTCCTCGCGCCTCTCGCGGAAGATCCTTGGCAGTTTGTACCACGCGATGGTCGGGCTGCGGTGATGGACGAAGTGCAGATTGTTGTTGAGGAACAGGAGCGCCAGCGGCGAGCGCTCCACGATGATCGTGCGCCCCTCCGGCCGCTCCGACCATTGATGCTCGGCAAAGGTGCGGATGGCGATCAGCGACTGCCCGAACCATGCAGGCACCAGGATATAGAGCCACAGCGGCATGCTGAAAGCGAACATGATGACCGGCACGACCACGGCCAGCCCGATCGCGTGATTGAGCCACGCGCGACGCACGGCACGGTCGCCCTCGGCAATCAGCCTGAAATCGGCGAGCACGAAGCCGATCGCCGAAAGCCAGGGCCCAAGAAAAAAACGGCCGATCATCGTGTTGTTGACGCTTAGCAGGAACGTCACCGCACGCGGCAGTTCCTCGTGCTGCCACAAGGCTCGGTAGTAGCTTTCCGGATCGTCGAACGGGTCCGTCAGCCTCTCATCCGCGTGGTGGCGCAGGTGCAGCGCCTTGAAGCGGCGATACGGCCACATGAGCCCGAGCGGCAGGAAGACCAGCGCTTCGTTGATCCAGGCCTTGCGCGTCGGATGACCGTGGCAAGCCTCATGCATCAGCGAGGATTGCATGGCGACGGCGATCGTCAGGACCGCCATCGCCAGCGCCCAATGGCCGGGCCAGAGAAAGAGCCCGGCGCCTGCCCACAAGGCATAACATGCACCGATCAGGAAGACGGTCGGCCATTCCATGGACCGAGCGCCCCCGCGCTTCGATGCCGAAACACCCCCTGCCCGCTTTCCCATCTGCTTCCATTCACCTGATTCCACTGATCCTGACAGGAGGCTGTCAGGAGTGCTCCGATGTTTCAACGAGACAATATGCGTGAATTGTTTATTTTGCGCACCTTGGGAAACGAATGTGGTATTTAGTAAACAACTGGAAGGAGCAGATTATGGACAAGCGGGACCTTTCGACGGTCTTCCGCGAGCGATTGAAGACGCTGCTGGATCGCTCAGGGCAGAACCAGTCCGCCTTCGCGGTCGACGTTGGTATTGACCGGTCCGCCCTCTCCCAGCTTCTCTCCGGTGCCTCGACCCGCCTTCCCCGCGCCGAGACGCTGCTCAACATCGCGGCGGCGCATAAGGTTTCGCTCGACTGGCTGCTCGGCCTCAGCCACGACGAGTCCCTTACCGGTGAAATTCGCGCCAGCTTCGAGATCGAGGAAGGTTTCGGCGGTTTCGACCGCACCTTGCTCGCCAAATGGCACGCGGAGGCGGTTGGAACGAAAATCCGTTACGTACCGGCCGGCATCCCGGATCTCCTGCGCACTGACGAGGTGATCGAATACGAGGCCGGAATTTCCAACAAGAACCGGCTCTCGCAGATCATCGAGACGCAATACCGTATCGACTACAACCGCAGGCCGGAAACGGATATGGAAGTCTGCATGCCGCGCCATACGCTGGAGATTTTCGCCCGCGGGTTCGGCGTCTGGGAAGGCCTGTCGCGCGAGGCACGCCGGGAACAGTTGCAGCACATGGCACGCCTTCTGGACGACCTTTATCCGACTTTCCGCCTGTTCCTCTATGATGGGCGGCAGCGCTATTCGATCCCCTATACGATCTTCGGCCCCTATCGCGCGGCCATCTATGCGGGCGACCTCTATCTGGTGCTGAACGCTACCGAGGCAATCCGCAGCCTGACCCGCCATTTCGACAATCTCATCCGCGCTGCGGAGGTCAATTCGCACGAAACGGCATCTTTTGCCGCCAACCTGCCGGTGAATTGAACAGACGGAAGGCCGGATTTCGTTGACATGACATAAAGACTTCTTTATATCATTATTCGATTATCGGTAATCCGAGGCACCCCATGAACAATCCGATCGACGCTCTCCTTGCCGAGAAGGGCGTGCTGCTTGCCGACGGCGCCACCGGCACGAACCTGTTCGACATGGGGCTCGAATCCGGCGAGGCGCCCGAGCTTTGGAACGAGACGCATCCCGAGCGGGTGCGTGCGCTGCATCAGGGCTTCGTCGACGCAGGCGCCGACATCATCCTCACCAATTCCTTCGGCGGCACGCGCTACCGGCTGAAGCTCCACAATGCCGAGGGCCGTGTCCACGAATTGAACCGCAGGGCCGCCGAGATCGCTTGCGAGGTAGTCGCCGACGCCGGCCGCCGCGTCATCATCGCAGGCTCGGTCGGTCCGACCGGCGCGTTGCTCGAGCCGCTCGGCGAACTCACCTACGACGATGCAGTGGACGCTTTCGCCGAACAGATCGCCGGGCTCAAGGAAGGCGGCGCGGAGGTCGCCTGGATCGAGACCATGTCGGCGCCGGGTGAGATCAAGGCGGCCGCCGAAGCCGCGATCCGCGTCGGCCTGCCCTACACCTATACAGGCTCGTTCGACACGGCCGGCCGCACCATGATGGGCCTCGCGCCGGCCGATATCCATGGTGTCGTGGAGGGCCTTGCCGAAAAGCCGACCGCCGTCGGCGCCAATTGCGGCGTCGGCGCCTCCGATATCCTGGCTTCGCTGCTCGACATGACCGAGCGCGCGCCCGACGCCACAATCATCGTCAAGGGCAATTGCGGCATTCCGGAATTCCGGGGCACCGAGATTCATTATTCCGGCACGCCGGAACTGATGGCGGATTATGTGCGGCTGGCGGTGGACGGCGGCGCCAGGATCATCGGCGGCTGCTGCGGCACGTCGTTTACGCATCTGAAGGCGATGCGCGCGGCGCTGGACAGCCACCATAAGGCCGAGCGCCCGACCGTGACGGATGTCGTCACTCGCATCGGGCCGATGCGCAACAAGCCGGCCAACCAGAGCGGAGCCGCCAGCGGCGGCGGTCGCCACGAGCGCCGCCGCGCTCGCGGCTAGGGCATGATCCGGAAAAGTGGGCACCGGTTTTCCGAAAAGATCATGTTCGAACAAAGAGGTAAGCCGGCCATCCTTGCCAAGGAGCAGCCGGCTCCTTCGTCAGCCATGCAGCTTGATGGTGATTTCCGCCATGTGCTTGCCCTGGAATTTCGCGCCTTCCAACTCCTGCTCGGAGGGCTGGCGCGAGCCGTCGCTGTCCGACATCGTCGTCATGCCGTAGGGCGAGCCGCCGCGCACGACATCGACGCCGGACTGGCCCTGATAGGCGTAGGAGAGCGGCACGATGATGAGGCCATGATGCTGGAGAGACGCCTGGGTGGAGAGGATCGCGATTTCCTGCCCGCCATGCTGCGTTGCCGTCGAGGACATCACGGTCGCGACTTTGTTTACCAGCGCTCCCTTGACCCAGAGCGGCCCGGTCTGGTCGAGGAAATTCTTGAGCTGCGCGGCCATGCCGCCGTAGCGGGTGGAAATGCCGAAGATGAAACCGTCATAGTTTTCCAGCTCGAGCGGCTGGGCGACCGACGCTTCCTGGTCGAGCTTGTAATAGGCGGCCTTGGCCACTTCCTCGGGCACCAGTTCAGGCACGCGCTTGATCGTTACATCCGCACCAGCCTCCCGCGCACCCTCGGCAGCAGCCTTCGCCATCTGCTCCATATGGCCCCAGCTCGAATAATAGAGCACCAGTATCTTCGTCATCATCCGTCTCCTCGGGAAGAATCAAGCGGCGAAAGGCCGCCTTTCACCGCCAATCTAGTCGTTGTGCCGGCGGTGTGAATAACTCCCGTCCCTGACAGATTGTTCACCGACCGGTGCGCGTGCTCTTCAAGGCTCGCTGTACTCGCACCTCAGGGTGCGGGAGACAGGTCCAAACGGTCCTCATGGTGAGGTGCGAGCGAAGCGAGCCTCGAACCACGCACAGC
>JAKDNM010000163.1 GCA_030456445.1 Hyphomicrobiales bacterium
ACAGAAACGGTCGAGGCTCTAATCGCCGCTGGATGAAAACTCAGTGGCAGGTCAATATCGCTCGGGCAATTTTTCCCCCAACAGATCAATGATGGGGGAGCAGGTGGCATTGTAAAAACAACGGACCAGCGCTTGAGGCAAATTTTTCAAGGTATTTCATTCAAGCCGAAGGTAAAAGTCACGAGGGAGATGTTAGACGCTGCTTCCTTACTTCCAAACGGACCAATCGTTCTGCAGAATTATTGGGGGTCTGCTATCTACCCACCAACCACATACGCAGTGCCGGCTGTTGCCTTATTCATCTTGAATCATTTCGGCTTCGATCCTCTCGATACGTTTTTTGGCGGGCGCATCGCGAATGCTGTCGTTTATGTAATGGTCGGGGCTCTAGCTATCTGGCTGACGCCGGTCGGCAAATTCGCCTTCGCCTTGGTTCTGCTTCTGCCGATGGCATTGTCACAGGCTGGATCTTTCTCTGCCGATGTTCAGGTGTTTTCATTTACAGCGATGATCTGTGCCCTGCTTGCGCGGGAGGCGGCACGGGGATCGCCAGCGATCCTTGGCCTCGTTGCCGCCGCTGGCTTGCTCATTTTAGTTGCTACCACAAAAGCTCCAATGATTGCGCTCGTGCTTCCGCTTGCCGCAATTTCTTGGCGGCGATCCAGATTGCTGGCCATTGTGCTTATGACCACAGTAATTGCCGCCTTTGTGCTCTGGACAGTCAATTTTGTTTTTACGGACTCGTCGGCCGCGAGAGTGGCTTCCGCGGGCGTCTCATCTTCTAAGCAATTTTCTTTCTTATTATCCCATCCGTTTTCAATAATAGATATTGCACTCAATACGATTAAATTGATGTGGTGGCGTTATATCTTCGGTATAATAGGAATATTCGGATGGCTAGATACGCCATTAGGGCATTGGTTTTACTATTTATCAATTTTATGTGTTGTCATTGTCGCTATGGCGACTGCTTTTGACGGACGGATTGGTCATAATATCAGCTTTCTGTTATCAACGATACTTGCAACGGCACTGACATTTGGTGCCCTTTATCTTTCCTGGAGCAAAGTGGGTTCAGATATTGTGGTGGGAGTTCAGGGAAGGTACTTTATCCCTATTCTATTCCCTGCAATTCTAGCTCTTCCAGGAATCGCGAGCAGGTTCCGATTGCAGTCTGTGGTTGAACCGGCGTCCATTCTTGCTGTACTGATATTATGGATTACCTCATCCACATACGTCCCGTTGGTATTGGTAAATCGGTTTTACCTCCACTAGTTCTTTCTCCTGCGCGGCCGGAATTTGTCGTGGCGTAATGCACCATTTGTATGGTGCTGCCGATATCGGAATGATAGCGCGGATTTGTGGCGGCTATAACCCGGTCATTCGAGCCAACAGTCAGGCGGCGCTCAGCTCTCTCTGATCACCATTTCGCGGCACCGGGGGTCCACAGCCCAAAGTTGGGGCAGCCAAGCACATCTACTTTTGCGCGGACTGGATCGATCATTTCAGGTGTTGCGATCCGTGCAGCGGCACATAGTCCCCAGCCGGAAAGAACCTTATAGTCGTTCTTGTCGGCCCGGACGACGATGCCGCTGCCCGGCGGCATCGACTTGGGGAATTGTTTCCCAAGCGCGAGGTCGAGGGTGGCAACCGGGATGAATTTATGTGCGGCCTTCGCCTCCAGTGCCTCGGGATCGTTCTTCTGCATTTCCACCACCGCATCCCTGACCTTGTGAAGGTAGTCGACCGCGACCGGCACCAGCGGCGCGGTTGCGTTGTATTGCTGCATCAGTTTTGCGGCGACCGGGCTGTAAGGCTGGAACTGGAGGCCGAGGATCATCGCCGCGGCCGTTGCAATGCCGCCCAGGACCGCTCCGCCCGCAAGCGCGGAGATGATGGGCGCCGCACCGCGCCGTGGCCGGGTGCCCCCATTTTCCTTGATTGCCTTTGCGGGCGTGAACGACGCCTCGACCTCCTCGATGACCTCGTCAGCATCGGCCAGCATTGCCGGTTCGTCGTTCGTGGCCTTGCGTACGGACGATCGTGCTGCGGAATAGATTTCCGATCGCTCGCCGAGGGAACGCGCGTTGCGATCCTCGATCACTTTCCGCACGGTCTGTTCTAATTTTTCCCGATTCACTGCAACCCCCGGTTTATCTCCGTCGCCTTACCACAAAAGTGTCCGTAAAAAACCATTGAAACGTCGTGGTCCCGGCATGACGATAGAGGGAAGGTTATGAAGGGATGCTGATCTATGTTGCTACCGATCATTTTGGCGGGCGGTTCCGGCACCCGGTTGTGGCCGTTGTCCAGAGAACTCTATCCGAAGCAGTTCCATGCACTGGCGGGAAGCCACACGATGCTGCAGGAGACGGTGATGCGGCTCCAGGGGCTCGACTGCGAAAGTCCGCTGGTCATCTGCAATGAGGAACACCGGTTTATCGCGGCGGAGCAACTGCGTCAGATCGGCGAGGACGACGCAACGATCCTGCTTGAGCCTGTCGGACGCAACACCGCGCCTGCGATTGCGCTGGCCGCGCTTTATGCGTCGCGCTCGGGAGAGGACCCGTTGCTTCTCGTGCTGGCTGCGGACCACCTGATCCGGCAGCCGGACCGCTTTCGCGAAAGCGTCGGAAAGGCCGTTTCGCTTGCCGAAGAGGGTCAGTTGGTCGCGTTCGGGATCGTGCCCGACCGGCCGGAAACAGGCTATGGCTATATCCGGCGGGGCGGGCCTCTCGGCGACGGCGGTTTCGTGGTCGAAAAATTCGAGGAGAAGCCGGATCGCAAAACGGCGGAGGCTTATGTCAGGGACGGCGGCTATTATTGGAACAGCGGCATGTTCCTGTTCCGCGCAAGCGCCTTTCTAAGCGAATTGAAACGGTTCCAGCCTGAAATCCTGGACGCCTGCGAGCAGGCCGCCGGCGCGATCGAGCAGGACATGGACTTCGTGCGGATCGATGCCGACAAATTCAGCGCCAGCCCCGCGATCTCGATAGATTATGCGGTGATGGAGAAGACCCGGGCCGCTGCCATGGTCCCCCTCGACGCGGGCTGGAGCGATATCGGCTCGTGGTCCGCGCTGTGGGATGTTCAGGAAAGAGACGGCGAGGGCAATGCGCTGAGAGGAGACGTGCTGGCGCTCGACAGCAAGGACATTCTGGTCCGCGCGGAAAGCCGTTTGGTCGCGACTGTCGGCGTGGAAGACCTTGTGATCGTCGAAACCAAAGACGCCGTTCTGGTCGCGCACAAGGATCACGTCCAGAACGTGAAGGAGGTAGTCGACCGCATCCGCAAGCTCGACCGGCAGGAACATATCAACCATCGCGAGGTCTATCGGCCGTGGGGGCATTACGATTCGATCGACTTCGGCGAGCGCGATCAGGTCAAGCGCATCACAGTTAAACCGGGCGCCAGGCTTTCGGTACAGATGCACCATCACCGCGCCGAACACTGGATCGTGGTGCGTGGAACGGCGAAGGTGCAAAAGGGAAACGAGACGATAATGCTGACCGAGAACCAGTCTACCTATATAGCCCTCGGCGAGATCCACGCGCTCGAGAATCCGGGAAAGATCCCGCTGGAGCTGATCGAGGTCCAGTCCGGTTCGTATCTCGGCGAGGATGATATCGTCCGTTTCGAAGACCGCTATGGGCGCAAATAGGGTAGGGCGCCGTTCGCGATAGGCGGCCAGGCGTCCCGCTATTGTCTCCAACGGCGGACGCATTCGAGCGCCTCGGCCATGAGTGCTTGCGCCCGGGCAGGCGTGGCCCCCTCCGTGTAGCAGCGCATTTCCGGCGCATTGCCGGACGGCCGCAAATGGACGATCTCGCCGGAGGAAAGGGTCGCTCGCAGGCCGTCGGTGCGATCGACCGAGACGATGGCGCCGAGCGGTGAGAGGAATTGCTTCAGCGCATCGTCTTGTGCGGAGAGCCGCGCCATCAGCGCCTGCGACCGCTCGACGGGGAAACTCTCCAGCCGGTCGCTGGCGGATACCGGCAGCGCCCAGCGCCCCACTAGCGCCGACAAGGCGATCTTCTCCCGCCGTGCCGATTGCAACACGGCGAGAATGGGAAGCATGGCGTCGCGTGTCGGCAGCGCCGTTCCTTTCATGCCGCCATGGTCGAAGGAGGAACCGAGCATGAACCCGCCATTGGCCTCGAAGCCGACGACGGTCTTGTCCGCCTTCCGCCCCGCTGCCTTCTCCATCGCGTCGAGTACGAAGGGCGATCCGACCTTCGTGCGCAGAACCTCGAAGCCGATGCCCGAATTGATGCCGGAGTTGGAGGTGACCGGCGTGACCACGATATCCGCTCCCACCATGCGCGCCGTCACCAAGCCGATCACGTCGCCGCGCAACTGCGCGCCGGTTTCATCGGCGATCAGCGGCCGGTCGCCGTCGCCGTCGGTCGAGACGATGGCGTCCAGCGCATGCTCTTTGGTCCATGCGGCAAAGGTTTCGATCGTTTGGGGGGGGACCGCCTCGGTATCGATGGCGACAAAACGCGAGGTGCGGCCGAGCGACACGATCTCGGCGCCGATGGATTCCAGGAGATCGATCAGGAAATTCCGCGCCACTGAACTGTGTTCGTAAACGCCGATCTTCATGCCTGACAGGGCTCCCTCGGCTGCCATCGCCCTGCCTCGGTCACGGTACCAGGCCAGCGCGTCGGCTTCCCTGCGAACCACCGCACCGGCGCCATGCGACGGTTTGGCGGCGGGTCCGGCCGTTTCGACCATGGCTGTCATTGCGGCTTCGTCCGCCTTGTCGATTTCGGCGCCCGGCAAGAAGAACTTGATGCCGTTGCGGTCGGCGGGGATATGGGAGCCGGTCACCATCAGGGCGGCCGCCTTGTTGGACCAGGCGAAACCGGCAAGCGCAGGCGTCGGCAATTCGCCGCAATCGATGATGTCCAAACCCGTCCCGGACAGGACTTCCGCGCACATGGCGGAGATCGCAACGCTGCTTTCGCGAAGATCGCGGCCGATGAAGACCTGATCGCCCGGTCGAGCCGTGCGCGTCCCGGACAGGCGCTCGGCAAATGCTATCGCATAGGCTGCCGTCTGTGGGCCTAAAAGGTCCGTCGCCAGCCCGCGCAGGCCGCTGGTACCGAACTTCATGCGGATTCCTTGCTTGTCGGGACCGGCAGAATAACAAACTTCTCTTGTTTTACGTATGACGGAAGAAGGTGTGGCCTTAGGCTTTCCGGATGAGATAGGAGCTTTCCGGCTCAGATCGAATTCCTGCGCGAGAGCGCGTCTTCCCATTTCAAGGCGTCGCGAACGATCAGGTCGAGTTCGTTGCGCGCGGGCACCCAGCCCAGTTCGCGCTGCGCCAGTTGGGAATCGGCGACGATGGAGGGAGGGTCGCCGGGCCGCCGTCCGGCCATTTCGACATTCAGTTCGCCGTCATGGACCCGGCGCACGCTGTCGATGACTTCCAGCACCGAATAGCCGTGCCCGTAGCCGCAATTGGCCACCAGGCTTCCGCCCCCGCCGCGAAGGCGCTCGAGCGCAAGCCGATGCGCCGCGGCAAGATCGCTGACATGGATATAGTCGCGCACGCAGGTGCCGTCGGGGGTCGGATAGTCTGTGCCGAAGACCTGCAGCTTCTCCCGCTTGCCGAGCGCCGTCTCGCAGGCGACCTTGATGAGATGCGTAGCCCCTTTGGTCGATTGGCCGGTGCGCCCTTTCGGGTCGGCTCCGGCAACGTTGAAATAGCGCAGCGCAGTGTAGCGGAAGTCCGCAAAGGCCGCCGCGGCGTCGCTGAGCATCCATTCGGTCATCAGCTTGGAGCGGCCATAGGGCGATTCGGGCGCCAGCGCGGCCTCCTCGCGCACCGGTTCCAGCCCGGCGGCTCCATAGACGGCGGCTGTCGAGGAGAAGATGAAGCGGCGCACGCCGCCACGAATGGCTGCTTCGATCAGGGTGCGGCTTTTGCAGGTGTTGTTTTCGTAATAGCCGAGCGGATCGGCGACGGACTCGGGCACCACGATCGATCCGGCGAAGTGAATGACGGATCTCACCCCGTAATCGTGGATGACCGATTCAAGCAGCGCACGATCGCCGATGTCCCCGACGACGAGACGAGCCTCCGGCGCGACCGCCCAGTCGAAGCCTGTCGAGAGGCGGTCGATCACCACGACCTCTTCTCCGGCGTCGCACAGTTCCCAGACCATGTGGCTGCCGATATATCCGGCGCCGCCGGTAACGAGCACGCTCATGAATTCCCCTCGCACCAAGTTTCCTGGCGCTGTTTGCTTGAGATTTGGGCGCAAAACAAGGCGGCGCTGCGTTTTGTCCGGCTGGCCGTCCGGCAGGCCCAACCTCGTGTCCCTCAGCTATTTGCACTGGACGGGACTCAAGGATAATCATTACGTTGCGAGGGCGAGCGGGTCCGGTTCCGGTACAGCCCGGCTTCGGCGGACATATCAATCATGCGCCGGCTAGCCCAGGTTTCGGGCCGCCGGCGCGAAGAGGCATCGATCATGAAGAATGGAATGGCGGGGCGGCGGTTGCGTTCGCAGGAATGGTTCGACAATCCCGACGATCCGGGAATGACCGCACTCTATATCGAGCGCTACCTGAATTACGGCCTGACCCGGGCCGAGCTCCAGTCCGGCAAGCCGATCATCGGCATCGCCCAGACGGGGTCCGACCTTTCGCCCTGCAACAGGCATCATCTGGAACTGGCCAAGCGCGTGCGCGAGGGCATCGCCGCGGCCGGGGGCATCACCTTCGAATTCCCTTGTCATCCGATCCAGGAAACGGGCAAGCGCCCCACGGCCGCGCTCGACCGCAACCTGGCCTACCTCTCGCTGGTGGAAGTGCTTTACGGCTATCCGCTCGACGGGGTGGTCCTCATGATCGGCTGCGACAAGACCACGCCGGCCCTGTTGATGGCGGCGGCGACGGTGAACATCCCCGCTATCGCGCTGTCGGTCGGCCCGATGCTGAATGGTTGGCACCGTGGAGAGCGCACCGGCTCCGGCACGATCGTTTGGAAATCGCGCGAGCGGCTGGCCGCCGGCGAGATCGGCTACGACGAATTCATGGACATCGTCGCCTCGTCCGCTCCCTCGACGGGATTCTGCAACACCATGGGTACGGCGACGACCATGAATTCGCTTGCCGAGGCGCTTGGAATGCAACTTCCAGGCTCCGCGGCGATCCCCGCCCCTTACCGCGAGCGCGGCCAGATGTCTTATGCCACCGGGCAGCGCATCGTCGCCATGGTGGAGGAGGATCTGAAGCCGTCCGACATCATGACCCGCGAGGCGTTCGAGAATGCCGTCGTTGTCAATTCCGCTATTGGGGGCTCGACCAACGCGCCGATCCACCTGAATGCGATCGCGCGCCATCTGGGCGTGCCGCTCGACAATGACGACTGGCAGTCGGTCGGGCATAAGGTGCCGCTGCTGGTCAATCTGCAGCCGGCGGGGGAATATCTGGGCGAAGATTTCTGCCACGCCGGCGGTGTGCCGGCCGTCGTCATGGAACTGATGAAGGCTGGGCTCCTGCCGCACCCCGATGCGGTGACCGTGAACGGCAAGTCGATCGGCGAGAATTGCTCGGATGTGGAGAACCTCGACGGCAAGGTCATCCGCACCGCCGCCGACCCG
>JAKDNM010000042.1 GCA_030456445.1 Hyphomicrobiales bacterium
CTAGGGTTCCAACCACCCTATGCCGAGGCTCCATGCGTTCGTGGAGCACCCGGAGGACAATGACGCCGGTCGAGCCGTCTGAAAGGCGGCCCTCCATGTAATAAAGGCAATGCGCGGCACCTCCGCGCCTGCCTGATGAAATCTCCAGATGCAACAGCCGAACACCGGGAGCAAGCTCGGAGCGCTCAAGGGAAGTTGGACGAGCCGGATCATCCGAAACCAGTTCAATGCCATGTTCAATAATGCGGGCGTAGGCGAGCACCTGCCGCGGACCGAACATCCGCATCGTATTCCGCAAGATATCTCTGATATCGCGTTCCGCGGGCTCAGTAAGCTCGTGTCTCATCTCCCGGATGATTCGAGCATTACCTCATCGAGAATGTCGCCGACCGTTTTGTTTGAGAAGCGGCGGTTCGCGGCAGCATCGATCCCGATATCGATCTCGCGCCGGAGAATGGCGAGTTTCTCCGCCTCACGGGCTTTTTCATGCCTGAGCAAGCGCAATGCTTCCCGCACGACTTCGCTCGATGAGCCGTATCCGCCACCCGAGACCTCGTGCTCAACGAATTCGACCATATCGCCTGGAAGGCTGACATTCATCGTCGCCATTTCGCACCCTCTGACCCTGCCTCATTGAAAGATGGTGGATTGGCAATCTTTGTCAATAGGCGCAAACGCGCCCCGACGCGACCGCTGCGCGGGCCGGCCGGAACTCCGGTCCGCAAGCCGGCATCGAGAGGCGCCTTCGTTTCCGGCACGGCCTTCCGCTCACATGACGGAGGCGGACCAGTTGAGGATTTCGTTCGCCACCTGGCCGAAGGCGCGGTCGAGCGCTCTCACATAGGCGTCGTTGCCGGCGCCGGAGACCGGCCCCGTCGCGGAGAATAGCTTCTCTGCCCGAACCACGCCGTTTCGGTCGTTGAGGACGCGGATGTAAAGCTCGACATCCGCATGCTCGCCGCCGTTCACCCTGATGTCGAAGGAACGGATATCGACGATGATCTGATAGTCGATCGCAAGCCCCTCTCCCGGCTGTCCGACGCCGCCGAAGCGCCCGGATTTCTGGAAGGTCTCGGCGAGCCGCGCCCGAACGACCTGTGGCAGCCTATCTGCCCATTGCGCGCCTTTGAGATATTCGATCATGCCCGGCTTCGGCTCGATCACGATATTCTGGCTGTCGAAAGCCTTTATCGCAGTCGGATTGGCGATCAGCACCTGAAGCCGATGCGCGCGCTTGCCGGCATCCGGCTGCGGCGCGGTGAGGTCATAGGTGTCCAGAGGCTTCGAGCCGCCGCCGAGAAGCGCGCACCCGGGAAGGAACAGAACCAGCGCAGCCGCCGCCAGACAGGTTTTCAGTCTCATCCGATCTCCGCCACCGGCCGCTATGCGGCGGTCCCTCGTGCTGCAACTTCCAGTTTTGCGGGGCGCCCTTGTCGAAGTCAATGGCGCGCCCGCCCGTTATAGCGCGGAACCGTGCCGCTATCGCCGCCGGTGATGATACGCTGCGGGTTGCGGGCAAGCCCGTCCACAGCTTCGTCGATATGCGTGACGGCCCGGCGCATCTCGCCTACGAGTTCATCCACATTGCGCAGGCCCTGCCCGGAGAAACGCGCGACGCCAGCCGTAATCGGTCCAAGCTGCGCGTTCAGCGTATCGGCCACCTGCTTGAACGATTTCAGCGTATCGCTCGCCTGCCGCATGAGACCGTTCGCATCGCCGGAGCCAAGCAGTTTGTCTACCTTGGCGAGCACCCTGTTCACCCGCACGGAGGCGTCGTTCAGCCTTTGCGAGATGTCCTTGGCGTTGCGGACGATCTCATCGACATCGTCGGCATGGTCACCGATCTTGTCGGCCGTCTTTGCAACGGCGGAAACGGCGGCGTTGGCCGTCCGGGTAGCATGCTCGATATTGTCGATCGCCGTCTTGACCTTGCCGGGGTCCACCGCGTCCATCACCTTGTCGGCTTTGGCGAGCGTACCCTTTGCGGTGTCGGAAAGCTCATGCACCGATTTAACGGTGGTTTCGACAGTGGCCATGATCTGGTCGAGTTGGTTCGACGCCGATTTCAGCCGGTCCGTGAAGGTGTCGATATTCGCAACGATCCGGGTGACCTTCTCCTGATCGACCGAGTCGAGGATACGCTTGGCCGAATCGAGCGTGCCGCCGAGCTTGCCCGAGACGCCGTTCAGCGTGTTGGAAAGCTTACCGGCCGCGGCAAGGAAATCGTCCACTCCGTTGGCGTTTTTCTTCAGCGCTTCGGAAAAGACCTCGGCGTTCTGGATCGTCCGTGTCAGCGGCCCGCGCGCATCCCTCACAAAGTCCTGGAGGCCGGAAAGAACGGTATCCGCGTGCTTGAAGATATCCTGGGCGCTTTCCAAAAGGTTGGTAACGGCGGACGGGTTGGTCTTGATTTCGGCAACAGCGCCTTCCTTTTCCGCTTTTTCGAAAAGGTTCCCTGCGGTAGCCCCGGTCGCCTCCTTGCCGGCGCCGGAAATCTCGATATTGGCCTGTCCCGTCAGGCCCGCAATGCCGACATTCGCCTCGGAAGCCGTCGTTACCGGCGTATCGCGGTTCACTTGCGCGTCGGCAACGGAGAATTTCAAATTGGTCGGATCGATATAGACGCGCTTGATATCGCCGACCTTCACCCCGTTGAAGAGAACGGCGCTGCCTCGCCCCAGTCCGGCGGCGGAACCGGCGATCCGGAACCTCAAAAGCGCCGTCTCGCCAGACGAGCCGATCCGGGCGGTCCAGTAGACAAAGGCGAACGCGGCCAGGATGGCAAGGACGGTGAAAATACCGACGGCGACGTAATTGGCGCGTGTTTCCATGCGTCAGACCCTGTTTTCCGGCTGCTGCGGGGTGGAGTGGCCGAGCTTCGGCCGCGTCTTGAGATCGAGTTGGCGGGCCCGCTTGCCGCGGAAATAGGATTTCACCCACGGCTCCTCGCTGGACAGCATGTCCTCGATCGTTCCTTCGATCAGCACCTTCTTGTTGCCGAGCACGGCGATGCGGTCGCAGACCGAAAACAGACTGTCGAGATCGTGCGTGACCATATAGACGGTGAGCCCCATCGTGTCGCGCAGCTTGGCCACCAGTTCGTCGAACTCGGCCGCGCCGATCGGGTCCAGACCGGAGGTCGGCTCGTCGAGAAAGACGAGATCGGGATCGAGCGCAAGCGCCCGCGCCAACGCCGCCCGCTTGATCATGCCGCCCGACAGTTCCGACGGGTATTTGTCGGCGGCGTCCGGCGCGAGGCCGACAAGCTCGATCTTCAGCCGGGCAAGCTCGTCCATCAGCTTTTGCGGCAGGTCCAGATATTCGCGCATCGGGATCTGGATGTTCTCCTTGACGGTAAGCGCGGAAAACAGCGCCCCGTGCTGGAAAAGCACACCAATGCGCATATCCACCTGCATGCGCTCCACATCGTTCGCCTTGTCGAGATCGACGTCGAAGACGCGAATCATGCCAGCCTGCTTCTTGTTGAGGCCGAGGATTGTCCTGAGCAGGACCGACTTGCCGGCACCCGAAGCACCGACGAAACCCAGTATCTCGCCGCGGCGGACATCGAGCGACAGGTCCTTCAGCACTTGCGTCTTGCCGAAGGAGACGTCGATGCCGCGCGCCTCCAGCACGATATCCCCGTCGCTTCCCGCCTCTTCAGTCATGCCGTCTTCCGGCTTTTGCGCTTCGCTCATCGCCCGCCCGCTCAGAAATTTATCGCGGCATAGAATATGGCGAACATGCCGTCGACGACGATCACGACGAAGATGGACTTCACCACCGACGCGGTGACCCGCTCTCCAAGCGATTCGGCGCTGCCGCCGACCTTCATGCCTTCGACCGAAGCGATGACGCCGATGATCATTGCCATGAAGGGCGCCTTGATGAGGCCCGCCCATATCGTGTTCAGGTCGATCGCGTCGCGCATGCGGTCAAGGAAGGCTTCGGGCGGAATGCCGGAATAGAGCCACGTCACCGCCATCGCGCCGCCGATGGCCGCGAAATTGGCGGCGATCGTCAGGCATGGCAGGACGATGACCAACGCCACGAGGCGCGGAAAAACCAGCACGCCGATCGGGTTCAGCCCGATCACGGTCAGCGCGTCGACCTCCTCGCGCATCTTCATCGAGCCGATCTCGGCGGTGATGGCGCTGCCCGAGCGGCCGGCGATCATGATGGCGGTCAACAGCACGCCCATCTCGCGCAGGACGAGGATGCCGACCAGATCGACGGTAAAAATCTCGGCGCCGAAATAGCGGAGCTGGAAGGCGCCCTGCTGCGCGACGATGGCGCCGACGATGGACGACATCAGCACCACGACCGGAATGGCGCCGACGCCCATCCGGTCCATCTGGTGGACAATCGCCGCGATGTTGACGCCATGGCCGCGCCCGAGCTTCATTTGCGAGCCGCGGATCGTGGCGCCGAGGATGTTCATCCCCATCAGGAAGTCGTCGCGGGCGCCATACATGGCGCGGCCGATCGCCTCGAAGAATCCCAGAATGCCTAAACCGCTCGCCGCCTCGGGCACCGGTTCGTTCTCGTTGGCCGCTTCATGGACTGCCGAAAGCAGGGTGGAGACCGCCTCCGACGGGCCGGTGAGTTCGATTTCCATCCCGCGCGCGGCGGATGCTGCCAGAAAGCGCTCGACGATCCACGCTCCGGCGGTATCCATCTTCTCGACGCCGGAAAGGTCGAGCCTGATCTTGCCGCCGTCTTCCGCCGTCTCCAGTTCGCGCAATTCGGCGTCGAGTTCCCCTACCGTGCGCGTCGTCCATACGCCGGAAAGCGCGACCGTGCGGACGCCGCCCTCCTCGTTCACGGCGACTTGCGTCCGGCTTTCCTGGCCGGCATCGGCGGCGCTGCCGCTTTTCATTGACGTGTTGCCGAACATGCAACCGGTCTTAGAGGAACCCGCAGCCAAAGGAAATCAATTCTCCGGCGCGGGGGAGCGCTGCTTGTCGAAGCGTGGGGATGTGTGTGGAGATGGCCACTAATACACGGGTTTCTGCTTCCATCACCGGTCTTGCGGCCGGAATTATGCCGCGACAAAAGCAGGGAATATGGCTTTGCTGCCAAGGTGATTCGCCCCCGATCGCCCGCTGCCGGTTGCCATGAGGCCTCTACCAATGCGTTCACTCGACATCCGTTCCGACCGTTTTCCGCTGGCGCGCGCCTTCACCATCTCGCGCGGCAGCAAGACCGAAGCCGAAGTGATCGTCTGCGCGATCCGCGAGGGCGGCCATGCCGGCCACGGCGAATGCGTGCCTTACGCCCGGTATGGCGAGACGGTCGCCTCGGTCCAAAGCGCGATCGAGGCGATACGCGGCAAGATCGCCGCCGGCATGGATCGGCAGGCGCTGCTTCGCGCCATGCCGGCAGGCGCCGCGCGCAACGCGGTCGATTGCGCGCTCTGGGACCTCGAAGCCAAGCTCTCCGGCCGCCCCGCGCATCAGGCAGCCGGTGAACCGACGATGCGCTCGCTGACGACCGCCGTCACCATTTCGCTCGGGCTCCCCGAAGAGATGGCGGCGGAGGCGCGCAGCCGTGCGGATCGCCCGCTCCTGAAGGTCAAGCTCGGGGCGGATGCCGTGGCCGAACGCCTCCGCGCTGTCGCGGAGGCGGCACCGAAGGCACGCCTCATCGTCGACGCCAACGAGGGCTGGTCGGATGCGGACATCGAGGAGAACTTCGCGGCCGCCGCGCGATACGGAGCCGTGCTGATTGAGCAGCCGCTGCCGGCGGGCAAGGACGCCATCTTGCGCAAAATCGCCCATCCGGTGCCGATCTGTGCCGACGAGAGCGTGCATCTGGCCGACGATCTACGGGAATTGAAGGGGCTCTACGACGCCGTCAACATAAAACTCGACAAGGCGGGCGGTCTCACCGCCGCGCTCGAACTGCGCCGTCAGGCGCGCGGCCTCGGCTTCGGCATCATGGTCGGCTGCATGGTCGGCACGTCGCTCGGCATGGCCCCTGCCCTCGTCGTGGCGCAGGACGCCGACTTCGTCGATCTGGACGGCCCGCTTCTGCTTGCCGCTGATCGCTCACCCGGCCTCGTCTATGACGGGTCAACCGTTCTGCCGCCCGCGCCCGCGCTCTGGGGCTAATTTGATACAGGCCACGGCCAGCACGAAACAGCGGCGGCAGCGTCTGATCGTATGCCGGGGTTCGTAGCGACATCGGAGGCCTGAGCGCGCGTCCGGAAACGACCGCGAACGTTCGACGCCATAGCACGGTCACCCCTGCTTCAAAACGGCAATTCGCCCGCCAGCACGGTCACCTTGGCCTCATTCTCCGGCCCGGTTGCGCTCTGGCGCAAAAGACTCTCAAAGGTTATGGCGATTGTCATGAAGCAGGCGGGCAGGATAGCCTGCCCGGCAAGCAACGGAGGAAAGTGTTGGATCTGGGCATCAAGGGCCGCAAGGCGATCGTCTGCGCATCGAGCCGTGGTCTCGGGCGCGGCTGCGCCTTGGCGCTGGCCGAGGCGGGCTGCGACCTCGTCGTCAATGGCCGCGACGCAAAGGCGCTTGCGGCGACGGCAAACGAAATCCGCGACCGGTACGGCGTCGGCGTGACGGAAATTGCCGCCGACGTTTCGAGCGCAGAAGGGCAAAAGGCGCTGCTTGGCGCCTGTCCCGCGCCCGACATCCTCGTCAACAACAATGGCGGTCCGCCGCCAAAACCCTTCAGCCGGATCGACCGCGCCGCGATCCTCGCCGGCGTCGAGCAGAACATGATCACGCCGATCGAGCTTATCCGGGCCGTGATCGACGGCATGACCGAGCGCGGCTTCGGGCGGATCGTCAATATCACCTCGCTGTCGGTCTATCAGCCGATCCCCGGCCTCGATGTTTCCTCCGGCGCCCGTGCCGGGCTGACCGCGTTCGTCGCCGGCGTGGCGCGCACGGTCGCTTCGAAGAACGTGACGATCAACAATATCCTGCCCGGCAAATTCGATACCGATCGCATCCGCGCCACGCTGAAATTCGGCGCGGAAAAAGCCGGGATTTCCGAGGACGAGCAGAAGAACCGGGTCGGCGAAACCGTGCCGGCCGGGCGACTCGGCACCGCGGAAGAATTCGGTCAGGCCTGCGCCTTCCTTTGCTCGGCGCAGGCCGGCTATATAGTCGGCCAGAACCTGATTTTGGACGGTGGCCTGTTCAACAGCGCGTTCTGACGAACGCCTGTTCCTTATTCGAAACATTAAAAGAGAGGAATACTGCCTTGAAACTGGTGCGCTTCGGAGACAAGGGACATGAAAAACCCGGCGTCATTGACAAGGATGGCGCCGTCCGCGACGCGTCCTCTCTGGTGAACGACTTCACGCCGGAGACGATTTCCCCGTCCCTGAAGCAGAAGCTGGAAAAAGCCGATCTTTCCACCCTGCCGCTTGCGCCGAAAGACGTTCGCCTCGGCGCGCCACTCTCACGCACAGGGCATTTCATCGCCATCGGGCTGAACTATGCCGACCACGCGGCGGAAACCGGTGCACCGATCCCCGCAGAGCCGATCATCTTCTCCAAGGCCGCGAACTGTCTTTCGGGCCCGAACGACGATGTGCTGATGCCCAAGGGATCGAAGAAACTGGACTGGGAAGTAGAGCTTGCCGTGATCGTCGGCAAACGCTGCGACTATGTCGAGGAGAAGGACGCGCTCGATCACGTCTTCGGCTATGCGGTCTGCAACGATGTTTCTGAGCGCGAATTCCAGATAGAGCGCGGCGGCCAGTGGATGAAGGGTAAGGGCTGCCCGACCTTCGGTCCGCTCGGCCCCTGGATCGCGACGACAGACGAGATCGCCGACCCGCAAAAACTTGCCATGTTCCTCGACGTGAACGGCAAACGCATGCAGAACGGCAACAGCTCGACCATGATCTTCTCCGTCGCGCATGTCGTCTCCTACCTGTCGCGCTTCATGGTGCTCGATCCGGGCGATATCATCACCACCGGAACACCTCCGGGAGTCGGGCTCGGTATGAAGCCCCCGGTTTTCCTGAAGAATGGCGATACGATGCATCTTGGCATCGCCGGGCTCGGCGAGCAGGCGCAAAAGGTCGTGGCGCGCTAAAAAGCAGTTTGCAGGAGTGGGGGTGCCGAGAATGAGCGAGAAGAACGAGGCGCAACCCCTCCGCTCCGACCTCGATGAGGCGGCGCTTTTCTTCCACAAGTACCCCCGCCCCGGCAAACTGGAAATCCAGGCGACCAAGCCGCTCGGCAACCAGCGTGACCTGGCGCTCGCCTATTCGCCGGGCGTGGCGGCACCTTGCCTCGCCATCCGCGACGAGCCGGCGCTTGCCGCCGACTACACCAGCCGCGCCAACCTCGTCGGCGTCGTCTCCAACGGCACGGCCGTGCTCGGCCTCGGCAATATCGGGCCGCTGGCGTCGAAGCCGGTGATGGAGGGCAAGGCCGTCCTCTTCAAGAAATTCGCCGGCATCGACGTCTTCGACATCGAAATCAACGCGCCGGAAATCGATCAGATGGTCGAGACGGTGGCGGCGCTGGAGCCGACCTTCGGCGGCATCAATCTGGAAGACATCAAGGCGCCCGAATGCTTCGAGGTCGAGGAGCGGCTGAAGGCGCGGATGGCCATCCCGGTCTTCCACGACGACCAGCACGGCACCGCGATCATCGTCGCGGCGGCGGTGCTGAACGGACTGGAACTTGCCGGCAAGAAGCTCGACGAAGTCAAGATCGTCACCTCGGGCGCGGGTGCTGCGGCGCTCGCCTGCCTCAATCTCCTCGTCTCGCTCGGCGCGCGGCACGACAATATCTGGGTCACCGACCGCCACGGCGTCGCCTACAAGGGCCGCGTCGAGGAGATGGACCGCTGGAAGGACCCCTACGTCAAGGACACCAACGCGCGGACACTCGCCGACGTGATCGGCGGGGCGGATGTATTCCTCGGCCTTTCGGCCGCCGGCGTGCTGAAGCCTGAATTGCTGGCCGAGATGGGCGAACGGCCGCTGATCCTGGCGCTCGCCAATCCGGTGCCGGAGATCATGCCGGAGATGGCGCGCAAGGCCCGGCCCGACGCCATGATCTGCACGGGACGTTCAGACTTCCCCAACCAGGTCAACAACGTCCTCTGTTTCCCCTATATCTTTCGGGGCGCGCTCGATTGCGGCGCGACCGCCATCAACGAGGCCATGAAGATGGCGGCGGTGCGCGCCATCGCGGGCCTGGCGCGCGAGGAATTGTCGGACGTCGCCGCGCGCGCCTATTCCGAGGAGACGCCGACCTTCGGGCCGGATTATCTGATCCCCTCGCCCTTCGACCCGCGCCTGATCCTTAGGATCGCGCCGGCGGTGGCGAAAGCGGCTTCGGAAAGCGGCGTTGCGACCCGCCCGATCGCCGAGATGGACGCCTATATCGACCGGCTGAACCGCTTCGTGTTCCGCTCGGGCCTTATCATGAAGCCGGTCTTCTCGGCAGCCAAGGCGGCCGGCGCCCGGCGGGTGATCTACGCCGACGGCGAGGACGAGCGCGTGCTGCGCGCCGCACAGGTGGTGCTGGAGGAAGGCATCGCCACCCCGATCCTCATCGGCCGCCCGCATGTCATCGAGACGCGGCTGAAACGCTACGGCCTGAAGATCAGGCCGGGAACCGATTTCGAGCTGATCAACCCGGAGGACGATCCCCGCTACCGCGACTATGTCGATCTCCTGATCCGGCTCGCCGGCCGGCGAGGCATGACGCAGGAAGCGGCGCGCACGATGGTGCGCACCAACACGACCATCATCGCGGCACTCGCCATGATGCGCGACGAGGCCGACGCGATGATATGCGGGCTGGAGGGCCGCTACGAGCGGCATCTGCGCAATGTCGATCTCATTATCGGCCGCAAGACCGGGACATCGCATCTGGCGGCACTTTCGATGCTGATCTCGCAGCGCGGTATCACCTTCTTCACCGACGGCTATGTGAACATGGACCCGAGCGCGGACGAGATCGCCGAGTTCACCGTGCTCGCGGCGGAGGAGATCCGGCGCTTCGGGCTGGAGCCGAAGGCGGCGCTGCTGTCGCATTCCAATTTCGGCTCGAAGGATTCGCCATCGGCACTCAAGATGCGCGAAGCGGCGGCGATCCTGAAACGCATCGCGCCGGACCTCGAGACGGACGGCGAGATGCACGGCGACGCGGCGCTCGATGAGAAGCAGCGCCAGCGGGTCTTCCCGCATTCGACGCTCCAGGGCGAGGCAAACCTGCTCGTCTTCCCGAACCTCGACGCCGCCAACATCACCCTCAACACCGTCAAGGCGATGCTGGACGCGCTGCATGTCGGGCCGATCCTGCTCGGCACCGCCCGGCCGGTCCACATATTGACGCCGTCCGTGACCTCGCGCGGCGTCGTCAACATGACGGCGCTCTCGGCAGTGGAGGCATCGCAAAGAGCAGCGGCGAAGACGTAGCTTAGCCCGCGGAGCTTTTGGAAGGCGTCAGGCAGCGTCGTGGAAGATGATCCCGGTCGTATAGCGCTCGCCGCTTCGTACCCGGCTGACGCCGTGTCGCATCTTCACGCGGTAATTGCCGCGTGAACCGGCTTTCGGCCGGTCGTTGACGGTGAAAAGCGCGCCATGGCCGAGCGAAAGCGGCACAACCTCCGCGCGCGACTGCATGCGCGGGCGCTGCTCGGTCATGACGAATTCCCCGCCGGTAAAATCGACGCCGGGCTCGCTCAGCAACACGACAAGCTGGATCGGGAATACGTGAGCACCGTAAAGATCCTGATGCAGGCAATTATAGTCGCCTGGTCCGTATTTCAGCAGAAGCGGCGTCGTGCGCGTCTGCCCGTCCAAGTGGCATTCATCGAGGAAGGCCTGTAGATTTTCGGGAAAGCGGCGGTCGAGTCCCATCCGGCGATGCCACTCGTTGGCGATCGGCGCGAGGCGCGGATAGAACGCCTCGCGCAGGGAAGCGATGATCTCCGGCAGCGGGTTGGCGTAATATTTATATTCCCCTTCCCCGAAACCATGCCGCTTCATGACCACATGGCTGCGGAAACGCCTGTCGTCGGGATAGAGGGCATGGAGCGCGGCGCATTGTTCGGCCGTCAGAAGCGGGCCGGTCGCAGCGACACCAACTTGATCCAGATCGTCCCCGATCGCCCGCCAGTCGAGGCCATCCACCAGCTTTCCCACATCGTATTCCGGCATTTTAGCTCCACCAAATATGACTTCAATGAGGCTATCGGAAAAGCACCCGCGACAGCATTCCGTTTCTTGCGCTTTTAATCGTCAGTGCCTGCAGGGTGTTCCCGGTGCGCCCTTCGAGGCTCGCTCCGCTCGCACCTCAGGATGAGGGAAGTTTGTGCTCTACGGCGTTGATCCGGTTGGTTCGAACAATGGCGTGGCACCCACGGTCCTCATCCTGAGGTGCTCCGCGTAGCGGAGCCTCGAAGGACGTCATCGCTGCAAGCCTTCAACTCTTCTTCGAGACATGCTCGGGCTTGCCCTTGCGCTTGGTCTCGGCGAATTCCTCGAGTTGCTTCTCGCTCATCGAATCGTACATTTCCTTCGACGCGCCCTTGAGTCCGCTCTTCTTCGTCTCGCCACGCTTGGCCGAAAGAGCCGCGCCGGCTGCCATTTGCTGGGCTTTCGATTTCGCTGGCATGGTTTTCACTCCTGCGTTTCGATGCGCAGGAGCAACGCCCGGCCGGCATCGCGGTTCCCCGGCTCAGCCTTCCACCGTCAATCCGAAGCCGTGCATCAATCTGCGCGTTGCGGGGTTTGGCTTTCCCGAGGTGAAGATCGCGATATCCTCGGCATGGGAGAGTTCGACGGCGCCATCCGGCGGCAGCAGGGACAAGGCCCGCCGCGCGATCGCTTCGGCGGGGTCGATCCAGTCCACCGGCCAGGGCGCGGTCTTGCGCATGCGGTTGACGAGAAACGGGTAGTGCGTGCAGGCGAGCACGACGATATCGGTACGGCGGCCGTCGCGCTCCATGAAGCAGGGCGCGACCTCCGCCCCCACCGCCGCCTCGTCGACGAAGCCGTCGCGCATATAGGTCTCCGCAAGCGTCGCGAGATTGACGCT
Organism: Hyphomicrobiales bacterium; assembly: GCA_030456445.1. Lineage (GTDB taxonomy): Bacteria > Pseudomonadota > Alphaproteobacteria > Rhizobiales > Rhizobiaceae > Mesorhizobium_L. The sequence continues at coordinate 12,042 of JAKDNM010000042.1, forward strand.
GCCGACGAGGCGCACATGGCATTTCGATGCCCATTGGCGGATGAGGTCGCGCGTATATTGCCGCTTGACAGTGCCGGGCGTGGCAAGCACCGAGACGAGGCCGGAGCGCGTCCGCTCCGCCGCCGGCTTGATCGCGGGCACGGTCCCGACGAAGAGGTGGCCGGGAAAACGTTGACGTAGATCGGCCACGGCAAGCGTGGAGGCCGTGTTGCAGGCGATGACCGAAAGAGCTGGCCGATGCTTTTCCAGCAACTGCCCGAAAACGCCGGCGATATGCTCGCGAAGCGCCGTCTCCTCCCAATTGCCGTAGGGAAAGGCGGCGTCGTCGGCGACATAGACGAAGCGCCGGCAGGGCAGCAGCACGCGCGCTTCGCGCAGCACGGTCAGCCCGCCAATGCCGGAATCGAAGAAGAGGATCGGCGCGTCATTCATGCTCGCCGCGCCCCGTGCCGCCGGCCCTGTCGGCTTCGGCCTTGCGGTCGGGATAGCCGGAGCCGCGCGGCTCTTTCGGCGAGAAATAGTCGAGCGAGGCGACGACGCCGCGCAGCACCTTGATCTCTGCCTCGGTGAAACCCGGCCGCGTCAGCACAGCGCGCAGATTGTCCACCATTTTCGGCTTCTTCGGCGCCGGGCGGAAATAGCCGCGCGCCGACAGCGCGGCCTCGAGATGGGTAAGCAAACCGATCAGATGCTCCTTTTCGGCCGGGACCACATCAGGTCCCGAAAAGGGCGTCGCGATCTCGCTTTCCATGCCCGACTTCATCCACTCATAGGCCATCAGCAATACGGCTTGCGCTATATTGAGCGAGGCGAAGGCAGGATTGACCGGAAAGGTTACGATCTCGTCGGCGAGCCCGACTTCCTCGTTGAAAAGGCCGAAGCGTTCGCGGCCGAAGAGGATGCCGGTCTTCTGGCCGGCCAGGAAACGGCTCCGCAGCGCCCTGCCCGCGTCCACCGGGCCGCGCACAGGTTTGAAATTGTCGCGCTGGCGCGCCGTGGTGGCGAAGACGAAGCTCAGATCGGCAATGGCCGAGGCGAGATCGCCGAACACCGCAACATTGTCGATGACATGATCGGCGCGGCTGGCGGTGGCCCGCGCCTTCTCGCTCGGCCAGCCGTCGCGCGGATTGACCAGCCGCAGTTCCGACAGGCCGAAATTCGCCATGGCGCGCGCCACCATGCCGATATTTTCGCCAAGCTGCGGCTCGACAAGGATGATCGCCGGACCATCGGTCAAAAGGGTTTGCTCGCGGTCCGTGCCTGCCATGATCGTCTATGCCGTAATCCCTGCCGCGCCTCGTTGCCACATCCGGTGGGGAAAATGAAGTCCAGTCAGCGGCGCGGAACGGCGCGTGCGCCACCGGCACGGATGGCCGCGGCCGCTTCTGCCGAAATCCTCGCCATGAACTTGCGGCTGAAGACGCCCAGAGGCTGGCGATCCTCGATGGCGAATGAATTTCGCAGATCGTCGGTGTTGAATTCATCGACGATCACCCAGGCGGGCGTATAGAGCCGAGCCCGGCGTGCCTCCGTCTCTGGTATCTCGACAGCTCGACGATCCGGAAAGGGCCGGCGACTGGTCACGGGAAACAAAAGGGGCGTCTCTACACCGTTCGGTCCACGCAAAATGATCATCACGCAAACGGCGCGCGCTTTGCGCCCGCTTTCCTCTCCACGATCCCGTTCGCGAGCCCATAAATAGGAATAAAGGACTACGCTGCCGTGAGCGATTTCACTCATCACCCAGGCCGTCGCGAGCGGTAATCTCGTCAAGCCCGGCGAGGAAAGATTCCCGTTCCTGGTCGTTCAAACGGTCGGTGCGGTAAGCGCGTTGCGTGCCGCGCTCTCTCAAGCGGTCGAAATCGTCGGCCGTCATCAGGACAAACTTCCGCTTGCCGCGGCTGGTAATGTCGACTGGGCCGCGAAAGGCAGCCTCGATGACTTCCCCAGATTTGTTGTTGAGTTCGGTGAGGCTGAACGTCTTCATTGGCTTACCATTAATTTCAGCATATTCGATATTTTCTCAAATATAGCTATTTTCAGGATATACGGCAAGCCGAAGCCACAAAACGCCGCCGCCATTTGCCTATCCCCCAGCCGGTGCTATAGGGGCGCGGACCATGGGCGTTCGCCCTTTTTTCAGCCTGTTCCGGAGCTTTTCATGAGCAAGATCAAAGTTGCCAATCCCGTCGTCGAACTCGACGGAGACGAGATGACCCGCATCATCTGGCAGGCGATCAAGGACAAGCTCATCCACCCCTATCTCGATATCGACCTTAAATATTACGACCTCGGAATCGAGCAGCGCGACGCCACCGACGATAAGATCACCGTCGAGGCGGCCGAAGCCATCCGGAAATACGGCGTCGGCGTCAAATGCGCGACCATTACGCCCGACGAGGCACGCGTCGAGGAATTCCACCTCAAGAAGATGTGGAAGTCGCCGAACGGCACCATCCGCAACATCCTGGGCGGCACCATCTTCCGCGAGCCGATCATCTGCAAGAACGTTCCGCGCCTCGTGCCGGGTTGGACGCAGCCGATCATCGTCGGCCGTCACGCCTATGGCGACCAGTACCGCGCCACGGACTTCCGCTTTCCCGGCAAGGGCAAGCTGACGATCAAATTCGTCGGCGAGGACGGCAAGGTGATCGAGCACGAGGTATTCGACGCGCCGGGTTCGGGCGTGGCGATGGCCATGTACAATCTGGACGAATCCATCCGCGAATTCGCGCGCGCTTCGCTGAATTACGGTCTGCTGCGCGGCTATCCGGTCTATCTGTCCACCAAGAACACGATCCTCAAAGCCTATGACGGGCGCTTCAAGGACCTCTTCCAGGAGGTGTTCGACGCCGAGTTCGCCGCCCCCTTCAAGGAAAAGAAGATCACCTACGAGCATCGCCTGATCGACGACATGGTGGCGTCGAGCCTGAAATGGTCGGGCGGCTATGTCTGGGCCTGCAAGAACTACGACGGCGACGTGCAGTCCGACACCGTCGCGCAGGGCTTCGGCTCGCTCGGCCTGATGACCTCGGTGCTGATGACGCCGGACGGCAAGACCGTCGAGGCGGAGGCCGCCCACGGCACCGTCACCCGCCATTACCGGCAGCACCAGAAGGGCCAGGAGACCTCGACCAACTCCATCGCCTCGATCTTCGCCTGGACGCGGGGGCTGGCGCACCGCGCCAAGCTCGACGGCAACGATCCGTTGAAGAAGTTCGCCGGCAGGCTGGAGAAGGTCTGCGTCGCCACCGTCGAGAGCGGCTTCATGACCAAGGACCTCGCGCTCCTGATCGGCCCGGACCAGCGCTGGCTCTCCACCACCGGCTTTCTCGACAAGGTGGACGAGAATTTGCAAAAGGCCATGGGTTGACGGCACGCTCGACGCGGCGCGGATCCCGACCCGCGGAAGATATCCGATCCGGTGCGGCAGGCGGTGAATAAAGGCCGTCACCGGGCTGCGTCGGGTCAATTTCTCCTTGCCTGCGACCCAGCGTAGCTTCCCGCCACTCGGCGACATCCTTGTGGAACTCGGCGATGCGATTGATGATCGGCATGATATGCTTTTTCCCTGCGGTCGGAATCCGAAGCAGCGGAAGTTGCGTCATGACCGCTGCCACAGCACCCCCTAAATGCGCCCGAGTTCAACGCGGGCCTTGTGCTTGGGAGAAAAACCTGTATATGCGGCGCATTCTGCCGGTCCCAGCTGGGGGCTGAACGGAGGGCCGGATGATCGAGGGCAACCGCGATCTTTCGTGACGAAGCCGAAGACGGACTTCCGCCTCCCGTGTCTCCGCTCTCGACCGTCTCGATATGCGCCTTCTCCGCCGCCATGCGGCGTGGACAGGTCGCAGAGGCTTTAGCCGCCGGGACCGACAGCGAAACGAAGAAAGGCGAAAGACAGTGGCATTGTACGAACACGTATTTCTTGCCCGGCAGGATCTCTCGCCGCAGCAGGTCGAAGCGCTTGTCGAGCAGTACAAGGGCGTGATCGAAGCTGGCGGCGGCAGCGTGGGCCGGGTCGAGAACTGGGGCCTCAAGTCCCTTACCTACCGTATCAAGAAGAACCGCAAGGCGTATTACACGCTGATGGACATCACCGCTCCGGCGGCCGCCGTCAACGAGATGGAACGCCAGCAGAGCCTGTCGGAGGACGTTCTCCGCTTCATGACCATCAAGGTCGAGAAGCACGAGGAAGGCCCGTCGGCGATGCTGCAAAAGCGCGACCGCGACGACCGCGACCGGGGTGATCGGGGTGATCGTCCGCGCCGGGATCGCGACGACCGCCCGCCGCGCAGCTTTGACGGCGACCGGGGGGGTGACAGAGGCGACAGGGGACCGCGCCGCCCGCGCGAAGAAGCTGAAGGAGCATCGGCATAATGGTCGACATCAATCAGATTCCGACGCGGCGTCCCTTCCATCGCCGCCGCAAGACCTGCCCGTTCTCGGGCGCCAATGCGCCGCGCATCGACTACAAGGACGTGCGTCTCCTGCAGCGCTACATTTCCGAGCGCGGCAAGATCGTGCCGTCGCGCATCACGGCGGTCAGCCAGAAGAAGCAGCGTGAACTCGCCAAGGCGATCAAGCGCGCCCGCTTCCTCGGCCTGCTTCCCTATATTGTGAAGTAATCCCAAAGACGGGCGGGATGACGCCCGTTTCCCCTCCCCGCGACGGGCGCGGACGAGGTCGATCGAATCCCGGGCTGGGGCGGACGGATTTCCATCCACCCCTAACTGCCGGACAGGCAGGACAGCAAGCCAGCCGCTATGACAGCGTGACGCTTCCTGACCTTCCCGGCGCGTCGGCCTTTAGGCCGAAGGAATAAAGGAACAGGAAGATGGACGTCATTCTTCTCGAACGCATTTCCCGCCTCGGCCAGATGGGCGACACCGTCAAGGTCAAGGACGGCTTCGCGCGCAATTTCCTGCTGCCGCAGGGCAAGGCGCTGCGCGCCAACGAGGCCAACAAGAAGAAGTTCGAATCCCAGCGCGTGCACCTTGAGGCTCGTAACCTGGAGCGCAAGAGCGAGGCCGAGAAGGTCGCTGAAAAGCTCGACGGGATGAGCTTCGTGGCGGTCCGCTCCGCCGGTGAAACCGGCCAGCTTTACGGTTCGGTCTCGACGCGCGACATCGCCGACCTTCTGGCCGCCGAAGGCTTCGATATCACCCGCAACCAGGTTGAGCTCAACCATCCGATCAAGTCGATCGGCCTCACCAATGTCGCGATCGCGCTCCATCCTGAGGTCGAGGTGACCGTCGCGCTCAACGTGGCGCGTTCCGCCGACGAGGCCGAACGCCAGCAAAAGGGTGAGGATCTCACCTCCGCCGAAGCGATCTACGGCGAGGACATCAACGAGAACGCCCGGCCCGATGCGTTCTTCGATCCCGACGCCGAGGAGAATGAAGAAGAGCCTCGCGTCGCGGAAGAAGAGCCCGATCAAGCATGATGCGATTGGATTGAATCGCATCACGCTCTTATCTCTTTGTTTGAGCATGATCTTTTCGGAAAACCGGTTCCCGCTTTTCCGGATCATGTTCTAGGGCAATTCCGGACCATACGCTTTGGACCAATGGCCCGGGCCTTTGCCCGGGCTTTTTTGTGCCACGCAGAACTTTTCAAGCCGTGCCTTTATGACGCAGAATAACGCGCTATCTTAAAAAGAGGACAGCCGGAATTTTGCCATGAATGTTCTACTGCGGCGCATTATCGAACGATTGATCAGGACCGGGAATCTTACGATCACCGGTTCCGACGAGAAGCCCTACCAGTTCGGTGACGGAACCGGCGAGCCGGTGCATATCCGTTTCAAGACGGCTCATGCCGAGCGTGCGGTGGCGATGCACCCCACGCTCGCGCTCCCCGAAGCCTATATGGACGGGGAGATGGATGTGGTGGAAGGCAACCTTATCTCCTTCCTGCGCATCGCTTACGAGAACATGGGCATGGAAGGGATCAACCCGCAATGGACGCGGACCGTAGAGGCACTCCGCGTGGCCGTGCGCGGCCTCCAGCAGATCAACACGGCTTCGCGCGCCAGGCGCAACGTCCAGCGCCACTACGATCTGTCGGGCGAGATGTACAAGCTCTTCCTCGACGCCGACCTTCAATATTCCTGCGCCTATTTCGAACGGCCGGACATGACGCTGGAGGAAGCGCAGCTTGCCAAGAAGCGCCACATCGCCGCCAAGCTGAAGATGAAGCCCGGCCAGACCGCGCTCGACATCGGCTGCGGTTGGGGCGGCATGGCGCTCTATCTCGCCAAACACTTCGACGCGGATGTGCTCGGCGTCACGCTTTCCACCGAACAGCACGCTGTTGCGACGGAGCGCGCACGCACCGAAAGTCTCGATCGCCATGTGCACTTCGAGATCAAGGACTACCGCGATTTGTCGGAACGCTTCGATCGTATCGTCTCGGTCGGCATGTTCGAGCATGTCGGCGTCAACTACTACAAGGCCTTCTTCGAGAAATGCGCGACGCTTTTGAAGCCGGACGGCGTGATGCTGCTCCACACGATCGGGCGCAGCGGTCCGCCTTCGGCGACCAACGCCTTCATCCGCAAATACATCTTCCCCGGCGGCTATATCCCGGCGATGTCGGAAGTGTTGCCGCATATCGAGCGCGCCGGGCTCGTGGTCACCGATGTCGAGGTGCTCAGGCTGCACTACGCCGATACGCTGAAGAACTGGCGCGAACGCTTCATGGCGAATCGCGATCGGGCGAAGGCCATCTATGACGAGCACTTCTGCCGCATGTGGGAGTTTTATCTCGCCGGGTCGGAGGCGGCGTTCCGCTGGCAGGACATGGTGAACTTCCAGTTCCAGATCACCAGGAAGAACGACGCCCTGCCGATGACGCGCGACTATATGGGGAAGACCGAAAAGGCACTCGCCATGCACGAAATGGGACATGGCATGACCGCGCCGGCCTCGCCCGTCCGGCCGCGCCAGAAGAAGGTAGCGAAAAGCAAGTAGCCGCTCTTACCTCGGCCGTCTCAATCCGCATCCCATCTGGGGCGCCGCATGGCGAAGGTTTCGGTAATGGCGGAATAATCGAAATAGCCGAGGCGCGAGACGTTGCCGGCCTTGACGGTATCGAACAGGCCGTCGGTCAGAACGGCCTCGTCGATGTGAATGCCGACCACCTGGCCCGCGCAGATGTGGACGCCAGCGGACCTGCCGTCGAGACCCTTCGGCTCAAAGATTTCGGTCACCTTGCACTCGAGCGCGGCATGCGCTTCGGCCACGCGAGGTGCCGCGACCAGCCGCGACGGCGCCGGCGTCAGCCCGGCATAGCCGAATTCGCTCACCCCGCGCGGCGCATTCACGGACGTGGCGTTCATTTCCTTGAAGATATGGCGGCCCACGAGGTTGGCGACGAATTCCCCGGTCTCGCGCGCGAAGGTGACGCTGTCCTTCACGCCCTCCGAAGAGAACCACACGAGCGGCGGGTTGCCGGCAAAGGCGTTGAAAAACGAATAGGGCGCGAGATTGATCGAGCCGTCCTGACCGCGTGTCGAAATCCAGCCGATCGGGCGCGGCGCCACGATCGCCTTGAACGGGTCATGTGGAAGGCCATGTCCCTTGCCGGGTTCATAGAACATCGCTTATCCTTCCCACGGGCCTGAATAGTCCGCATAAAGCCCTGAGGCGTCCGGTCGAGGCCGTTCGGGCACTACCCCATCGAACGTGCCTATATGGACGAAGCCGATGATCCGCTCATGTGGCGCGAGGCCGAGCAGATGCCGGCCCTCCTCGTCATAAGCGTACCAGTTGGTGATCCAGTTGGTGCCATACCCCATGGCGTTGGCGGCGATGACGAGGTTCATCGCCGCCGCTCCGCCGGAAAGCTGCATTTCCCAGTCCGGTATCCTGGAGTTCCGCCTGGGCGTGGAAACGACAGCAATCACGAGCGGCGCGCGCGAGAAACGCGTCAATTCCTTTTCGCGGCGGACGTCGGATAGCGGCCCTTCGCGCTTTTCCGCGAGATCGGCGAGCATGCGCCCTACCCTCTCGCGTGTATCGCCGCGATAGAGAATGAAGCGCCATGGCTCCATGCGGCCGTGGTCGGGTACGCGGCTGGCTATACGGATCAAGGTCGCGATTTCCGCATTCGACGGTGCCGGCTCCTTCAACTCCCGGATCGGAGTCGAGTTACGGGTGAGCAGAAGATCGATGACGGGCGATGCCATGGGAAAATTCTTTCGGGTGAAATAGCCGGTGCAAGGAAATACCAGTCGTAGAGAATCGTCTTGAAATTGCCATCGCACATGGCTTGATGGCAACCCATGTGCGCCGCCCTTGCAAGACTTGCCGTCCTGTTTTCAATCCTTGTGATCGCCGCCTTGCCGGCGGCCGCGCAGGAGGCGGGAACGTTGGGGCCGCGGCTGAAGCTGCCCAACCTGGAAAGTTTCAGGGGTGCGCCCGATGTTCGGACGGTATTGCCAAAACTGTCGTTCGGCAACGTCACAATGGTGGCAGAACTGATCGACAAGGGACCGCAGGTGACGCGGGGCCTCGTCTGGCGCGTCTTCGGACCGCAAGCGGGTGAGGACGGCAAATTGCCTTTGATCGCCTCGGCGCGCGGCGGCACCAGCGTCTTCCATCTCGATCCCGGCAGCTATCTCGTCCATGCCTCCTACGGCCGCGCCGGCGCGACCAAGCGCATAACCGTGGGCAAGGGACCGAAAAAGGAAGTGGTCGTGCTGGATGCCGGCGGGCTGAAGCTTGACGCCGTGCTCCCCAGCGGAGGCCATATCCCGCCGAACAAACTGCGCTTCTCCATCTATGAGGCAGAGCCGGGCGCGGATGGCGAGCGCGCCCTCATTATCCCCGATGTGCGGCCGGACGTGGTGGTGCGGCTGAATGCCGGCACTTACCATGTCGTCTCCAAGTATGGGTCGGTCAATGCAGTCATCCGTTCCGATATTCGGGTAACGGCAGGCCAACTGACCGAGGCGACCGTGGAGCACCGCGCCGCCCAACTGACGATGAAGCTGGTGCGCGACCATGGCGGGGAGGCGATCGCCGACACGTCATGGACGGTATTGACGGATGCCGGAGACGGTGTGCGGGAAAGCGTCGGTGCATTCGCGACCATGGTGCTGGCGGAGGGCGATTATACGGTGGTGGCGAAAAATCGCGGCCATACCTATCAGCGCGCCCTGACGGTGGAAGCCGGCCACAACGAGGAAGTCGAGGTGCTGACCAGCGACGTCGGCAACCAGAGCGCCCCGATCGGCGATATTTCCGACTGACGGTGAACCGGAGGGCATGGCTGGATAGTGCTGCCTAACCCGGAATACGGCTCCTTCGAATCGGCGCCCTTCGGCCGCAACCGCAAGGTTTCGCCCGACGAACGCCGCAAGATGAAGATAGAGGCCCTGCAGCCCTGGAAGCCGAAAGAATGACAGGCACGGCACCTAGCCATCCCCCTCCCCGTTTTCACGCAAAGAGGGAAAGGGTGAGAGGCAATCCGGACAAGCCTAAGCCCGTTCAGCTTTCCGCTTACGGCGAATATCCGGCGGGGTCGCCTCATCGACCAGCGCCGTGACTGCCGCTTCCAGCGACAAAGACTGCTGGTCGCGTGAGCCGAGCCGGCGCAAATTGACCGTGCCTTCCTCCGCCTCGCGCTTGCCGCAGACCAGGATCACCGGCACTTTCGCCAGGCTGTGCTCGCGCACCTTGTAGTTGATCTTCTCGTTGCGCAGGTCGGTTTCGGCGAGCAGGCCGGAATCCTTCAGCCGCGCCGCAACCTTCCTTGCATAATCGTCCGCATCCGAGGTGATCGTAGCCACGACGACTTGTAGCGGCGCGAACCAGAGCGGCATGTGACCGGCGTGGTTCTCGATCAATATGCCAAGGAAGCGCTCCATCGAGCCGCAGATGGCGCGGTGGACCATGACCGGCTGCTTCTTCTCCGAATCCCTGTCGATATAGAAGGCGCCGAACCGTTCCGGCAGGTTGAAATCGACCTGCGTCGTGCCGCACTGCCATTCGCGGCCGATCGCATCGCGCAGCACATAGTCGAATTTCGGGCCGTAGAAGGCGCCGTCGCCGGGATTGATCTCGGTGCGGATGCGATTGTCGGATTGCTGGATCTTGGTCAGCACGCCGCTCATGATTTCCTCGGCATGATCCCAAAGCGCGTCTGAACCGACCCGCTTCTCCGGCCGTGTCGAGAAGCGCACCCTGATCTCCTCGAAGCCGAAATCGGCGTAGGTGGTCAAGATCAGGTCGTTGATCTTCAGGCACTCGGCGGCAAGCTGGTCCTCCGTGCAGAATATGTGGGCGTCGTCCTGGGTAAAGCCGCGCACGCGCATCAGCCCGTGCAACGCGCCGGACGGCTCGTAGCGGTGAACCGCGCCGAATTCGGCAAGCCGCACAGGCAGATCGCGGTAAGACTTCAAGCCGTGCTTGAAGATCTGGACGTGGCCGGGGCAGTTCATCGGCTTCAGCGCGAAGACGCGATGGTCCTCGCTTTCGGCCTCGTCGCCGGCGACCAGCACCTTGAACATGCTTTCGCGGTACCAGCCCCAGTGGCCGGAGGTTTCCCACAGGCTCTTGTCGAGCACCTGCGGGGCATTCACCTCCGAATATTCGTGCTCGTCGAGCCGCCGCCGCATGTAGGAAACGAGGTTCTGGAACATCTTCCAGCCCTTCGGGTGCCAGAAGACGACGCCCGGCCCCTCCTCCTGGAAGTGGAAAAGGTCCATCTCGCGGCCGAGGCGGCGATGGTCGCGCCGCTCCGCCTCCTCCAGCATGTGGAGGTAGCGGTCGAGTTCCTCCCGGTTGCGCCACGCGGTGCCGTAGATGCGGGTCAGCATCGGATTGTTGGAATCGCCGCGCCAGTAGGCGCCCGCCACCTTCATCAGCTTGAAGGCGTCGCCGATCTGCCCGGTCGAGGCCATGTGCGGCCCCCGGCAAAGGTCGAACCAGTCGCCCTGCCTGTAAATCTTGAGTTGCTGATCCTCCGGGATCGCGTCCACCAGTTCGACCTTGTAGGCCTCGCCCTTGTCGCGAAAGACCTGCCGGGCCTTGTCGCGCGGCCACACTTCCTTGGTGAACGGCTTGTTGCGGCCGATGATCTCGCGCATCTTCTTTTCGATTGCCGCGAAATCTTCAGGCGTAAAAGGTTCGTTGCGGGCGAAATCGTAATAGAAGCCGTTTTCGATCACCGGGCCGATGGTGACCTGCGTGCCCGGCCACAATTCCTGCACGGCCTCGGCCAGCACATGGGCCGCGTCGTGGCGAATGAGTTCCAGCGCCTCGTCGCTGTCGCGGGTGAGGATCGCGACGCGGCCGGAAGTCCCGATCGGATCCGACAGATCGCGCACCTTGCCGTCGATCGAATAGGCGACGGCCTTTTTAGCCAGCGATTTCGAGATCGATTCAGCAAGCTCGGCACCATTCATCGTCGCGGGATAGTCGCGAGAGGAGCCGTCGGGGAATTTGAGGGAAACGGAATCGTGGGAAGCGGCGCCCGAATTGGCATCGGCCATGGGATCATGTCTCCTATCCAGTCCCGCATACGAGCGCGGGTGGGATTGCAGTTTGTCGACGGGCTCGGACAAGGCCGCGCCCGGCAACGGGCGCTACATAAGCCGGGCGGCGGCGCTCGTAAAGCCTACGATGCGCCGCCGCTCAAATTGCGAGGATGGATCGCTCCGGCCGCAAGCGACCGAACAACGCCGATGCGTCAGCTATTGTCTTCCGTCGGAGCGTTGGGGCCGTTCTTCTTGATCGAATCGATCGCGTTTTGCGCGCTCGTCTTCGAGGTGTAGCCCTCCGTCGAGAACATCACTTCGCTGTTGTATTTGAAGCGAACCCGATATTCGCCCTTCTTGTCTTTCCAGATCTCGAATTTGTGAGCCATGCGGGTCTCCCCTCCGTTATGAATCAACGGCGCAAAATCGATCGGCCGCCCAATAGTGCGAACATGCGGCAGAAACGCGCCCGAAATCAACGGGGAAGATAGACTATCCCAAAGCTAACTTTGCCGCGCGTGTCGATCGGCTACGCCGCGTGGCGGCCGACCGACCAGTAGCGCCATGGCAGATACCAGCGAAAGCGCGGCGTCAGTTCTTCCGGCACCGGGTCGAGGCCGCGCGTGCCGCCGGGCCCGCAGCGCGCCACGCGGAAAAGCGCCAGCCAGCCGCCAACCCAAAGCCCATGCCGGGCGATCGCCTCGTAGCCATATTCGGAACAGGTCGGCAGGTGCCGGCAGGAATGGCCGACGAAACCGGAGAGCGTGAGTTGATAGGCCCGGATAAGCGACGTGCCGAGGATGCGGCCGGGCGTCTTGCGCCACGGGCCGGAGAAATTGCGGCTACTATGCCTCGCTGTCATCCGCCAGCAGGCCTCGTGCATGGGACACAAGATCGGGAACATAGCGTTTTGCTGTTGTCCAAACGACGCTCCATTCGGTGGAGTCGTAGCCGTGAGACAGACGATTTCGGGCCCTATATGCTTGTTCGAAGGCAAGTTCCGGGTGGTTCAATACGAAGTCGGGTTGAAATTTACGCAAATTACCCGAAGTTTCTCCGATCGCCTCAATACTTTTCGATGCGGCCAGACGATGCAACTCACTGTCGGAAAATTCCCGCCAAGAAATGCTGCCAACCACTCTGTCCAGACGTTCACCCCATTCGACGATATGCAAAAGCAAGTCTTCGACAGATCTTCCTGACTTGTTCATCAGAGGGAGCGCATATCAGCGGCAACCCTCGCAGATGCGCGTTCGCCAAACTCGCCCGGAGTCCGCACATCGACTGCGATCCCAAGGAGCGCCTCAAGGTTGATTTCAAGGTCAGCCAGATGCACGAATGTCGTCACCTCGAATTCCGGCTCGACCAGGATATCGAGATCACTCCCTTCCACGTCCTCTCCGCGAGCCACAGATCCAAAGACGCGCGGGTTGCTGACAGGATAGCGCGAGATGATCTGCAACACCTCGTCACGATGCTTGGATAAAGTCTCCGAAGGTCTCATCTTCGCCTCCTCTACGCCGCCTCGTCGGCGCGCTTCTTCTCGATCTGGCCGATGGCGTCGACCACCGCGTCGAAGGTCAGCATGGTCGAGGCATGGCGCGCCTTGTAGTCGCGCACCGGCTCCAGATATTTGAGGTCGGCGAAACGGCCTTCGGGCGGCGCGCCGTTCTCCTTCAGCATCTTGTGCATCTGCTCGCGTACCGCGCGCAATTCATCCGCGCGCGCGCCGACGATGTTGCTGGCCATGATCGAAGACGAAGCCTGCCCGAGCGCACAGGCCTTCACGTCATGGGCGAAATCCGTCACCACGTCGCCGTCCATCTTGAGGTCGACGGTGACGGTCGAGCCGCATAGCTTGGAATGCGCCCTCGCCGACGCATCTGCGTCTTCCAGCCGGCCGATCCGCGGGATATTGCCGGCAAAGCCCAGGATTTTCGTATTATAGACGTCGTCGATCATGATTTTCCGTTCGCATGCGATTCGGCGAACAGACCGTTTTGCGCACGCATCTTTCAATCCTCATCCAAGGCAATATATAGTAGGCAGGTATGGTGCAGGGCAAGGAGCCTGCGCCGCGCTCACAGATGCACGCCGCTTTCGGGGTCCACAGCAAGTCCCGCAAAAAGGGCCGTGATCCGTTCAACTCGTCCGCCCATCGAGGTGGACTACGGGAGACGCCTCAATGGACGCCGTAATCAAGACATTTCCAGCCGTTCCGGATTATCCAGCCGTTCCGGATTATATGGACAAGCCGAAAACCGACCGGCCGAACGAAGCCGAGGTTCTGAAAGCGGTCGACACCTTGCTGCGCTGGACTGGCGACGATATCCACCGTGAGGGCCTGCGCGACACGCCTAAGCGCGTCGTCAAGGCATTTCGGGAAATGTTCGACGGGTACGACAAATGCCCGGCGGAAGAACTCGGCCGCACCTTCGAGGAAGTGTCCGGCTATGACGATATCGTGCTGGTCAAGGACATCGCCTTCTATTCTCATTGCGAGCACCACATGGTGCCGATCATCGGCAAGGCGCATGTCGCCTATCTGCCGGACGGCAAGGTCGTCGGCCTTTCCAAGATCGCGCGCGTCGTCGACATCTTCGCCCATCGCCTGCAAACGCAGGAAGCGATGACGGCGCAGATCGCCGGCGTCATCCAGGATGTGCTCAACCCGCGCGGCGTTGCCGTGATGATCGAGGCCGAGCATATGTGCATGGCCATGCGCGGCATCCGCAAGCCCGGCTCCACCACTCTCACTTCCACCTTTACCGGCGCCTTCAAGGACCGCCCGGAGGAGCAGTTGCGCTTCGTCGGCATGGTCCGCGGCACGCGCGACTGATCCTTCCCGGCCGGTAATATCGAAACAGCGGACCGGCACGACACGGCATGAACCTGACATCAAAACTGGACAAGAACGCGCGCGAGGAAGGAACCGTCCTCGCGCCGCGCTTCGATGCAAACGGCCTCGTGACGGCGGTAGTTGCCGACGCGGGCGACGGAACGCTCCTCATGGTCGCACACATGAACGAGGAGGCGCTTCGGCTCACGCTTGAAACCGGAATCGCCCATTACTGGTCGCGCTCGCGCCGTACGCTCTGGAAGAAGGGCGAAACCTCGGGGAATTTCCAGCATGTCGTCGAAATGCACGTTGATTGCGATCAGGACGCACTGTGGCTGAAAGTCGAGGTCGCGGGCGACGGGGTGACTTGCCATACGGGTCGCCGTTCATGCTTCTACCGGGCCGTGGAGACAAATGGCACGGAACCCGTCTTGCGTTTTACGGAATAACGAACGGTTTCCTCCTCTACACCTGAATTGATCGATCATGCCTTTTGACGACCTGAAATGCCTATTTTGCTACCGAGAAGAAGATTCATGAATTCGATACTCGCCAAAGCGCATAATCCCAGCGGGACACGGAGACGGTAATGCTCGAATGGGCGTCCATCAGGGGACGCGCCGAAGCGCGTGGTAAGGTGCAACCGCCGGGAGGCGAGGCGGCGGTGGCCGAACCCTTACGCAAATCGGGCATCGCACTGGCGCTCGGCGGCGGCGCGGCGCGCGGCTGGGCCCATATCGGCGTTTTGCGGGCGCTCGACGAGGCCGGTATCGAGATCGACATGATCGCCGGCACATCCATCGGAGCGCTTGCCGGCGGCTGCTATCTTGCCGGCAAGCTCGATCAGCTCGAAGAATTCGCGCGCAGCCTGACCAGGCGGCGCATGTTCGGCCTGCTCGATCTGCATCTCGGCGGCAGCGGCCTGTTCGGCGGCATGCGGCTGACGGCAGAAATGCAGCGGCACATGGACGGCATCACCTTCGAGGATCTGCCGAAGCCTTTCGTCTGCGTTGCCACGGAGGTTCGCACCGGTCATGAAGTCTGGCTCAACAGCGGCTCGCTGATTACGGCCATGCGTGCTTCCTATGCCCTGCCCGGCGTATTCGAGCCGGTCAACTGCAACGGACGCCTGCTGGTCGACGGAGCACTGGTGAACCCGGTCCCGGTATCGGTCTGCCGTGCCTACGAACAGCCGTTAGTCGTGGCCGTCAACCTGCATTACGACCAGTACGGGCGCGCGGCCGTCATCAAGCACTCCGCCGGTGCGGCCGAACCTGCCGCGTTGCCCGATCCGTCCGGTGGGCGCGTCCGCGATCGCACTGCCAAAGCGCGAGAAACGCGCATGGGCATCACCGGCGTCATGGTGGAGGCTTTCAACATCATTCAGGACCGCATCTCGCGCTCACGCCTCGCCGGCGATCCCCCGGACCTGGCGCTGCAGCCCAAGCTCGCCCATGTCGGCCTTACCGAATTTCATCGTGCCGACGAGGCAATCCGGCTCGGCTACGAGGCAACCATCGCGCGCCTCAGCGAACTCGATCGCCTACAGGTGGTGCTGGCGTAGTCGCCTGGCATCGCGCCGGATAAAACCCCGCGCAAGACGTATGGGTCCCCGCTCGTCAGCGTTATTGAACGAGTTCGCGGCCCCATTTCGACAGGCCCTTCTGCGCCTCGCCGAAGCCTTGCCCGATCTCGGTCAGTCGGTAGGACACCTTGACCGGCGGGCCGCCATCGACGGCCCGTTCCAGGAGGCCTCGCGCCTCGAGTTCCTTCAATCGTTCCGACAGCATGCGGTCGGCAATGCCGATCAGGGTGCCTATTTCGCTGAAGCGCAACTCGCCCCTCGCATGGAGCGCCGCGATGATCAGCCCGTTCCACGGACGTGCGAGAATATCCATCGCCGCCTGGAAATAGCGGCACAGATGCTCCGAATGGGGGGGTACGCGGCTCATGGCTTGAATATGGACCGTTGCGGCTGCAATTTGAATACCTACTTGATTACATGTTACTTCCTTTTCAGAAGTTAATAGGCTATCTGTCACCCCGGTCGGCCCGTGCCGGCCGCCATCCCCAACCTGCCATAGCCGGAGTAAACGGAATGAAGCTTTATTACGCACCGGGCGCATGCTCGCTCGCCACCCACATCGCGCTTGCCGAGGCCGGCGCCGACTATTCGCTGGACAAGGTGGACCTCCAGGCAAAGAAGACCGACGAAGGCGGCGACTTCAATGCGGTGGCGCCGAAAGGCAAGGTTCCGGTCCTTGAAATGGACAATGGGGAAACGCTCACCGAAAACGCCGTCATCCTCGACTATGTCGCCGACAAGACCGGCAAGCTCGCGCCGAAAGCGGGTTCGTCCGAGCGCCTGCGCTTGCAGGAATGGCTGAACTACATCGCCACCGAATTGCACAAGGGCTTTTCGCCGCTCTTCAACAAGGCGCTTTCGGACGACACCAAGCAGGTCTTCCGCACCAACCTCGTCAAGCAGTTGAATTATGTCGAGGGCAAGCTCGGCGGCGATTACCTGACTGGTTCCACTTTCACCATCGCCGACGGCTATCTCTTCACCATGCTGCGCTGGGCGAAAGCGACAGGCGTCGAATTCGGTCCCAAGCTCGCCGCCTATTTCGACCGCGTAGCGGCGCGCGCCGGCGTCAAGCGCGCGATGCAGGAGGAAGGCCTGAACGGCTA
>JAKDNM010000241.1 GCA_030456445.1 Hyphomicrobiales bacterium
CTCGCCATATTCGAGCGCAAAGCCGCGCGTCAGCATTTCCAGTGCGGATTTCGTGGCTGCGTAGAGGGCCGCGTCGGGGCGTGCGTACCGATAGTTGCCTGATGTGATGTTCACTACCCGGCCGGCAAGGCTGGCCGCGATCATCCGTTCGCAGGCGGTGCGGCTGGAGAAGAAGGCGGCGCGGACATTTGTGCGGAAAAGACGGTCGAAATCCTCGACGCCGACATCGGCGATCATGCGGTTGAAATTGATGCCGGCCGCGTTGACGAGGACGGCCACGGTCCCGTGCTGCAACTCGACGGCTTCGAAAACGCGATTGATCTCGGCAGGATCGCTCATGTCTGCGCATATTGCGTGGATCGGCAGCGAATCGGCGGCGAACACTGCCGCGGCCTTGCGGGTCCGTTCCGCGTCCGAGCCCACCGCCACCGTCACTGCGCCAGTCCCGGCAAATGCCGCGGCAATGGCTCGACCGACCAGGCCTGTCCCCCCGGTAATGAGTACCGGACCTTGTTGCCAGTGCTCAGCCATCGCGGCCAATACTCACTATCAGGTTGCCATGGCGCTCCAGGCGCGCCGTTTCGCCCGGCAGGACGACTGTGGTCGTATCCGCCTGTTCGATGATGAAGGGGCCGGTGCATTCAGTGTCGATGGGCAGGAGGTCGCGCCGATATACGGGTACTTCCGTGTTTTCGTCCTTGTCGGCCAGATAGATGCGGCGGGTGCCCGATTGCGCCTCTTTCCATGAAGGGCCGGGCTTCGGGGGCGTCGGCTGCAACTTGGGCAATCTGGCGAAATGCACGGTGCGCAAGTTAACGAACTCGATCTTCGCCGTCTCGCTGTGCTGGCGGTAGATGCGCTCGTGGGTTTCGTGGAAGGCTTCGATGAGCGCGGGCACGAGCGCTTCGTCAAAATGGGCGTCGATGGGAATTTCCAGCTCGTAGGACTGGCCGACATAACGCATTTCCGCGTAGCGTCGCACACCGACTTCCTCGTCTGAAACGGTCTCGCGCTGCATCTGTTTCCCACCCGACTTGTCGAGCTTGGCAAAGGCCTCCACCAAAGCCGGCAGTGCGTCCTGTTCGGCCAGGTGCCGGAATGTGATCGACTGGTCGTGCTCAACGTCCGAGACGAGAAGGCCGAACGCCGAAAGGACGCCTGGAGCGAAAGGCACGATGACACGGGGCATGCGGAGCGCGCGGGCGAGCGGGCTACCATGAAGGGGCCCCGCACCGCCCAGCACCACCAGGGCGAAATCACGCGGATCATGTCCGCGAGAAATCGTGAGCAGGCGGATCTGATCGGCCATGCGGTTGTTGAGAATCGTATGGATCCCATGCGCGACGCGCACTTTGCTCATGCCGAGTCGGGCGCCCATCGTTTCGAGCGCTCGATGCGCCGCATCGGGATCGAGAGGGACATCGCCGCCGGCAAAATAGTCGGGATTAAGGTAGCCGAGAACGATGCTGGCATCGGTGACGGTCGGCTCCGTGCCGCCTTTGCCGTAGCATGCCGGCCCGGGAACCGCTCCGGCGCTCTGGGGGCCGACGTGAAGGCTGGAGGCTTCGTCCAGCCAGGCGATGCTTCCGCCGCCGGCACCGATGCTAACCACATCGATCATCGGGATGCGGATCGGGTATTTGAGAACCTGGCCTTCGACGGACGTCAGCGGCTTGCCGCCGACAATGATGCCGATATCGGCCGTCGTACC
>JAKDNM010000043.1 GCA_030456445.1 Hyphomicrobiales bacterium
TTCGAGGTGACGACGCTCAGGGCCGATGTCGAGACCTTCGGCCGTCATGCGCGCGTCGCCTTCGGCCGCGACTGGAAGGCCGACGCCGAGCGGCGCGACTTCACCATCAACGCGCTCTATGCCGAGGCGAACGGGACGATCATCGATCTCGTCGGCGGGCTTGCCGATGTCGAGAGCCGGACGCTGCGCTTCATCGGCGACCCGGAAGCGCGCATCCGCGAGGATTTTCTGCGTATCCTGCGCTTCTTCCGCTTTTTCGCCTGGTATGGCGCGGGACGGCCGGACTCGGAGGGGCTCAAGGCCTGCGCCCGGCTGAAAGAGGGTTTGAAACAACTTTCGGCCGAGCGCGTCTGGTCCGAATTGAAGAAGCTCCTTGCCGCGCCCGACCCGTCGCGCGCGCTCTTGTGGATGCGGCAGGCGGGTGTGCTCGGGACGGTGCTGCCGGAAGGCGAGAAATGGGGCATCGACGCGATCCACGTGCTGACGAACGCAGAGGCCGACCTTGGTTGGGCGCCCGATCCTTTGCTTCGTCTCGAAGCCATCCTGCCGCCGGATGCGGCGCGGATGACGGAGCTCGGCAAGCGGCTCAAACTTTCCAACGTCGAGGCCGATCGTCTGGTGAAGTGGGCGCTGGCGGAGCCTTTGCCGGCCTCGATGACGGATGCCGCGTTGGCGCGCAGACTCTATCGCGGAGATGCCAGGGCGATCGAGGACCGCCTGCGCCTCGCCTTCGCATCGGCTCGCGGCCGCGCCACGGATGACGACAATGCGCTGATCGAGGCGGGCGGCTATTCGCGGCTTCTCGGCATGCTTGAAAACTGGGAGCGGCCTGTCTTCCCGGTCAGCGGCGACGATCTGCGTGGATTGGGGCTCAAACAGGGAAAAGGCGTCGGCGAACTGCTTGCCAGGCTCGAAGCGGAATGGATCGACACAGGCTTTGCGCTCGATCACGACGCGCTGATGGTACGCGCCGCAGAAAAGATCGGCGGTTCAGGACGTTAGGGAAAGCTTCGCGGAAATCGATTCAGCTTGTTCACCAATTGATTCAGCGTTTCCGGCTAAGCCGCGTCGCGGACTTTCTCGACGCGGGAACGGATGGCTTCGATCATGGTCTCACGGATCGTGTCCTCGCCATGGACCTCACGCAAATGCTCGACCGCGCGGCGCATCACTTCCGCCTCGTCTTCGGCGCGGGTGTGCCACTCGCAGCCGGGAACCAGTGAGCCGCAATGAAATTCCTTCATCGGAAATCCTCCTTGTCCTGGAACATGAGCGGGAGGATAACACGGAATAGGGCGATTTCGTTGCCCGGCTGGTCAAAAAATCGTCAGCCTTAGCGCGCAAGCCGAACATTGGTGAGTGACTGGGCGATGCCGGAAAAAGCCGCCGACAGGGCGGCCGAATTGGTGGCGTCGTAATAGTGCTGCGCATCGGTCGCGCATCCTTGCAGGAGTGCCCGAGCTTCGTCCTCCTTGGCCTTGTCGTCCGCTGTTGCGGCGGGATTGGAGACAAGGAAGGCAACCGAGAAGATTTCGATATTCTGCTTTTTCGCATAGTCGCAGAGTGCCGCCGCGTTGGCGTTCGACTGTGCCCGCTGATCGGCCTCCTTTCCGGAGTTGAAGCCAATATGCTTGCCGTCTGAAGCGCGGAACTGGAGAGTGTTGTAGCCGTCCGTCATCAGCACCATGACCTTGCGCGGATCGACATTTTTCGGGTCGTAAGCACGACCTTCCGTAAACGGCGCCGATGGGGAGAGTTGGTTGACGCCCCACATGATGCCGGCAGGAATATAGGTCGAAGGCTGGTAGCCGCCGATGTTGATGATGAGGTTGTCGACTGCGCTGAGAAGCCTGTTCTTGTCGTCGGTCAGCGGAACGATCGGGTTCAGGCATTTCTGCGAGGCGTCGACATAGCCCGGATAGCGATAGGACGGCGAGCCCTCATTGAGGATCGGATTCTGGCCATTGGCGCGGGAGCCGATGCAGCCAAACCAGCGATAATTGGTGACATAGTCGTTCGAGCAACTCTGATAGGGCGTGACGGGAATATCAGGGCCGTACTTGGTGCATTGCCCGCCGCACGGATAAGTCGAGATGACACCGTCGGTGTTGCTGGTGCAGGTTCCCTTCGGAGCCCAGGCAATGCACTCGCCCCGCTTGCTGGTAATGGTCCTGCATGAGCCCTTGTGCTCGACGGAATAATCCGCCGGCACGTTCAGCCATGAGGCGCCCCGGTTCTGCGTCCCTACATTGACGTAGTCGGCATAGGGAACAAGGCCGACCTTGATCGGCGCGTCGTTGTTCTTGAAGACTTCGTCCACGAGATTGGTCGCCGCCTTCTTCAGCGCGGCGATCTTGGTCGTGCCGGCATCCGCCATCTCCGACATCGACCACGTATTGTCGAGGACGAGGCTGACCTCGACGCTTCCCGAAATGGCGCGGATCGCCAGGGAGTTCGCCTTGACGTCCAGCGTATCGATGTGCCCGAGGGCCATGAAGGTGGTCGGCAGGGTTCCTTCCAGCGTCAGGTCAACCCTTTCCGTCGTGCCTTGCAGGCTGGCGACGCGGACGTTCTCCACTTCGTTCGCCGAGTAATTGGCGGCGATATAATCGTTCCCCACCTTGCGAAGCGCATCTTCGTCCTCGGCGCGGGAGGCCGCCATGGCAAGCGACGCCGCGTCGGCCATGCGTTGCAGGTGGGCCTGCGCGCTGAGATAGCGTGCATAGTCCACCCCCAATCCGACGGCCAGCAAAAGCGGAATGGCGGATATTGCGAGGATGATAGAATACGCGCCGCGGCGATCGGCGAAAAATGCCCTTGTCATCGACTGCTTCCCCTGCATGCCCACCCCCTGATGTCGGGCTTTGCGTACAAGGAACCGTTTGCCGCTTTCTTTTCGGTTAGCCGTTGCGAGAATCCGGCGGCAGGACGCAGAAAATCGTCCCGTTTGGTGAACGAACCCTCACTTCTTGTTCGGAAAAGATCGTAGTCTGCTGAAATCAAACGGCCTTCGCTCTAAAAGGAGCGAGGACTACGGCCATTTCACCTCGGGCGGCAGGCTGGAGAGGATCGAATCGACATTGCCGCCGGTCTTCAGCCCGAAGATCGTGCCGCGGTCGTAAAGCAGGTTGAACTCGACATAGCGGCCACGGCGGATGAGCTGTTCGTCGCGCTCCGCATCGGTCCAGTTGAGCAGGAAATTCCGGCGCACGAGATGCGGATAGATGACCAGGAACGCGCGGCCGACATCCTGCGTGAAGGCGAAGTCGGCATTCCATCCGCCCTTTTCTTCGGGGCTTTTAAGCCAGTCGTAGAAGATGCCGCCAATGCCGCGCGGCTCGCCGCGGTGCGGCAGGAAGAAATACTCGTCGCACCATTTCTTCAGCCTGCCGTAATCGACGATAGCCGAATGCCGGTCGCAGGCGAGTTGCATCGCCTTGTGGAAGGCGATCGTGTCGGGATCGTCCTCTGCCCGGCGCCTGTCCAATACCGGGGTCAGGTCGGCGCCGCCGCCGAACCATTGGCGCGAGGTGACGACCATGCGCGTATTCATGTGGACCGCCGGGACATGCGGGTTCCAGGGATGCGCGATGAGCGAGATGCCCGACGCCCAGAAGCGGGGATCCTCCTCGGCGCCGGGGATCTGCTTGCGAAATTCCGGCGAGAACTCGCCATAGACGGTCGATGTATGGACGCCGACTTTCTCGAATACGCGGCCGCGCATGCTCGACATGATGCCGCCACCGCCCTTGCCGGCCTCGCGCAGCCATTGATGCCGCTCGAAGCGGCCCGCCGCCCATGATCCCTGGGGGCCGGTTACTTCATCCTCCAATGCCTCGAAGGCGGTGCAGATGCGGTCGCGCAACTCGCGAAACCAGCTTTCGGCCGCTACCTTCTTTTCGTCGATGGCATCCGGCAGGCCGGGTGGAAGATCATGCGGTTCCATGCCTACTCCGTTCGCGCCACGTCGCCGCCAAAGCCCGATTTGGGACTCGTCTTTTTCGTTCGTCACACCTAAACTTTCTATATCGCGGGTCAAGGAGTTGCGTCATGCGCACACCGGCAAGACCACCGCTCGACAGCCTGAAGGAGAGGCTGCGGCGCCAGCGTGCCGCCGAGGCGGTCAAGCCGCGCGACGGCTTCCTGCGCGAGACCTTTCTCCTGCCGCGCGTCGAGGCCCGCGCGAAGGCACGCGAATGGCTGGACCGCTGGCCCAAACAGGCCTATTGGACGGAAATCGAAAGCTGGCGCGAAGAGCCGGGCGACGTGATCGAATTCACCATGCGGCGGTTGCCGAGCGCCGACTGACCGTCTGTGCCGAGAGCCTTCCGCTTCAAGGTCGTTTACGGGCAAGCGCCATCAGCGTCCAGCCCAGTCCCGCGGCCTCCTTCAGCCGGTCCAGCCGTCGCCCGACCAGGGCATGCACCGGCCTGTTGAAGGTCCGGGAATTGATGATCCGCATCAGGCCCTTGTTGGCCTTGGGAGTGATCGAGAAGATTTCGACGATTTCGAATTTCTTTGACAGCAGGCGCTTCAATTCGTTCTTGTCGACCCAGCGGCGCAATTGTCCGGGTTTCGGAGGTGCGATCCGGTTGTAGCGCTCGAGTACGGGCCGGTTTTGCGTGGCCAGCATCAGATGGCCGCCAGGCCTCAAATGATACGCCAGTTTTGCAATGAAGGCCGGCTGGTCCGCCACATGCGACAACACCTCCACCGTAGTGACGACGTCGAAAGCGTTCCCGCCGAAGTCGAGCGTCATGAAATCCCCGGCGACGAACCGGACATCCGGCAGCCTCATTCGGGCGCGATCTAGGACTTCGTGGGACAGATCCGTTCCGGTCACGGCGCCGAAGGGGCTCAGCCTCTCGCAAAGCCAGCCTGTTCCGCAGCCGGCATCCAGGATGTCCAGATCGTGTCGTCCAGATCCGCGCAGCCAGCCGGTGATGACATCCGCCTGATCGGTGCAGACCGATTCGAGCTGGCGCTCGCGCGCAGCGGCGTTCCATTCGTTCCAGAAGCGCTGCTGCGCCTCCATGGGAATAGCTTCCCGCATCATGTCCGGCGGCATGGGCATGGGCCGATGCTAGGTTATTTCCCAGCCGTCGCATGCACATCTTTCGGGCAGGCGCGCTGAACCTTCGGCTTATCGGAGGCCGGAAGTGCCGATCGCTGCCAATTGCCGGGTCGCTTCGCCCGTTGCCATCGCAACCGACATCGCGACATTCAGCGAACGGCCGCCGCCCGGCATCGGGATGAGCAGGCGATGATCCGCCGCGTCGTGCACGGGATCGGGCACGCCGGCCGATTCCCGGCCGAAAAGCAGGATATCGCCCGGCCTGAAAGAGAAATCCGTGTAGGGCAGTGCCCCTTTGGTGGTGAAGAGGATGAGCCGGCGGCCTTCGGACACCCGCCGATCCTCGAACGCCGTCCAGTCGAGATGGCGTGTCAGCGCCGCCCTTTCGAGATAATCCATGCCGGCACGCCTGAGCGCCCGGTCGGAGAGATCGAACCCCGCCGGCTCGATCAGGTCGACGCCGAGCGCAAGGCAGGCGGCAAGGCGCAGGATCGTGCCCGTATTGCCGGCGATATCGGGCTGGTAAAGCGCGATGCGGACGGTTTCCTGCATGTTTTATGCGGCATCCTTTGCCGTGGCGCGATGGTCACACCTGTCAGGAGGTGTACCTAACCCAGCCTTGGCTGTCTGGCCATATCGGGGAAAGACGGCTATAGACTGCGACACCAACATGAACCGCAACACCAACCGCAAGGAGGCAGGAGTGAACGTGATCATGTTCCCATCGGTTTTCTGCCTGCGTGGCTGGCCTCTGGCCTGACGGCGGTTTTCGTTTCGACGCTTTCCTGACATTCGGTTTCATCGTCGCGAATTCCGCCGGAGATCATTCCCGGTTCCTTCTGGATTCGCCCAATGTCCGTCTTTTTGCCCAAGAGGCTTTCGGCCTCGCCCGATCAAATTCCTGTACCGCCGAGTGCGGGCCTCCATCTGGTGCCGTTCGTTTTTCAGCCGACAAGGCTGAGAAACCGGCCGGCCGCTCCCCATATTCTCGAAATTCCTTCAAGGCTTTGACGATGTTCCGCTGGTTTGAACAAAGACTCGATCCCTTTCCGGCCGCCGAGCCGGACGAACCGCCGAAGACGCTTTTCGCCTTCTGCTGGTATTATACGCGCGCATCCTGGCCGTTCGTGCTCTTGTCGGCGATCTGCATGGCGCTGATCGCCATCATGGAAGTGTGGATGTTCGGCTTCCTCGGCCACATCGTCGACTGGCTGGCGGCGCAAAACCGCGAGACCTTCCTTCAGACGGAGAAGTGGAAGCTGGTCGGCATGGCGCTGGTGGCCGGTGTCGCGCTGCCGGCGGTGGTGACGGTCTCGTCGCTGACAACCTACCAAACGCTTTTCGGCAATTACCCGATGCGCATCCGCTGGCTGGTGCACCGCTATCTGCTCAAGCAGTCGATGGCCTTCTACCAGGACGAGTTCGCCGGCCGCATCGCCACCAAGCTGATGCAGACGGCGCTTGCCGTGCGCGAGACGGTCATCAAGTTCGTCGAGGTGCTGAACTACGTGGTCGTCTATTTCCTCGGCGTGCTGGTCATCGTCGGCTCGGCCGACTGGCGGCTTGCCTCGCCGTTGGCCGTCTGGGTCGTGGGCTACGCAATCGTGCTGCGCTATTTCATTCCGCGCCTCGGCAGCGTGGCCGAGGCGCAGGCCGACGCGCGCTCGCTGATGACCGGGCGGATCGTGGACAGCTACACCAACATCCAGACGGTGAAGCTCTTTTCGCATGCAAGCCGCGAGGCGGACTATGCACGCGAGGGTATGAGCGACTTCATGACGACGGCTTACCGTCAGGGACGGCTGATCACCTCGCTTTATACCGTCATCTACGGGATGAACGCCCTGTTGCTGCTTTCCGTCGGCGCGCTCGCCATCTGGCTGTGGTTGGGCGAGGTTGTGACCGTCGGCGCGGTCGCGGTGGTGATCGGTCTCGTGCTCCGGCTCTGGGGCATGTCGCAATGGATCATGTGGGAAGTGTCGGGCCTGTTCGAGAATATCGGCACCGTGCAGGACGGGATCAACTCGATTTCGCTGCCGCGACTGGTCGAGGACAGGCCGGGTGCGCCGGATCTTGCCATCCGGCGCGGCCGGATCGATTTCGACCAGATACGCTTCCACTACGGCAAGCGGAAGGGCGTCATCGAGGATTTGAGCCTGACGGTCAGGGCAGGCGAGAAGGTCGGGCTCGTCGGACCTTCCGGCGCCGGCAAGTCGACGCTGGTGAACCTGCTTTTGCGCTTCTACGATCTTGAGGGCGGCCGCATCGTGATTGACGGGCAGGATATCGCCGACGTGGCACAGGATTCGCTTCGCGCCAATATAGGCATGGTCACGCAGGACACTTCGCTCCTGCACCGCTCGGTCAGGGAGAACATCCTTTACGGACGTCCTGATGCCGGGGAGGAGCCGATGATCGAGGCCGCCCGGCGTGCCGAGGTCTACGGCTTCATCGACGCCATGGCCGATCCGCAGGGGCGCAAGGGCTTTGATGCCCATGTCGGCGAACGCGGCGTCAAGCTTTCCGGCGGCCAGCGCCAGCGCATCGCGATCGCCCGTGTGATACTGAAAGACGCACCTATATTGATCCTCGACGAGGCGACCTCGGCGCTGGATTCCGAGGTCGAGGCCGCTATCCAGGAGAACCTCTACCAACTCATGCAGGGCAAGACCGTCATCGCCATCGCGCACCGCCTTTCGACCATCGCGGCGATGGACCGGCTGATCGTCATGGACAAGGGCCGTATCATCGAGGAAGGCAGCCATGATCAACTGATCGCGCATGGCGGGCTCTACGCACGCCTATGGCGGCGGCAGTCCGGCGGCTTCATCGATCCGGGGCAAGCGGAGGCCGCGGAGTAATGCGCCTGCCTTACAAGAACGATATTCGGTTAGGCAGCGTCCCGTACCGAGACGACTACGCTCTTGCCAAGCAAGGCGAGCGCCGCCTGCATTGTCGCGATCTTGGTTGCGTGATCAGGGTCGAGAATACGCCGCGCCTCGGTCTCGGTCCTGCCGAGCCGGCGGCCGAACTCCGTCTTGGTGAGGCCGCTTTGTCGAAACGCCTCGACCAGGGCGAGCTTCAGCGCATCGGCCGCCTCCACGGCAACGGAAACGAGACCGGGATGCCTGCCACGCTTCGGCAGGCTTCGGTCGAGCGAAGCTATCCCGCGCAGGGCAAGCCCGAGCGCTTCCTTGGCGTTGTCGAGAGCTTCTTGCCTCGTCTCCCCGGCCGTGATCGCCTCGGAAACATCAGGAAACGTCACGACAAAGCCGCCATCGGGGTCCGGTTCGAGCAGGGCGTCGAAAACGTATTCCATGATCATTCCTCAACCGTCCTGTTCGATGCCCAATTGACGCCTTATGGTGCGGACATGCAGCGTCGACAATTCGCCCGACTGGATCGTCGTCATACGGTCGCCAAGCCGGACCCGATAATGCGATCCCCTGCCGCGATCGGTAAAGATTTCGAACCGCAACCCCTGCTTCCTGGCAAGTTTGCGGAGTTGACGTATCAACGCCTCCCGTTTCATTTCCCCCAATCCGATCCAACCTCAATATCGCACAAAAATGTGCGAAACGCCAGAGCAATCTCGAGGGGCTGTGTGATTGATCGGCGTGTTGCCGGCCGGCAGGCGCGTTCATGAGCCTGTCCGACAAACTCTGGCGCAAGGCCGAGGGGATCATCGATCCCTTCGGCGATACAGAACGCGAGGTGCTGCCGCGCGAGGGCTGGCGTTTTATCCTTTATTTCGCCCGGCAGGCGAAGGGACCGTTCGCGCTGCTGCTCGTCATCGGGGGCGTGGCGGGCATCGTCGATGCCTCGCTCTATTGGGCGGTAGGTTGGCTGATCGATCTGCTGGATTCCTCCGATCCGAAGACGCTGGTCGCCGAACACTGGCCTGAACTGCTGGCGCTCCTGTTGCTGGTGCTCGTGGTGCGGGCCGTCATCCTGATCGCCAACGCGGTGGTGGAGCAGCAGGTGATCGTGCCGCATTTCTACCAGAAGGTCCGCTGGCAGTCTTTCCGCCGCGTCATCGAGCAGCCCTATGATTTCTACCAGAACGATTTCGCCGGCCGCATCGCCACCAAAATCATGCAGGCGGGCGAATCGACCGGCGACTTCATCATCTCTTCGCTGCAGACGCTGTGGAGCTTCGCCACCTTCCTGGTGCTGGCGACTTCGATCCTGGCCGCGCTCGACCCGATGATGGTGGTTGTCATCGCGGTGTGGCTGGTGAGCTATATCGCGGTCGCGCGCGTCTTGCTGCCGCCGCTGCGCGCCGCCGGGAGGCGCACGGCTGACGGGCGCTCGGTCTTGAACGGCCGCATGGTCGACGCCTTCACCAACATCCTCGCGGTGAAGCTTTTCGACAGCGGGCGGCGCGAGCACGCCTTCGTGCGCGAGGGGATGGACATGTTCCTGACGGCGGTGATCGACCTGGCGCGCGCCATCACCTCGGTGCGCGCCGCCGTCGCCATATTGAACGGCATCATGATGGGTGCGGTCATGGTGCTCGCCGTGCATCGCTGGATGGAGGGCGACGCCACGACCGGCGCCATCGCGGCGGCGACGGGTCTCGTCTTCCGGCTGAACACCATGTCCGGCTATGTGATGTTCAACATCAACGGGTTGATCCGCAATTTCGCCACCGTGCAGGATGCGACCGGCGTGATCTCGGTCGAACCGACAATCCGTGACGCCGAGGATGCGGCGGAAATCCCGCGCGCTGAAGGCGATCTGCGATTTGACGACGTTTCCTTCCACTACGGCAAGGGCGGCGGCATCATCGAGGAGCTATCCTTCCATATCCGGCCGGGCGAGCGCGTGGCGATCGTCGGCCCGTCGGGCGCCGGCAAGACGACGATCGTCAATCTGGCGCTCAGGATCTTCGATGTCGAGAAGGGCCGGATCCTGCTTGACGGGATCGACATCCGCAAGCTGACGCAAGCCTCGCTGAGGGCGCAGCTTGGCGTGGTCAGCCAGGAACCGCTTTTGATGCATCGCTCGATCCGCGATAACATCGCCTACGGCAAGCCCGGCGCGAGCGAGGCAGAGATTGTCCATGCCGCGAGACGAGCTTCGGCGCACGACTTCATCTTGAACGTCACGGATCCGAAGGGACGCAAGGGCTATGACGCCCATGTCGGCGAACGCGGCGTCAAGCTTTCCGGCGGCCAGCGCCAGCGCATCGCGATTGCCCGCATGATCCTGAAGGATGCGCCGATCCTTGTTCTCGACGAGGCGACTTCGGCGCTCGATTCGGAGGTCGAGGCGGCGATCCAGGAGAATCTGGCGCAGATGATGGAAGGCAAGACTGTCATCGCCATCGCGCATCGGCTTTCCACCATCGCCGCGCTCGACCGGCTGATCGTGGTCGATCGGGGACGCATCGTGGAGGAGGGGACGCATGGCGAACTCGTCCGGCGCGGCGGGCTCTACGCCCAGCTCTGGAAGCGGCAGTCCGGCGGCTTCCTGGCGGATCGCATCGCGGCGGAGTAGGGTGAGCAGATGAGCCTGCGCCTACCCGGACAGAATTCCCTGACGGCGCCCGGCCAGACCGGGGTCGATGTCCTCGATTATGAATTGAGGGCCGAGAAGGCCGCCTCGCTCGGCCGTGCCGGCTACTATGCCGAACGGCATCTCGATCTGCTGCGCACCTATCAGGGTGACGCGGAAGGGCGTGCCCTTCTGCTCAGGAAGACGACCGAGGCGGTCTATGCCTGGTTCATCCAGCGCGAATTGTGCGGGCTGAGGCGTCACGAGAGCCTGATTCGCGAATATGCGATTCCAGGGGAAGTGCTGGCGAGACTCGGTGCAAGGTAGCCGGCTGGCGGAGAGAATGTGCCGAGTCGCCCAATGTTGTTGGGGACAAGCCTGATGCCCCGTTTTTCCGGTGGCTGCGTCGTTCGCCTCCAGCCGTATGAACTCCCCGATATTCAATGTCTTTCAGGCCGTTTGACCAGTGCCCGCGACAATCTGCCCTCCTGTGCCGCAGGCGTCTGGACAAGCGTTGCACGGGCGCATAGAAACTTCGCCAATTGCCGGGGGAATCCGTCCGGCCCGAGGGGTATTGCCTCAAGGCCAATAAGGCTTTGACAGGTGTTCTGGGCAGGCTTTCGCCGGCGGGATCGATTCGAAAGGATTCTGGACCCGTGAGCGCACACGAAGCGGCAGACGAAACGGTTGACGGCAACCGGCGGGATTTCCTCTATATCGCTACAGGCATGGTTGGCGTGGTCGGCGCGGCAAGCGTCGCGTGGCCCTTCATCGACCAGATGCAGCCCGACGCCTCGACGTTGGCGCTGGCGCAGGTGGAGGTCGATGTCTCCTCCGTGCAGAAGGGTGCTTCGCTTACCGTCAAGTGGCGCGGCAAGCCGGTCGTCATCCGCTACCGCACCGACAAGGAACTGGAAGAAGGCAAGACCGTAAAGCTTTCCGATCTCAAGGATCCGATCGCCCGCAACGCCAATCTGCCGAGCGATGCGCCGGCGACCGACGCCAACCGCACCGTGCCGAAGAGAGAGGCATGGCTTGTGATGGTGGAGGTTTGCACGCATCTCGGCTGCATCCCGCTCGGCGAGCAGGGCGAGTTCGGCGGCTGGTTCTGCCCGTGCCACGGCTCGCAATACGACACCGCCGGGCGCATCCGTAAAGGGCCTGCGCCGGAGAACATGGCGATCCCGAAATATGAGTTCACGTCCGAAACCGTGGTTCGGGTCGGGTAGGGGAGCGAAAAGATGAGCGGAATGCAACACTCCACCTACACGCCGAAAAGCGGCATCGGCCGCTGGGTCGACGCGCGCATGCCTTTGCCGAGGTTGATGTACGATTCATTCGTCGCCTATCCGGTGCCGCGCAACCTCAACTATGCCTATACGTTCGGCGGCATCCTTTCGCTGATGCTGGTCCTGCAGATACTGACCGGTGTCGTGCTCGCCATGCACTACGCAGCCAATTCGGACCTCGCCTTCAATTCCGTCGAAGGCATCATGCGCGATGTCAACAATGGCTGGCTCTTGCGTTATATGCACTCGACCGGCGCTTCGTTCTTCTTCATCGCGGTCTATATTCATATGTTCCGCGGTCTTTATTACGGTTCCTACAAGGCACCGCGCGAGCTGCTCTGGATCCTGGGCTGCATCATCTATCTGCTGATGATGGCGACGGCCTTCATGGGCTACGTCCTGCCGTGGGGGCAGATGAGCTTCTGGGGCGCCACCGTCATCACGGGCTTCTTCTCGGCCATTCCGCTCGTCGGCGACTGGATCCAGCAGCTTTTGATCGGCGGCTTCGCGGTCGGCAACCCGACGCTCAACCGCTTCTTCTCGCTGCACTATTTGCTGCCGTTCATGATCGCCGGCGTCGTCGTCCTGCACATCTGGGCGCTGCATGTGGCCGGGCAGACGAACCCGACCGGCATCGAGGTGAAATCGAAGACCGATACCGTTCCCTTCTCGCCGCATGCGACGGTGAAGGACGGCTTCGCCATGATCGTCTTCCTGTTCATTTTCGCCTATTTCATCTTCTACATCCCGAACTTCCTCGGCCATGCCGACAATTTCGTCGAGGCGAACCCGCTGAAGACGCCGTCGGAGATCGTGCCGGAATGGTACTTCCTGCCCTTCTACGCGATCCTGCGCGCCATCACTTTCAACATCGGGCCGATCAACTCCAAGCTCGGCGGCGTACTCGTCATGTTCGGTTCGATCGTGCTCCTGTTCATCGTGCCGTGGCTCGATACGTCGAAGATACGTTCGGCCGTGTACCGCCCCTGGTACAAGCTGTTCTTCTGGATATTCATTGCCGACGTCGTCATGCTTGGCTGGGTCGGCGCCAAACCGCCGGAAGGCATATATCCGATGCTCGCGCTCCTCGGCGCCATCTGGTACTACGCCCACTTCCTGATCATCCTGCCGGTTCTCGGCCTGATAGAGACACCCCGACGAATGCCTAATTCGATTACTGAAGCCGTTCTGGAAAAGAACGGAGGCTCGGCGCACCCTGCCGGCGCCGCAGCAGCACCGCAAACCAAAGGCTGATCCGGAAAGGATTTCGAGATGAGAAAAATCCTTCACGGGTTGGCGGCCCTCGCCATCGTTGCCGGCGGCACGGTGATGGTGGCCGCCGCGCAAGACGGAAATAGCGCCGAACCGACGCATTTCCCGCTCCTGCCGCCGCAGGAAATGAGCTGGTCTTTCTCCGGCCCGTTCGGCACCTACGACAAGGCGCAGCTCCAGCGCGGGCTGAAAGTCTACAAGGAAGTGTGCTCGGCTTGCCATTCGCTCAACCTGGTGGCGTTCCGCAGCCTCGAGGATCTCGGCTACAGCGAGGCGCAGGTGAAGGCCTTCGCCGCCGAATATCAAATCCACGACGGACCGAACGACGACGGCGAGATGTTCGATCGCCCCGGCAAGCCCGCGGATCATTTTCCCCCGCCGTTCCCGAACGAGCAGGCCGCTGCATCCGCGAATGGCGGTGCTGCCCCGCCCGATCTATCGCTGATCGCCAAGGCACGCGAGGTCCAGCGCGGCTTTCCGCGTTTCGTTTTCGATATCTTCACGCAGTACGAGGAAGGCGGGCCGGATTATGTGCATGCCTTCGTCACCGGCTTTGGCCAGAAGCCGCCGGCCGGCGTCACCATCCCCGAAGGCACCTACTACAACCCGCATTTCATCTCGGGTGTTTCGACCCATATGCCGCCACCGCTCTCCGATGGGCAGGTCGCCTATGACGACGACGCGCCGCAGACGGTCGACCAGTATTCCAGGGACGTCGCCGCGTTCCTGATGTGGGCCGCCGAGCCGCATATGGAAGCGCGCAAGCAGGTCGGCTTCCGTGTGATGATCTTCATCCTGCTCTTCGGCGTCCTCGTCTACCTGACGAAACGCAAGGTGTGGTCCGACGTCGTCCACTGAACGCCGGTTGTTGTGTTCTTCGTGAAGGGCGCCCGCGTGGCGCCCTTTCCATTGGAAGGATCGCGAACCGGCTGCGCGGACCCGGCTGCGCAGATGGCGTTCGCATACGGCCATAGTCAAAGCTTTTTTGCGTTGTGCCCGGCAAGGCTCTCGGATTATCTGGGCGTATGAAACCCTCTCTCGAAGACACGCTCCTGTCGTCGATCCGTACGATCCCCGACTATCCGAAACCCGGCATCCAGTTCCGCGACATCACAACATTGCTCGGCAATGCGCGTGCGTTCCGTCGCACCGTCGACGAACTCGTTCATCCCTATGCCGGCTCGAAGATCGACAAGATCGCCGGCATCGAGGCGCGCGGCTTCATCCTCGGCGGTGCCGTCGCTCACCAGCTTTCGGCCGGCTTCATTCCGATCCGCAAAAAGGGCAAGCTGCCGCATGAGACCGTGCGCGTCGCCTACAGCCTGGAATACGGGCTGGACGAGATGGAGATGCACAAGGATGCCGTCACGGCCGGCGAGAAGGTCATCCTCATCGACGATCTGATCGCCACCGGCGGCACGGCGGAAGGCGCGGTCAAGCTGCTTTTGCAGATGGGAGCGGAGATCGTGGCGGCCTGTTTCGTCATCGATCTGCCGGCGCTCGGTGGTCGCGCCAGGCTGGAAGCGCTCGGTGTAGACGTCCGCTGCCTCGTCGCCTATGAGGGCGAGTAGGTCACTGGCTGGCCTCGACGGTGGCTGTCTGTTGCGGGGTCATATGCTCGACCACCTGCACAACATCGTCGAGCTGGATATCGGGATAATGTTCCCGCATCCCCGAAAGCATGATCGCATCCGGCCAGATATCCTGCTTTCCCACCAGCATGGCGGCTTGCGATAGAGGAACGTCCCGGCAGCGTGTCACGAGGACGACGACGGTCTTTCCCGGGTCCCGGTCACACACATAGCGCATCAGTCCGGGACGGATGCGCGTTTCGCGCCAGCGGATCGTGTGCGTCTTCTCGCCGCTCAGAACGAGCGGGAAAAGCCTGTCGGCAACGTTCAACGATTGCATGATGTCCTGTCTACCGGGGGCGGGTATTATGCGACCGTCACCATCACCGCGCTTTCGAACTCGATGACTTTGTCGCCGGCGGAATCGAAGGCTTCGGCACGGACCGACATAATCCGCCGGCCTGGCCGGGAAGCCAGCGGGCGGTGCCCGAGGATGGTCCGCTTGAAGGTAATCGTTTCGCCGGCATAAACGGGTTTCGGCCATTTGAGATTGCGGAAGCCGGGGGAGGGACCGAATTTCGGTTCGGGACCAGGGCCGTTCCATGGCTGCTCGCCAGCCTTGTCGTACGCCATGACATTATAGCGCATCCACGTGGATGCCGTGTGCCAGCCCGACGCGCACAGCCGCCCGAAGACGCTGTTCTCGGCGCTCTTCTCGTCCATATGGAAGAGCTGCGGGTCGAATCTTCGGGCGAAGGCCTTGATCTCCTCGGCTTCGAAGCGGTGCGAACCCAGGGTTATGGTCTGGCCAATTCCGAAATATTCGTCGAGGGTCATGCCGTCGCCTCCGGATGGCGCAGCCGGAACATGCCGGTGTTCTCCAGTTCGAGCACGATTTCGCCCTTTTGATTCTCGATTTCGCCCCGGCAGTTGGCGAGGCCGATATCCGGCCGCGATTTCGAGCGCCTCTTCGTCGTAATCGTGACGCGGCCAGTCAGTACGTCGCCGGGGCGGACGGGCTTCTTCCAGCGCACATAATCGATGCCGGGCGAGCCCTCGGAGGTCGATTGCAGGATGAAGGCATCGCAGACCATGCGCATGTAGGTCGAACAGGTGTGCCAGCCGGATGCCGTCAGGCCGCCGAGGATGCCTGCCTTTCCCGCCGCCTCGTCAAGATGCATGGGCTGTGGGTCGAATTCTCGTGCAAACGCCACAATCTCCTCGGCGGTAATGGTTTTCGAACCGAGATCGAGAACCATGCCGATCTCAAGATCCTCATACGCCCATTTTTTTTCCGTCATCACCGAATCCATTTGTGCTGGCCAGCTTAACTTGCAGCCGGGAAGGCTTGGCCGCAAGTCCCGTACGCAGTGTGATCGCAGGCGTCTGGCGGATGTCGGCGGGATGACAGGACCTTGTGTCGCGGAGGCGCGCGTTGCGCGGTGGTTCGGGCGGGCATAGTCATGGCGGCGGGAATTTCACGTCATGGCCTATTTCACGCTCGTCACGCTGCATCTGTTCGCCGCCATCATGTTTGTCGGCACGGTCTTCTTCGAGGTGCTGATCCTCGAAGGCATCCGCAAGCCGGTCGGGCGCGATGTAATGCGGTCGGTGGAAACCGCCATCGGACGCCGTGCCCGCCGCCTGATGCCGTTCGTGATCCTCGTGCTATATGGTGCGGGTATCGGCATGGCGTGGCAGTACCGCGATGTGCTTGCGCACCCTTTCGGCAGCAGCTTCGCGACGCTTTTGTGGATCAAGATCCTTCTGGCTGCGAGCGTTCTGGCCCATTTCATCACGGCCGTGACGCTTGGCGCTCGGGGCAAGCTCAAGTCGCGGCATTTCAAGCTCGTCCATTTGAGCGTTTTCTGCCATGTGGTGCTCATCGTCTTCCTGGCGAAGGCGATGTTCTACGTCACGTGGTAACTCCAATTATTTGATGTTCCGGCGCCTTGAGCGATGCGGATGTCAGCCTGCCTGGGGGGCGGCGCTCTCGATGAACCGCTCCGGTCCTGCCGATGGGGCCGGCTGAAGCCGCAATCCATCCGGCATGTGGATGGTCGAGGTGGGAACCGCCAGTTCCGCTCCGTGCTGACGCACGATCGCGGCGATCTTGAGCAGGATATCCTCCTTCACCGCCATGTATTCGTCGTAGCTGGTGGTGACGGTGAAGGCATAGAGGAACAGTTTCAGGGCGAACTCGCCGCAACTGTCGAAGCGGAACACAAAGAAATCGTGGTGAATGGCTGGATGTTGGGAGAGCATCCCGTTCACGCCGGTGACGATCCCTTCCACGCGATCGATGTCGCGATAGCGCAGATGCAGCGTCTCCTGGATGCGCCGGGCGGTCATACGCGAATGGTTGATGAGCACGGCGGTGTTGAAAAGCGCATTCGGCACGTAGAAGGGCCGCCGATCGAAGCCCATGACGCGGGTGGCGCGCCAGCCGATGTTCTGGACCTCGCCCATGACGTCCGTGCCAGGCATGACGATCCATTCGCCGACCTTGAAGGGACGGCTTGCATAGACGGTGAGGCCGCCGAAGAGATTGGCGACGAGGCCCTGCGCGGCGAAGCCGATGGCGATGCCGCCGATGCCGCCGAAGGCCAGTATCCCTGATATGGAGAAGCCAAGCGTCTGCATGGCGACCAGGATCGCCGTGATGATGACGGCCGCGCGGACGAGCTTGCCGATGGCGTCGGCGGCGGTCGGGTCGATTTCCTGGCCCTTGCGCCTGGCATGCGCCTGAAGCCCGGTCTCGACCCGGCCGACGGCGCGCAGCAGGAACCAGACGGCAACGGCGATCACGGCAATATCGCGGGCCGGCTGGAAGGATTGCGACAAAAGCGTGAAGCCGCCGCCGCGGGTCAGGAAGCCGACCGCCAGCGTCAGCCCGACGATCCATACGGCCGCGCGAAGTGGCGGGTCGAGCGATTCGAGAATTGCAATCCGCCATATGTTCCTGGCGGGGGCCGCACGACGGACGAATGAATTGATCAGCCTGTTGATGATATAGTTAAGTATCAGGACGCCCAGGACGACCAGAAACGTGAAAGCTATATTCGTCCCAATGGCATAATGGCTTGTGAGCCATGCGTGTAGCTGGTCCAAAATCATACCGAAAGCATCTCTTGCTGCGTCGTTGGATGCGGTATGACTGGAACATCGGCCGGGCCGGGTCAACCCCGCCGAAGAAGGTCAAACGTTGAACTTGAACAGCATCACGTCGCCATCCTGGACGACGTATTCCTTGCCCTCGTCGCGCGCCTTGCCCGCTTCTTTCGCCCCGACCTCGCCGCCAAGCGTCACGTAATCCTCGTAGGCGATGGTCTGCGCGCGGATGAAGCCGCGCTCGAAATCGGTGTGGATGACGCCGGCCGCCTGGGGCGCCTTGGCGCCCTTGTGGACGGTCCACGCGCGCGCTTCCTTCGGCCCTGCGGTGAAGAAGGTGATCAGTTCGAGCAGTTCGTAGCCGGCGCGGATCAGCCGGTCGAGACCGGGTTCCTCCAGCCCCATCGCCTCGAGGAACTCCTTCTGCTCTCCATCCGGCAATTGCGCGACTTCCGCCTCGATCGCCGCCGAAATAGTCACTGCACGCGCGCCCTGTCCAGCGGCCATTCCGTCGACAGCCTTCGTATGCTCGTTGCCGTCCGTGGCATCGGCCTCGGCGACGTTGCAGACATAGAGAACGGGCTTGGACGTCAGAAGACTCAGTCCGCGCAGGATATGCAGATCTTCCGCAGCGATGCCCTGAAGCATGAGGCGGACGGGCTTGCCGTCCTGGAGCAGCGCCAATGCCTTCTCCATCACCGGTAGGACGGTAAGCGCCTCCTTGTCCTTACCGGTGGCGCGCTTCCTGATCTGCTGGATGCGCCGGTCGAGGCTATCGAGGTCGGCGAGCATCAACTCGGTCTCGACGGTCTCGGCGTCGGCGACCGGGTCGATCCGGCCCTCGACATGTGTGATGTCGTCATCCTCGAAGCAGCGCAGCACGTGGACGATGGCGTCCACCTCGCGGATATTGGCGAGGAACTGGTTGCCGAGCCCTTCGCCCTTCGAAGCGCCGCGCACCAGCCCGGCGATATCGACGAAGGAAATACGGGTGGGGATGATTTCCTTGGATTTGGCGATCTCCGCGAGCTTTTGCAACCGCTCGTCCGGCACCGCCACCTCGCCCGTATTCGGCTCGATGGTGCAAAAGGGATAATTGGCCGCCTGTGCCGCCGCCGTGCGCGTCAGCGCGTTGAAGAGCGTCGACTTGCCGACATTGGGCAGGCCGACGATACCGCATTTGAAACCCATCTGTTTCGTTATCCTATGGGGAAGCCTGAATTTGCTCAGGGCTATGGGCGAAGGGATCGACGATCGTCAAGGTGCGATAGCTTGCCAGTGCTGTAATCGGGAAATTATTCCTTCCCCAGAAGCTTCTTCAGCATCGCTGCCATCGGGCCGGTTTCGGGCACCTTGATCTCCGGCTTCTGCGGTCGGGCCTGCCGGATGTGGCTTTGCGCCTTCGGCGCTTTCGGGGGAGGGCGGTCGTGGTCGCCGGTGGGCTGGAGTTTTTCGCGCAGATCGAGCGTCACGCGGTTCATGAAGCTCGATCCGTCGTCCTTCACCAGAAGCGGTGCGTTGTCTCCGATGGACGAGAGCAGCGGCTCCAGCCATTCGCTATCGGCCTTGGCGAAGTCGCCGAGTACATGGCCGTGCACCATCGGCTTGACGCCCGGATGGCCGATGCCGATGCGGACGCGGCGGTATTCCTTGCCGACGTGCTGGTCGATCGAGCGGATGCCGTTATGCCCGCCCGAACCGCCGCCCGTCTTCACGCGCACCTTTCCGGGCGCGAGGTCGAGTTCGTCGTAGAAGACGATCAGGTTCGACGGCTCTAGCTTGTAGAAGCGCAGGGCCTCGCCGACCGACTGGCCGGAAAGGTTCATGAAGGTCTGCGGCTTGAGGAGAAATATCTTCTCACCGGCCAGGTTCCCCTCGGCGAGGAGGCCCCGGAATTTCTTCGACCAGGGCGAAAAGGAATGGCGGCGGGCAATCGCGTCCGCCGCCATGAAGCCGATATTGTGCCGGTTGCCGGCATGTTCCGGGCCGGGATTGCCGAGGCCTGCCAAAAGCAGCATCGACCGATCTCCTCGACGAAGAGGTTATTCCTCGTCGCCCTTTTCTTCTCCCTCGCCGGCCGTTTCCTCGCCTTCCTCGACGCCTTCCTCGGCGGCTTCCGGCTTCATGGCCGAGGAGCCGGCGACGGTGGCGATGGTGAAGTCGCGGTCGGAGATGACCGGGGTGACGCCCTCCGGCAGCTTCACAGCCGAGATATGGAGCGAGTCGCCGATATCCTTGCCATCGAGATCGAGCGTTATCGAGTCCGGGATCGCGGTTGCCGGGCAGTAAAACTCCACCTCGTGGCGCACGACGTTGAGCACGCCGCCGCGCTTGATGCCGGGCGACTTTTCCTCGTTGATGAAATGCACGGGAACGAACACGGTCACGATCGTGTTCTTGCCGACGCGCAGGAAGTCGACATGCATCGGGAAGTCGCGGACCGGATCGAGCTGGTAGTCCTTGGGGAGGACCTGGATCTTGTCGCCACCGACGTCGATGGTGGCAATGGTCGTCATGAAGCCGCCGCCATGGATCTTGTAATAGATCTCCTTGTAGGACAGGGCGATCGCCAGGGGAGGCTTCTTGTCGCCGTAAATGACTGCGGGTATCTTGCCGTTGCGCCGAACTTCACGGGCGGACCCCTTACCGACCCGTTCGCGCGCTTCGGCCGTGAGCTCGTATGTATCGCTCATGGCTTTTCCTTTCGCGTTTTTGGAGCGCCTCCGGCTCGCCTTGCGGCATCGACCGGAAACGTCGAAAGCACCCGCCCCGAGGGGAGCATGATCGTTTCCGAAGAAATTCGGGGATCACGCGGCCAGGCCGCTTTCATCCGCGTTGCCTCCAAGGGTGTCTACGCGGACGCGCGTCTATACCGAATGCTTGAAGCTGGTGCAAGCGGATCGACACCTTGCAGGCACCGCGCTTCAGTCGAAAAGGCTCGATACCGACTCTTCGCTGGCCGTGCGTGAAATCGCCTCGCCAATCAGGTCGGCGATGGAAATGACACGGATATTGTGTGCGGCCTCCACCGACGATGTCGGCTGGATGGAATTGGTAATGACCAGTTCCTTCAGCTTGGAGCCGGTGATGCGCGCCACCGCGCCGCCGGAGAGCACGCCATGGGTAATGTAGGCGGTCACGCTGGTAGCGCCGTTAGCAAGCAGCGCGTCGCCGGCGTTGCACAGCGTGCCGCCTGAATCGACGATGTCGTCGATCAGCAGGCAATCCTTGCCGCGTACGTCGCCGATGATGTTCATCACCTCCGATTCGCCGGGCCGTTCGCGTCTCTTGTCGACGATGGCGAGTTGGGCGTCGATGCGCTTGGCGAGCGCGCGGGCGCGCACCACGCCGCCCACGTCGGGCGAGACCACCATGACGTTGGGGAGCCTGTACTTTGCCTTGACGTCGCGCGCCATGACCGGCACCGCGAAGAGGTTGTCGGTCGGGATGTCGAAAAAGCCCTGTATCTGCCCGGCATGGAGGTCGAGCGTCAGCACGCGGTCGGCTCCGGCCTGTGTGATCAGATTGGCGACCAGCTTTGCCGAGATCGGGGTTCGGCCCGAGGCGCGGCGATCCTGCCGCGCATAGCCGAAATAGGGGATCACCGCCGTGATGCGCCGCGCCGAGGAACGGCGGAATGCGTCCATCATGATGAGCATCTCCATCAGATGGTCGTTGGCCGGGTAGGAGGTCGATTGCAGGACGAAGACGTCTTCGCCGCGAACGTTCTCCTGGATTTCGACGAATATCT
This sequence comes from Hyphomicrobiales bacterium, assembly GCA_030456445.1. Classification (GTDB taxonomy): domain Bacteria; phylum Pseudomonadota; class Alphaproteobacteria; order Rhizobiales; family Rhizobiaceae; genus Mesorhizobium_L. The sequence goes on from JAKDNM010000043.1 coordinate 21,568, forward strand.
CCTGGTCCGCGAAACGCCGGACGCTCGCCTTGCCCAGGGATATGTTGAGGTAGCGGGCGACGGCTTCGGCCAACACCCGATTGGAGTTTCCCGCGAAAAGTTTCATGGATTGTCCCTGGGGGAGAGCGGATAGGAGCGCTTTTTAGCGCCCCATGCCGGTATTGCAAGCGCGTTCAATCTTTTCCCCGGCAGATGCCGCCGATCCGGCGCTTGAGGATGGCCCGCTACAGGTCATGCGGCCATCGTTGTGCCGCGTGCATCACAGTCAGAATTTCGACTGTGGCAGGCGTGACGCGGTAGGCGACAATGTAAGGGACGTCCGCCAGAACCAGTTCGTTCGTGCCCTTGATGCGGCCGGTCCGGCCCGTGGCGGGATAAATCGCGAGATGATCGATGGCGGAGACAACGCGGGCGATGACACGGCTGGCCGCATTCGGATTGTCACGTTCGATATAGCCACCTATCTCGTCCAGCCGCCGCAGGGCCCTGCGAGTCCAGCGGACGGCGCGGTCGTTCATGGATTGGTGTGGACATATTTTGCTACGACCCGCGCCAGGTCTTCTTCGCTGGCAAATTCGCCCTGTTCGGCTTCAGACAGGCCCGCCTCTATTTCCGCGAGTTGCCATTCCTGTCGCGCCACGTAATCCTCGATAGCCTCGGCCGCCATGTAGGCGCGCGAGCGGTCGACCTTTCGGGCGAGCTTATCGAGCTTGTCGGCGGTGGTGTCGGGCAGGCGCACCGTGAAGGCCGTCATGGCATTTCCTTCCTTACCCCATCGGATTGTCTGTGAACCAATGTGGTTCGTCAAGGTTCAGGTCGCTACTGAACGCCGCCTGCTCATGTCTTCTTTGCCGAGAGCCAGTTGACGAGCTGGTCGATCGTCTGGTCGGCGATCGTCTTCATGGTGCCCTCGGTGACGGCGGCGAAGCCCTCGCCCTTGCCGGGGGGCGCTTTTTGCTGGCCCTCGATGCGGTGCAGCCGGTTGCCGGCCGGGTCGAGTACGTCCCAGACATAGATTACCGTCGTCTGGCTGTTGTCGGTGAGGGCCGAGAAATAGCCTTTCATCAGAAGTGTCGTGGAAGGATCGCTGGCGGGAACGAGGGTCAGGCCGCGCGCTTTCGCCCGCGCCGACAATTCCTTCGAGAGCGGACCGACCGATTCGGCCGTCGTTCCCACGGTGGGCGCGAATTGCACGCGCTGGCTGGAAATGTCACCGACCGGCAGGGCGGCCGTAGCGGTCTGGCCGGGAGGCGTGGGCGTTGCCGTCGAGGGACTGGCGGCGCTTTCGGCCGAGGAAGGTGCAGCGGAGTTCAAGGTGGAGGCGGTATTGCAGCCGGCAAGGGCAGCCACTGCAATCAGCCCCGCGATCGCAGGCAACAAGCGTCTCACTGAATCCTGACCCTCCGCACCGGGTGTTGTCCCTTGGCTTACCCGTTTGACGGCGTTCATTCAACGGACGATCGGGTGTTCAACGCGCGACCAGGCATTCAACGCACGATCAGGTCGAGGCCGTGGCGCGAGAGCGGTTTCGGGGCATCCTCGGTGGTGAGATAGGTGCGGCCGAGCGTCATGGCGGTCTCGGTTTCGGAATCCATGACGATCATATGGGCGAACAGCGTCATGTCGGGCGCGATCGGCTCGGGGTTGCCGGCATAGAACATGGGCATGTCCATCCAGGTCGGAGCGAAGCGGGCGCCGAGCGAATAGCCGCAGGCGTTCAGCCGGTGCTTGGTGAGGCCGTACGCTTCCATTACACGGGCGTGCGCATCGAAGACGTCGCCGAATGTATTACCGGGCGTCATGGCTTTTTCCACCGCAAGCAGCGTCTCGCGCGCTGCGTCGAACAGTTCCTGATGGCGTTTCGACACCTTGCCGATGAGAACCGTGCGCATCATGGCCGCATGGTAATGGTTGAACACGCCCGCCCATTCGAGTGTAAGCTGGTCGTTTTTGTTGAGCTTGCGGCGGCCCGTCTTGTAACGGCACAGAAGCGCGTCCGCCCCTGAGCCGATGACAAATTCGTTGGCCGGGTAGTCGCCGCCGCCGGCGAAAACAGCGCCCTGCATGGCGGCGAGGATGGCCGCCTCGTCGCCGCCCTGCTTGATGAGCGGCAGCGCCGCGTCGAGCGCATCGTCGGCGAGTGCTGCCGCTTTTTCCGCCTTGGCGATTTCGGCGGGGCTCTTGAACAGCCTCAGATGTCCGACGATGCCGGATGCGTCGACGATCTGGCCGAAGGTCTGCAACTGTTCGTCCAGCCGCCGCCCGTTATAGGCGGTCAGCCCGTGCGTGTCGTATTCGACGCCGATGCGGCCGCCGAGCAGGTCGAGATCGTTCAGAAGATTGCGCAGTTCCACCGCCGGATTGGCGTCGACGCGGTCGGTCCACACGACGATGTTCTCGATGATGGAGGTCTGGCGTGCCTGCCGCAGATCCGCCGAGCGGGTCAGGAGCGTCATGGAGCCGTCCGACTGGACGATCAGACACTGGAAGAAGCAGAAGCCGAACGTGTCGTAGCCGGTCAGCCAGTACATGCTCTCCTGGGCGAAGAGCAGGACGGCGTCGAGCTTCTTCTCGGCCATGTCGATCATCAGGCGGTCGCGCCTTGCGTCGAACTCCGCGCGGTCGAAATGAAGCGCCATCTTATCTACCTCCCTTCCAGGACGATTGCCGATATCTGCCGCCCGTAATCGGGTTCGCCCCGATGGGTGGCGCGGCGGTAGGAATAGAAATTCTCTTCCTCCGCGTAAGTGCAGCGGTCGAGGAAATCCGCCTTTACACCGGCGGCCTTCAGCCGGTCCACAGTGTAGCGGTTGAGATCGAACCAGGCGTGGCCGGGTTTTGGCGAGGGCGTGAAATAGCGCGCATTATCGGGCGAGGCCTCGACAAAGCGGGCGACGAATTCCGGGCCGACCTCGTAGTTGCCGTTGCCGATCGAAGGGCCGAGTTCGGCGAGGATGTTCTCGCGCCTCGCGCCCAGCCCTACCATGGCGGCGATGGTGGATTCGAGCACGCCGGTCAGCGCGCCCTTCCAGCCGGCATGCGCCGCGCCTATCACGCGGGCTTCGGCGTCGGCGAAAAGGACCGGCCCGCAATCCGCCGTCAATACGCCGATGACGATACCGGACGTTGCGGTCGCCATGGCGTCGGCCTTCGGTCTTTCGGCTCCCCACGGTTCGGTGACGACGATGACTTCGGGTGAATGAATCTGGTGCACCGAAACCAGCGCATCGGGCGCGACCCCCATCCAGCGGGCGACCCGGGCGCGATTCTCCGTTACCGAGGCGCGGTTATCGCCGGAGCCCATGCCGACATTCAGGCCGTCGTAGAGGCCGGTGGAAACGCCGCCTTTGCGCGTGAAGAAGCCGTGGCGGATGCCGGATCGCCGCGCGGCTTCCAGCCTCGCCGAGCGCAACGGCTCCGGCCCGGTGTGATCAAGCATTCGCGGCTGTGCCCTCATGCTGCTGATGATTTGTGCGTCGGGCGCGGATGATTGCGAAGCGGGGAGGCGAAGTCAATGCGGACCAATCAGGTGCGGCTACCCGTCCACGGAAAGGCGCGGGGGGCATTCAGGCGCTGCCGGTGGCGAAGGGTTCTGTGGCCTTGTAGAGATCGCGTGCCAGGCAAGGTACTTTCCATCGTCGCCGGCCTCGTGAACTTGCGGCGGGAAGCACGCGGTCAACGATTTGAAACGCGGTGTTCCGCGCATTTCGCCAACGCTTCTTTCCAAGCGTTTGAAACAATTGGAGGAAGCGGGTGTCCTGGAGCGCGTGAAATGGCTGGGGCTCAGCCCGTTCGCCGTGGAAAAGAAGCTCGTTAACGCCTAAGCGGGGGCCTAAGCGGCAATGCGGCGACTTCTAGCACCTTGAAGAGTTCGCCCATGCCGCCGATAGCACTTGGGCCTGCGAGGCGTTCGACCTCGCTTCTGAGTTTGTCACGGAGGATTTCGTCGCCATTGGCGCCGAGCGCGCCCGCCCTTTCAATGAGGCCCATGCCAAGCAGGAAATCGCGCTGTGTCGCTGTCGAAGCCGTCAAGCCGTGCGAGCGGGCGGCGGTGGCGAGCGCTGAAAAATCGACATGGGCGGTGAGGTCGGCTTCGCCGGGATGGGCGAGCAAATCGTCATATTCGTGCCGGCGGATGGCTTGCAGGGTGTTGCCGATGCCCGGCTCGGCATAGCCGTAGTCGATGAAAAGCGCGGCACCGCCATGATCGGCGAGCCGGTGCGCGACCGTCTCCATCAGCGCCATGCGCGCCGGGGCGAGTTCGATGATCGAGCCATCCTGCACGTTGGCCGCATCCGGGGGTAGCAGGGCCATGTCCGGCGTGCCTGGGCCGGCCATGAAGGCAAGTCTTTTGTCCCTGTCGAGGCCGACGACGCGTTCGCGCCAGCCGGAGGCGGTCTTGACGTATTGGCGGATGGGCAGTGCGTCGAAGAGTTCGTTGCCGACGAGGATAAGCGGGGCAGGCCGGAGCGTTTCGATACCCGTATGCCAGGTGATCTGCGTGTCCGTGCCGCCGAGCGTTCGTTTCTGGATTTCGGTCAGGCGCGGGCTTGTCTCGATGAGGGCGAATTGCGCGTTGCGGACAAGCGCCGGGTCGAGCTTGCCGAGCGTGCGCAGCACATCCTTCATCAGCGTGCCGCGGCCGGGGCCGATTTCCGCGATTCCGACGGGGGAGGGTGTGCCGGCGGATTGCCATGCCCGGAAAATCCAGACGCCGACCAGTTCGCCGAACATCTGGCTGATTTCCGGCGCGGTGGTGAAATCGCCGTCGACGCCGAAGGGCTCGCGGGTCGTGTAATAGCCATATGCCGGGTCGAACAGGCACAGCATCATGTAGTCGGCGACGCCGATCGGCCCCGACGCTTCGATCAGCCCGGTGATGCGCTCAGCGAGCGGCGTCACCGGGCACGCTTTGTGCGACGGGATCGGGGCGCGGCTCGCGGGCCCTCAGCATTGCCCACAGGCCGATCAGCACCATCGGCGTGGACAGGATCATGCCCATGGTCAGCCAGCCGCCGAAGAGATAGCCGAGTTGCGGGTCCGGCTCGCGGAAGAACTCCACGAAGATGCGCGCCAGCCCGTAGCCGCAGATGAAGGCGCCGCCGGCGAAGCCGGGCGCCTTCAGCTTGAGGAAGCGGTGGGTGAGGAGCCGCAGCACGATGAACAGGACAAGGCCCTCGAGCGCCGCCTCGTAAAGCTGGCTTGGATGGCGTGGCTCCGGCCCGCCATTGGGAAAGATGATCGCCCAGGGCACGTCGGTCGGCCGGCCCCAAAGCTCGGAATTGATGAAATTGCAGAGCCTCACGATGCCGAGCCCGAAGGGCGCGGTGGCGGCGATCGTGTCGATCAGCGACCAGGGATTGATGTGCCGCCTCAGCGAAAACAGCACCATCGCAACCGTGGTGCCGATGAGGCCGCCATGGAAGGACATGCCGCCCTGCCACAGCGCGATCATGTCGAAGGGATGCTGCATATAGCGGTCGAAATCGTAGAAGAGGATGTAGCCGATGCGCCCGCCGACAACGACGCCCACGGCTGCCCAGACGAGGAAATCGTCGAGGTCATCCGGCTTCATGGGCGAGCGGTTGTTGGCCCATAGCTGCTCGGTCGAAACGAGGCGGCGCGAATACCACCAGGCAAAGAGGATGCCGACGACATAGCCGAGGCCGTACCAGTGAATGGCGAGCGGCCCGATATTCACTATGACCGGATCGATATCGGGGAAGGGCAGGAGCGCGGGCAGCATCATCAGGGGGATCAAGTCGCGGGCTCCGCCGGTCGGTCAAATCGCGCGGAACATGCGTGAGCCGCATGGCGAGGTCAAGGCAGCGTAACAGCGCGGCGGTCTTGCATTCGCCTTCTTGCCCCACTAACTCGTAGCAATCCCAAGGGAGGCCAGCATGAGCGACGGACCGAACCGCATTCTCGACGAATTGGCCCGGCTGATGACGGACGCCGCCGGCGCCGCGCAGGGTGTGAGGCGCGAAGTCGAGACGGCCTTCCGCGCGCAGGCCGAGCGTTTGCTCAACTCTATGGACCTCGTCCAGCGCGAGGAATTCGATGCCATGCGCGACATGGTGGCGAAGGCGCGCGCCGAGAACGCCACGCTTGCCGAACGCATCGATGCGCTGGAGGCGCGGCTTGCGATCATCGAGGCCGACAAGGCGACGAAATCGGCGAAGAAGCCCTCCGAATCCCCGCGTCTGAAAAAATAATCGTCCTTCGCTTGCGCACTCGCCGCCTCGGGAAAAGCGCTTTGCGCTGAATCCCTTAGAAAGGGGCGTGCGCAGTTTGATTCAATATCTATCCACACCCCTGTCGCGCACCGCACAAAAAGGGGGTGGCGCGGCGACTCTCCATCAATACACTGAATTTACAGCGTGATTCGTTTCGGGGGCCTCACGCCGGAATCCGGGGTTTGGTGCTTCCTGTCAGTTTGAGCCGTGCGTGATGTTTGCGGCCTCGTTCTCTGCTTGGCGTTCGGTCAGTCCGGTGCGGTGCCTTGGGTAGGCTTCGCCTCACATCAAATCGACGGGATTTTTTGAATGGAATTGGTGGAACTGGACATTGCGCGCGATCTGCATCCGGTCGACGTGATCGAGCAGGTGGCGCACAATAATGACTGGTCCTTCGAGCGGACCGGCGACGACGAGATCGCCATATCGGTTACCGGCACATGGACCGACTATCACGTCTCCTTTTCCTGGATGGAGGATTTCGAGGCGGTGCATCTGGCTTGCGCCTTCGACATCAAGGTGCCGGAAAACCGCACGCTCGAAGTCATGCGGCTCCTGTCGCTCATCAACGAGCAGATGCTGTTTGGCCATTTCGACCTGTGGGAACAGGAAGGCGCGATCATGTTCCGCCAGTCGCTCCTGCTGTCGGGCGGCGCGGAGCCGACCAGCCAGCAGGTGGAGGTGCTCTTGAACAGCGCGCTCGAGGCCTGCGAATGCTATTTCCAGGCTTTCCAGTTCGTCGTCTGGTCGGGCATGAGCGCGCGCGATGCGCTGGCCAGCGTTCTTTTCGAGACATTCGGCTCGGCCTGAGGCAGGCAATGGCCGTGCAGCAGGAACGCAAGCCGGAGATCGGTTTTCCGGATTTCGACAAGGTCGACATCCGCGTCGGCACGATCGTGGAGGCGACACCCTATCCGGAGGCGCGCAAGCCGGCCATCAAGCTGCGCATCGATTTCGGCCCTTTGATCGGCGAGAAGAAATCCTCTGCGCAGGTGACGAAATATTATACGCCCGAGACCCTGGTCGGACGGCAGGTGGCGGCGGTGATCAATTTCCCGCCGCGCCAGATCGGCAAGTTCATGTCGGAAGTGCTCACCCTCGGCTTTCCCGACAGCGAGGGCGAAGTCGTCCTCGTCGCTGTCGAGCGGCCGGTGCCGGACGGCGGGCGACTGTTTTAAAGCACTGTTAGATATTCTTTTCACGCAATTCCGGACGGAAAACCGGTTTCCACTTTTCCTGGAATTGCTCTA
>JAKDNM010000164.1 GCA_030456445.1 Hyphomicrobiales bacterium
TCGAATGTCAAATTCGAAAATTCCACTAGAATCATAAACTTGCTAGTGGTTCTTTTGTTTCCAACATTTGCCCTCGCGGCCGATACAAATGGGATGCAAATGTTGGAAACGAACTACTAGTCTGTAGGTCGCGGAACAGTGATGGAAAAGCAATTTGCCGGCGTGGCGGGGACCGATCTCGAAGGGACGCAAATCGCCTATTTCGGCTACGGCTCGCTGGTCAATCGGGCCACGCTCAGGACCGACATCGTCGATATCATTCCGGCGCGGCTCGTCGGCTGGCGGCGCATTTGGCGGCCACGGCCCGATATGCCCGGATTTCCCGCCGCTTTGCTGACGGTGCGGCGCGAACCGGGGAGCGTTTGCGACGGTGTCCTGATCGTCGACCGGGCCGAGAATCTGGCCGCGGTGGACGCACGGGAAGCACGCTATCGCAGGATACGGCTGGAGCCGGTGGAACTTGAGATTTCTCCGGCACGTGAAGGCGCCGCTTCTGTCGATGTCCCCATCTATGTCTATGAGGCCGATCCAGAGCTTCCTCCTCATCGCGAGCCGCCGATGATCCTGCAATCCTATCTGGACGCGGTCATGCAGGGCTTCCTCGCCGTGCATGGAGAGGAGGGCCTGCGCCGCTTCCTCGCCGAGACGTACGGCTTCGCCGAAACCCCGATCCGGCCCGACCGCGAGAAGCCGACCTATCCGCGCGCAGTTATGCTGTCGGATGTGGAGCGGGCGCTGTTCGACACGCTTTACGGCGAACACGGGCTGCGCCTCGCGGCGGGTTGAATGCCGGCCCGCTTCATGGCGCGGCATTTGTTCTTCGCCCGCTGGCGGAAAAGGCATAGAATAGGGCCTTGGCATCGTGTAAGAGGCCGTTTCCCGGCGTAATGACGGAGAAAAGGGCGGCGGAGCCGTCGAGCAAGTAACGGGTGCGAAAATGACACAGAGATGGTCACCGAATTCCTGGAGAGCAAAGCCCATCCAGCAGGCTCCCTCCTATCCGGACACCGATGCCCTGTTTGTCACCGAAAAGCAGCTTTCCAGCTATCCGCCGCTGGTCTTTGCAGGCGAGGCGCGCAAGCTGAAGCGCGCGCTGGCCAATGTGGCCAATGGCGAGGGTTTCGTGCTTCAGGGCGGCGATTGCGCCGAAAGTTTCGCCGAGCATGGCGCCGACAACATCCGCGATTTCTTCCGCGTGTTCCTGCAGATGGCGGTGGTGCTCACCTTTGCCGGCTCGCAGCCGGTGGTGAAGGTCGGCCGCATAGCCGGTCAGTTCGCCAAGCCGCGCTCGTCCGACAACGAGACGAAGGACGGCGCGACGCTGCCGTCCTACCGTGGCGACATCATCAACGGCATCGAGTTCGAGGAAAAGTCGCGCGTGCCGGACCCGCAGCGCCAGATCATGGCCTATCGGCAATCGGCGGCGACGCTGAACCTGTTGAGGGCGTTCGCGCAGGGCGGTTACGCCAGCCTCGACAACGTGCACCAATGGATGCTGGGCTTCGTTGCCGACAGCCCGCAGGCGGAACGCTACCAGGCGCTGGCGGGCCGCATCTCCGAGACGATCGAGTTCATGCGCGCGGTCGGCATCACGTCGGAGACGAACGCCTCGTTGCGTGAGACGGATTTCTACACCAGCCATGAAGCGCTGCTGCTTGGCTACGAGGAGGCGATGACCCGCGTCGATTCCACCTCGGGCGACTGGTACGCGACGTCCGGCCACATGATCTGGATCGGCGACCGTACCCGCCAGCCGGACCACGCGCATGTCGAGTATTGCCGGGGCATCAAGAACCCGCTCGGTCTGAAATGCGGTCCGTCGCTGACGGCCGACGGGTTGCTCCAGCTGATCGACCTGCTCAACCCGGAAAACGAGCCGGGCCGGCTGACCCTGATCGCGCGCTTCGGCGCCGACAAGGTGACCGAGCACCTGCCGAAGCTTGTGCGCGCGGTGCAGAAGGAAGGCCGCAAGGTGGTCTGGTCCTGCGACCCGATGCACGGCAACACGATCACGGCGGCGGGCTTCAAGACCCGTCCCTTCGAACGCATCTTGAAGGAGGTGCAGACCTTCTTCGACGTGCATCGCGCCGAGGGCTCGCATCCGGGCGGCATCCATGTCGAGATGACGGGAAAGAACGTCACCGAATGCACCGGCGGTGCGCGCGCGGTTACGGCCGACGAGCTACAGGATCGCTACCACACGCATTGCGACCCCAGGCTGAACGCCGACCAGGCGCTCGAACTCGCTTTCCTCGTCGCGGAACTCTTGAACAAGAACCGTTCGGGCGTCCAGCACAAGACGGCGGTCAACGGGTAGAACGTCCGGATCGGCTGAACGAGGGCGCCCCGTCGAGGGCGCCCTTTTCGTTTGAGCTGTGTCGCATTTGCCTGATTGCTGCGTTCAGCGCTTTGCGATGGTATCGCCGCGCCTTGGGAGCGTAAGCTTGCTAGAGCATGATCCGGAAAAGTGGGAACCGGTTTTCCGAAAAGATCATGCTCAAACAAAGAGATAAGAGCATGATGCGATTCATCCAATCGCATCATGCTCTTAAAAAGAGGAGGGGACCGTTGAGCGACAACGAAAGGCATACGGGAAGCTGCCTGTGCGGCGCGGTGCGGTTCACCACGCGCGGACCTTTGCGCGGCGTGATCTACTGCCATTGCTCGCAATGCCGCAAGCAGACAGGACACCACTATGCCGCGACGAACGTGCCGGACGGGAACATCGTCATCGAGGGCAGCGAGAGCATAAGCTGGTACCGGGCGTCGCCCGAGGCGCAACGCGGCTTTTGCGGGACCTGCGGCTCCGCGCTTTTCTGGAAGCGGGACGGTTCGGACTATGTTTCCGTCCTTGCCGGCTCCTTCGATCAGCCTTCCGGGCTGGAAGGCATCTCGCATATCTTCGTGGCCGACAAGGGCGACTATTACGGAATTACGGACGGGCTTCCGCAGCACGGCCAATCGACACCGTGAAGAGAGGGATTAGGCTGGCGCCGGCTTATTTCCGCTGCTTCTCTTCCCAGCGACGATGGTTACGGCCGCGCTGATCCCTCTTCGCAGAAGAGGTGCCGCTGACATTGCCGCTTGCCGGACGGCGAACGGCCGCGCGATGCTGGCCATGGTTTCCTCCGTGCCGCCAGTTGCGGCCACGATCATGGTCTGCGACGTGGTTTCGGTAAGTGCCGTTCCTATGGTGTGAACGTTGGCGGCGATGATGCCGCCTGTCGTAATGACCGCGATGGCTGCTGTAATAGCCGCCATAGACCACCCCGCTGTAATATCCAGGACCGTAATACGGTCCGTCATAGTCGGAATAGGTGTAGGTGCCGTAATAGGGGCCGCCATCCACGCATCCCGCGAGCGTGAGGCCGAATACCGCTACGGCCGCCGCCAGCAACAATCTTCTTGCCGACATTTCGAATTCCTCTTCGAAAGCCCTTCCCGAAGATTGATATGGGACAGGCAATGGGGTTGGCAAGACAGATATGTGAGACCTTCGACGCCAGCAATTGGTCGCGTGGCAGCCATTTCCTTTCGGGGCCGCTGGCGATAGAGGAGCATGGAAAATGACTTGGAGAGAACCATGCGGCGGCTGGTCAAGGCGTTCACGAACTCTGCGCGCGCGTTGGGCCGGCTTGCGCGGTCCGAGGCCGCCTTCCAGCAGGAACTCGTTCTTCTCGTCCTGTCGTTCCCCGTCGGGTGGTTCGTGGCCTCCACCTGGCGTGGCTATGCGCTCCTGGTCGGCTCGCTCATCGCGCTGATGATCGTCGAGGTACTGAACACGGCAGTCGAGGCGGCCTGCGATGCGCTGTCGCGCGAGTTCAACGCCGATATCCAGCTTGCCAAGGATTGCGGTTCGCTGGCGGTGCTGCTCGCGGTGATCCTCGCGGCAGGCGTCTGGATACTGGAGATCGCCGAGCGCTTCGGCGGTGCCATATCGTAGCGCATTCATCCATTCGCTGTCGGCGGATTACGGCTGCGCTCGAGCTTTTGAATGTCTTCCGCGAGCTTTTCAATGCGCGTGAGGATGGTGACGAGTTGATCGTCGCGTAGCTGATCGAACTTGTCGTGCAGCGCCATGATCTGGATTTCCGACTTCAGGTTCACCTCGTAATCATGCGTCGCGTCGATGCGATCATGCTGGGATTGCCGGTTCTGCGACATCATGATGACCGGCGCCTGGATGGCGGCGAGCATCGACAGGAGAAGGTTGAGGAAGATGAACGGGTAGGGGTCGAAGGCGTCCCCGGCAAGCCATTTGTTGGTCAACGCCCATAGTGCGAGGAACACGCCGAAGCTGGCGATGAAGCTCCAGGATCCGCCGATCCGGGCAATCGAATCGGCCAGTCGGTCGCCGAAGGACAGATGCTTTTCGTAGGCTTCGTTCGTGTCGCGGGAGACGGGACGCCTTTCGACCGTGCTTTGCAGCACGTTCCTTTCGCCGCGCGTAAGGGCGTCCGGGTGACGCTTCAGCCAGTAAAGCGCGAGTTCAGGTATCGATTTCATGGCCACGTCTTCCCTTGATTGCCGCGCAGACCCTTGCGCCGACCAAGAGGTAGAGGCAATCTGACCTGCCGGAAAGCGGCTGTTTCAAGTAGATGATGGCCGCATGGATGACGCGTTCGATCGCAGCCTTTGAAAAAGTAAAGGCGCGTGCAGCCGGACGAAAGGGCGGCGATGCCGTCCTCCGATCGCTGCTCGGGCCTGTTCCCGACAATGCGTCCCTTGCCGGTTTGGCCGACGACCGGATCCTCTCGATGATGGCGATGCGAATATTCTCGGCGGGGTTCGTCTGGCGCGTGATCGGCCAGAAATGGCCGGCCTTCGAGGAGGCGTTCCTCGGATTCGAGCCTAAGCGCCTGCTGTTCCAGCCGGACGATTACTGGCACGATCTGACCATGGACAAACGCATCGTCCGCAATCCGCAGAAGATCAGGGCGGTGCGCGACAACGCCGCCTTCATCGAGCGCGTCTCGGCCGAACACGGCTCGTTCGGAAGATTCCTCGCCGGCTGGCCGAAGGACGGCCAGATCGGGCTTATGGCCTTTCTTGGCAAGAACGGGAAGCGGCTCGGCGGCAATACGGGCCAGTATTTCCTGCGCTGGGCAGGCTGGGACGCCTTCATCCTGTCGCCCGACATGGTGCTTGCCCTGCGCGACGCCGGGCTCGATGTTGCCGAGGCGCCGTCCTCGCGCAAGGATTTGGCCGCGATCCAGGAGCAGATGAACCGCTGGGCCGGCGAGACCGGGCTGCCCTATGCCCACCTCTCGCGCATCCTCGCCATGTCGGTCGGCGAGAACCGCTCCCTTGATGCCTTGAGGCGCCGTCTCGGCGGCGAGGAGTAGGCAATTGCCACATCCGGGCGGCCAAGCTACACGTCGCGCATGACCACGCCCCCCGACACGCTTGCCATCGCCATCGCCCAGCTCAACCCGATCGTAGGCGACATCGCCGGCAACCTGGCCAAGGCGCGCGAGGCGCGCGCCGATGGGGCAAGGCAGGGCGCGGACCTCGTCCTTTTCACGGAATTGTTCATCGCCGGCTATCCGCCCGAGGATCTCGTGGTCAGGCCGGCCTTCCTCGCCGCCTGCGAGAGCGCGATCACGGAGTTCGCGGCGGATACGTCGGACGGCGGCCCCGCGATTATCATCGGAACGCCGCTGAAGCGGCCCTCCGGCATCCATAATTCCGTCGTGCTGCTGGACGACGGCAAGATCGCTGCCGAGCGCTACAAGGTCAATCTGCCGAATTACGGCGAGTTCGACGAGAAACGTGTCTTCGAGGCCGGACCGAACATGCCTGGGCCGGTCAATTTTCGCGGCGTGCGTCTCGGCATTCCCATTTGCGAGGATATCTGGGGCGATATGGGCGTGTGCGAGACGCTGGCCGAAAGCGGAGCGGAACTCGTTCTGGTCCCGAACGGATCGCCCTTCTATCGCGGCAAGGTCGATGTGCGCCATCAGGTCGCCATCCGGCAGGTCGTCGAGAGCGGCCTGCCGCTGATCTATGCCAACCAGCTCGGCGGCCAGGACGAACTGGTCTTCGACGGTGCGTCCTTCGCCATCCAGGCCGATCGCACGCTCGCCTTCCAGATGAGCCAGTTCGAGGAGGCGCTATGCGTCACCCGATGGAGGCGGGATGGCGATAGCTGGCGCTGCGAGAACGGGCCGGTCTCGAAAATCCCCGAACGGGAGGAGGCCGACTATCGCGCCTGCATGCTGGGCTTGCGCGACTATGTGAACAAGAACGGTTTCAAGAACGTCGTGCTCGGCCTTTCGGGCGGCATCGATTCGGCGCTCTGCGCAGCGCTCGCCGTCGATGCGCTGGGCGAGGAGCGGGTCCACGCCGTCATGCTGCCCTACCGCTACACCACGAAGGAATCGCTGAAGGACGCCGAGGATTGTGCTCGGGCGCTTGGCTGCCGCTACGATACCGTGCCGATCATGGACCCGGTGCAGGGTTTCTCGAACGCGCTCTCGCAACTGTTCGACGGGACCACCCAAGGCGTCACCGAGGAAAATTTGCAGAGCCGTACGCGCGGCACGATCCTCATGGCCATCTCCAACAAATTCGGCTCGATGGTCGTCACCACCGGCAACAAGTCGGAAATGTCGGTCGGCTACGCCACGCTCTACGGCGACATGAATGGCGGCTTCAACCCGGTGAAGGACCTCTACAAGATGCAGGTCTATGGGCTCTCCGCCTGGCGCAACGGGCAGGTTCCTCCAGGCGGGCTCGGACCGTCGGGCGAGGTCGTACCGCAAAACATCATCGACAAGGCTCCGTCGGCCGAATTGCGCGAGAACCAGACCGACCAGGATTCGCTGCCGCCCTATCCGGTTCTGGACGAAATCCTCGAATGCCTTGTCGAAAACGAGATGGGGGTGGACGAGATCGTCGCCAGGGGGTTCGACCGGGAAACCGTCGAGCGCGTCGAGAACCTGCTTTACATCGCCGAATACAAGCGCCGGCAGGCGGCGCCGGGCGTCAAGATCACGCAAAAGAATTTCGGCCGCGACCGCCGCTATCCGATCACCAACCGGTTCCGCGACCGCGGCTGAGTCGACGAGCGGTTCCGCTTTTGAATCACGGAACCGCTCTATCTTATTGTTTCCACGTAATTTTTTTCAAGCAATTGCGGGCGGAAAACCGGTTCCCGCTTTTCCTGGAATTACAAGCATGATGCGATTGGATTGAATCGCATCATGCTCTTATCTCTTTGTTTGAGCATGATCTTTTCGGAAAACCGGTTCCCATTTTTCAGGATCATACTCTAGAGCATTTCCACTTTTCTCCGAATCGCGGAACCGCTCTATCATATTGTTTTC
>JAKDNM010000044.1 GCA_030456445.1 Hyphomicrobiales bacterium
GCGGCCGGCTACACCATGGTCAAGAAGAACTGGTTCAACGGCGTGGAGATGCCCGCCATCGCCATTCGCGAACTCGACGGCGCGGTGCGGACCGTCCGCCGGTTCACCTATGCGGATTACGAAGAAAGCCTGTCTTGAAGCCTATCGGCTCTGTTCCGACAAAGGAGACTTTCCGGAAATGAAGAAGAATGTCCTCATCATCGGCGCCGGCGGCGTCGCTCGGGTCGTGGCTCATAAATGCGCCCGGAACAACGATTTGCTCGGCGACATCCACATCGCCTCGCGCACGGTCGAAAAATGCGAGGCCATCGTCGCTTCCGTCCGTGAGAAGAAGGCTCTCAAGGTCGCAGGCCGGTTCAAGGCCCATGCGCTCGACGCGATGGATCCGGAGGCGACCAAAGCGCTGATCGAAAAGACCGGCGCGCGGATCGTCATCAATGTCGGCTCGCCCTTCCTCAACATGTCGGTGCTGTCGGCCTGCATCGATACGGGCGCGGCCTATATCGATACGGCGATCCATGAAGACCCGATGAAGATCTGCGAAACGCCGCCATGGTACGCGAATTACGAGTGGAAGCGGCGCGAGGAATGCGAGAAGGCCGGGATCACCGCCATTCTCGGCGCGGGCTTCGATCCGGGCGTCGTCAATGCCTATGCCAGGCTCGCCTATGACGAATATTTCGACAGCATCGAATCCGTCGATATCGTCGACATCAATGCCGGCAGCCATGGCCGCTACTTCGCGACCAATTTCGATCCGGAGATCAATTTCCGCGAGTTCACGGGAAAGGTCTGGTCATGGCAGGAGGGCGAATGGACCTCCAACAGCATGTTCGAGATCGGCAAGGAGTGGGACCTGCCGGTCGTCGGCACGCAGAAGGCCTATTTGACCGGGCACGACGAGGTGCATTCGCTGTCGCATGTCCTCAAAATTCCGACCGTCCGGTTCTGGATGGGTTTCGGCGAGCATTACATCAATGTCTTCACGGTGCTGAAAAATCTGGGGCTGCTTTCGGAGCAGCCGGTCCGGACCGCCGAGGGCCAGGAGGTGGTGCCGCTTAAACTCGTGAAGGCCGTGCTGCCCGACCCCGGCTCGCTCGCCCCTGACTACGCCGGCAAGACCTGTATCGGCGATTTCGTCAGGGGCATGAAGGACGGCAGGCAGCGCGAACTGTTCATCTACAACGTGGCCGACCATGAGGAGGCTTACAAGGAGGTCGGCAGCCAGGGCATTTCCTATACGGCCGGCGTGCCGGCCACCGCCGCCGCCATGCTGATCGCTTCGGGCGAGTGGGACGTCGGGAAGATGGCCAATGTGGAGGAACTGCTGCCCCGGCCATTTCTCTCCCTGCTCAACCGTATCGGTCTGCCGACCCGCATAAGGGATGAAAAGGGCGACCGCGCCCTGACCTTCCAGTCGGCCGTCCAGCACACCCGCGCTCCCGGCGAAGGCCGCAAAGCGGCGATCGTCGGCGCCGACCGGGCGCGCCGCTTTGGATGATCACATTCGCTGTAACAATCGCGGAAGGGTTTGACGAAAGCGGCTATCGGTACCAGACTACAGGTGTCTCCATTGATGCGGTTCGCCGTCATCCGGACCTTGCGAGGCGCCGCAGGCAGCGCGAACCGATCGTCGATGGATGTTGACGCAACGGACAGAGGAGCGAGGCATGAATCCACCGGACAGTCTCAATCGGCTCTGCCGAACCGCGGAGCCGCGGCAGGCTTAGGCCACGTACCGATGCCATGTTCCCAAAGGTCTTATGTCCTGTAGGTCATACGGCCTGAAGGTTCGGGCCAAGGGCGTTGAGCCGGCTGTCGATATTCCCCACATCGTAGAGACTATTGGTCGGATCTGCGGCTGAACACCGCGACGCATCCGAAAAGATACGCCGGCAGGATGGCCGGCGAATGATGGTCAAACCACAAGAGCCCCGCGCGACCGGGTGAAACCGGCGCCGGGGCCGCTTTTTTTGTAGGTTTTTTGTGGATTGAAGCTACGGCGGGCTTGGCGGTGCCTCCTTCGAGGCTCCGCTTCGCGGAGCACCTCAGGATGAGGGAGGGCGGTGCTCGAGGATGAGAGAGGCGGGTGCTCGTCATCCCGAATTCTTGAGGAGTTGGGCGCTCGGCATACCGAAATCTGAAGCGTTTCATCCGGCCTATCAAAGGTGGGCACCTGTCAGGAATTGGCGTCGGAAGAAGCGTCAGTACCTGCCTCCTTCATTCCCGAGCGCCCGCCTCCCTCATCTTGAGGTGCGAGCAAAGCGAGCCTCGAAGGACGCACGGTCACGCCGCCAGATCGTCTTTCCTCGTATCGTAGACATGGTCGACGATGCCCCATGCCTTCGCCTCTTCGGCGTTCATGAAATAATCGCGGTCGAGCGTTCGCTCGACTTCCTCCGCGCTGCGGCCGCAATGCTTCGCATAGAGCGCGATCATGCGCTTCTTGGTCTTCATGATGTCTTCTGCATGGCGCTCTATGTCCGACGCCTGGCCCTGGAAGCCGCCGAGCGGCTGGTGGACGACGACGCAACGGCTTATTTAATGCCGGATTTTCAGGACAAGCTTGACTGCCAGAGGAGGGTGTTTTAGAACAAAGAAAGAACGAAATGATTGTGGACGGGTGGCAGTCTTCATCGACTCGTCGTCCCGTCGGTGCGAAGAAGGCTCGGTTTCGGACAAGCGTGGAGAAGCGTCATGGCGGGTAGCGTGAACAAGGTGATCCTGGTCGGTAATTTGGGCGCCGATCCCGAGATCCGCCGGCTGAATTCCGGCGATCCGGTCGTCAATCTGAGGGTGGCCACGACGGAGACCTGGCGCGACAGGAATAGCGGCGACCGGCAGGAGCGTACCGAATGGCACCGCGTCGTCATCTTCAACGACAATCTCGCCAAGGTCGCCGAGCAGTATCTGAAGAAAGGCGCCAAGGTCTATATCGAAGGCCAGTTGCAGACGCGCAAATGGCAGGACCAGTCCGGGCAGGAACGCTATTCGACCGAGATCGTGCTGCAGAAATTCCGCGGCGAGTTGCAGATGCTCGATTCACGCGGCCAGGGCAGTGAGGGCCAGGTCGGCTACAGCGGCAGTGGCGGCCAGAACGCTGGCGGCGGCGGGCAGGGTCGCGGCGGCTCCGATTTCGGCCAGTCCGGTCCGGATAATCGGAGCGGTGGCGAAGGAGGCGGATTCTCGCGCGACCTCGACGATGAGATTCCGTTCTAACTGTTGCCAGGATCCAGCGCCGACCATGGCTGCTGTCTCTAGCCCGGGTGACTGCCCGTCATCGGGCTCAATCGATGCAGGAGCGCGTTGAACCGGCTCCATTGCGCGCGATCCTCCTTGCGCAACGCGGCGCAGGCGCGTCCGGCAAGCTTGCAGGCCGCTTCCGGTTCGCCGGCTTCGGCAAGCGCCTTGAGGCAGGCGACAAGGATTTCGCACAGCTCGGCTGTTTTGGGAACCGGACGGCCGGCGGCGGAAGGGCCGCTGTCGGGCATGGGGCGCCTCAATCCACGATGCCGAAATGGCCCTTGGCCTCGGGGCTCATCATCTCGGGCGCCCAAGGCGGGTCGTAGGTGAGACCGACCTCGACGGCTTTGACGCCCTCCACCGACGAGGCGGCTTCGTGCGCACCCTCCTTGAGGTAGTTCGTTGCCGGGCAGCCGCGCGTCGTCGTGGTCATGACGATGCTGGTGATGCCGTCTTCGGTCCTGACGTCGTAGACGAGGCCGAGATCGACGATGTTGTAGCCAAGTTCCGGGTCGATGACGAGCCTGAGCGCATCGGTCACTCTTGCGCCGAGCAGTGCGGTTTCCGGCGAACCGGGCTGGCTGCGAGGTGAAAGCGCCCTTGCCGGTTGCAAGAGGATCGGCGCGCCCGACATGAAATGCTCCATGATCGCGCCGAGCAGCGCCGGCTTGAGATGCTGCCAGTCGCTGTCGTTCTTCGTGACGGTTATGTAGTCCGGCCCGAAAGAGATCGCCGCCACCCCGGCGATATCGAATAGCCTCGTGGCGAGCGGAGAACAGGCAGCCGCGTCCCGGTCGGTCATATCGAGCGGCCCGTCGCAAAGCACTTCCCTGCCGGGCAGGAATTTGAGGCTTTTCGGGTCCGCCGTAGCTTCAGTCTGGATGAACATCTCGATTGGTCCTTGAGGCGAGGCGCCGCGTCATGCGGCGGCGTCGCGATGCCCTCCCGTGCAGATGAGTATCTTGTAGGTCGTACCGTCGGGCTCGAACGCCCCGTGCCACGCATGGCCGCGCTTCGCCAGTTCCGGCAGCAGGAATATCGGCTCGCGGCACAGAAGCGCCGACAAGACCTGTCCCGCCTCCATCGTCTCCAGCGCCGCCAGGATGCGGACCATGGGCTCGGGCGGGTCGAGGTCGCGGTTATCCATCTGCTGGGCTGGCTTAGGCCATCCCGCCGCATCCGACGCGGCGGCTGCGGCAACCGGTTCGGCAACTGCCGGTGTACCCGACCGCCGGAACAGCACTTCCCAGTCGCCGCCGTCGAGTTCGTTCGCCTCGTAGCTGAAGCCTTTGCTGCCGAGGACATGGAACAGCGGAACCGGCTTGAACGTGGCGTAGAGGCGCAGGCCCTGGTCCGGCGCGAGCGCTGCGACGGCTTCCAGGATTTTCTCGAAGGGCTCGTCGCCCTGGCGCAGGATCGGGCGAACGTCCAGTTCGGCAAAAGTTTCGGTCATGAGGGGATCCTCCTTGTCATCGGTTGGGGCCTGGCATGCATATGAGGAGATGCGGCCGGCCAACGCTTCCGGGCAGGCGGGAAGCTGCGGCCACATTCGAGAGAAGCCGGGTGCGCACGAGTTGAACCGCCACCGCCAGGGTGGCGACGGTCATGGCGGCGGCGGCCAGCCGGAAAGCGAGGTCCTGGGAGGCCAGAAGGCAGACGGTCGCGCTCCAGACGGCGAGGTAATAGACGACGAACCATCGGCGCGCCCGTGCTTCGACCACGAGGTCCTGCACTCGCGGCGTCGCCATCTTGCCGAGCACGGGGCCGTAGCATTCGAGCCATGTGAGGAAGGCGACGATCTTGTAGAGCTTGGCGAGGCCGAGCCCGCCCAGCCATCCGAAGGCGACGAGGAAAACGAGCGCGCCGACCTGTTGGGTAAGACGCCCAAGCGCCAGCAGGACAATCGTCAAGACCACGGAAGCGGCAAGCGAGACGAGGGCAAGCGCCGCCATCCGGCTGTTGAGTTCGATGATGCGGCGCTTGCGGGCTCGATAGAGATGGACGGCATCGGCCAGGTAGAGCGCAAGGGCGACTGCGCCGAGCGCGCCGCCGATAAGAAGCGCGGGGAAGACGGGTGCCTTGCAAAGCAGCGATGCGAGGCCGCCCAGTATGGCGACGGCAAGCGCGGCGCTTCCGAGCCGGAAGACGGCTTGCGGCCTGCGCCCGTTCAGTTCCGGCGCGAGCATGAACATCGCGAGCAGGCGATAGCTGACGCCGATCGCAGCGAAGGTCAGCCATCCGCCAAGACCCGCCGAAACGTGGAGCGGAAGGCCCTGTCCGGCTATCGCGAGAAGTGCGTCCGAATGTAGCGTCGTGCCGAAGGCGAAGCTGAAGATCGCGCCAAATGCAACCGTTGCGGCGAGGCAGACGAGCGCCACGGCGACGAAGCGCGCCTGTAGCGGCAGCGGTCGCGCCTGCCACAGCGTGCGGCCGAGATTATAGAGGACGAGCGCGAAGCCGATCGCCAGCAAAATCGCGCCATAGGGAAGAAGCGAGGGCGCGAAATCGATTGTGCCGGCCAGTTGGAGGAAGCCGATCAGTAGGGCGCCGAGCCCTGCAAGCAGAAACAAAAGCGCGGGAAACGGCAGCGTGTTGCTGTAAAGGGAGCGCGCGACAAGGACGGGCACGAACTGGAAAAGCGCGCCGCACAACAGGAGGCTGAGCCATCCGATCGCAACAAGATGAACGAGAACGAGTGTCTGCGGCGCCTGGACGGGGAGGGCCGGAAAGCCGTAGCCGGCGACCATGAGCGCTTCGCTGAGGAGGAGCGCGACGATTGCTGCGGCGAAATAAGCCATCGTCCAGCGCGAGAGGGAAACACCGATCATGACGGCGACCTGGAATGGCGGCGCCGGCCATACCGGCGCCGCGAGTGAAATGGATCACGCGGCCTTGGCGTGCTTGCCGATCTCGACGCGCCAGACCTGCGGCCCTCGCTCGACATAGGTCCAGGAGTACTGATTGGGGTACTCGGCTTCGAGCTGATAGTAGAGCGGCTTGGGGTCGTGGTCGTTGACGAGGATGAACGACGCGCCCGGTTCCAGCGCATCGACGAGTTGGAAGATTTTCGCGTGCCGTTGGGCCGGAACGAGGCTGCGGACGTCGATGATCTCGGCGTCGCTGGAAGCTTCGGTCATGGGGTTTTCTCCTTTGTTCGAAAGATGTCCGGATCGCCGGCCGGGCCTTGGCGGCGGTGCTCGGAGGGTTGTCGTGAAGCTCACGGGGCGAATGTCGATCCTAAAAGATACATTGTCAATATATCTTTTACGCGCTATGAGTATGGTCGACGTGACGGGCGTTTCGACCACTCTTCCGAGGATGTTTGCATGCCGGCGGAACGAAGCGGCCTCGCGTGATGAGGTAAGGAAAAATGACAAAGGCGGCGACGGAAAAGCTCTGGAGGGCGGCGAACGGCGTGCGCCAGGCGGTCGGCCCCGAGGATGAGGGGCTGTTCGGCTATTATGGGTCGCTGATCGCCCGCGATTATGAGCGGTGCCATCCGGGCGACTCCTTCGAGGCGATGAAGCTCCGCGCCTGCTTCTCCAAGGAAGATCAGGGCCTTCTGAAGCAGTGGATGGCGATTGCTGCCGCGAGGGACGCAACGCTTCGGCGCGAGCGAGGCGGGGTCGGCATGGCACGGATCGCGGCATAGGAAAGACCCGTCGCAACCGTACCGCCCCGACAAAAAGACGCATTGAAAATACTTCTTTTGCGCGCGATTTGGGCATCCAATGACATATGTGGTCACCGACAATTGCATCAAATGCAAGTTCACCGACTGCGTCGAAGTCTGTCCGGTCGATTGCTTCTACGAAGGCGAGAACATGCTCGTCATCCACCCCGACGAATGCATCGATTGCGGCGTGTGTGTTCCCGAGTGTCCGGCCGACGCGATCTTCCCCGATACCGACCCGACGGTCGGGGCGGACTGGCTGCGTCTCAACCATGAATACGCTGACAAATGGCCGAACATCACGCGCAGGAAGCCGCCGCTGCCGGATGCGGACCAACTGAACGGGACCCCCGACAAGCTTCGTTTCTTCAGTCCGGAACCAGGAGAGGGAGACGCCTGAAGGCCCCCACACCGCTCATTCCGGGCGGCGTATAGAAGGAGAAGAAAATGCGTTACTCACTTGTGGCAATTGCAGCCGGCGCTCTGGCGTTGACGATGATCGGCGGCGCGCAGGCAGCCGAAATCGAGGTCAAGATGCTGAACCATGGGGCCAGCGGCGCCTACGTTTTCGAGCCTGATCTGGTCCGTATCCAGCCCGGAGACAGCGTCCATTTCGTCGCGGCGGACAAGGGCCACGACGCTGCCAGCATCGACGGCATGATGCCGGAAGGGGCCAAGCCCTTCGCCGGCAAGATCAGCCAGGACATAACCGTCAAGTTCGACGTTCCGGGCGCCTACGGCGTCAAGTGCAAGCCGCACTATGCGATGGGGATGGTCGCGCTCGTCGTGGTCGGTACGCCGACCAATCTCGATGCGGCCAAGGCTTTCAAGAATCCCGGCAAGGCGAAGGCGAAGTTCGCGGATCTGTTCAAGCAGTACGCTGCGAGCGCCAAGTGACCGAGGGGCGCGTTGCGGGCAGAAGCTGACGATCAGTCGGCGTGTCAGTCGGGCGCGTCCTCGTCATCGAAGAGGACGCGCTCGGCCGCCCCGTCGAGGTCCTGATACTGCCCGCTTCTCATCGACCAGAGGAATGCGCCGAGCCCGACCGCGCCGAGCCCGAACGATATGGGGATGAGATAGATGAGAATGCTCATTGGGCGGGCTGCGTCGAGGCATGTGGAGGAGCGGCTTGAGGAGAAGGCCTGTCCAATGCCTTCCTGTAATATTTTGCCCTGCCTTTGAGACGCAGGGCATTGGCAACGACGATCAGCGACGATCCCGACATGGCGAGCGCGGCGGCAAGCGGGGTGACGAAACCGGCGATCGCGAAGGGCAGCGCGACAGCGTTGTAGAGGACGGCAAGCGCGAAATTTTCCCGGATCAGCCGGCGTGTGCGCTTCGCGATGGCGAGGGTGAAAGGCACGGCTTCGAGGCTGTCGCGCGTGAATACGAAATCGGCGGCGTTGCGGCCGACATCGACGGCGCTGGAAGGAGCCATCGAAACATGGGCCGCCGCGAGAGCGGGCGCGTCGTTCAGGCCATCGCCGACCATGAATGTCTTGTGGCCGGCTTCAGCCAGCGCTTTTAGCCGCGCCAGCTTGCCGTCCGGCCGGATACGAGCTTCGAACCGTTCGACGCCGACCGAACCGGCGAGGTCCCGCACGGCCGCTTCATGGTCGCCGGAAAGGATTTCGACACCAAGCCCTCGATCCTTGAGAGCGGCGATCGCTTCCCCCGCACCGGCACGCAGCCGTTCATGGAAAGCAAACGCTGCGACGAGGCGTCCGTCGTTCGACAGGACGCTGCAAGGATGATGAAGTGGCGCTGAAACCGTCTCCGGATCGTCGAGCGCCCAGTCGGCGCGGCCAAGGCGGATGACGGTCCCATTGTATCGCGCTTCCAGTCCGTGCCCCGGCATTTCCCTTATATCGGCCACATTCGTCTTCGTGCCGCCGCGTGCGGCTTGAGCGGCGACCAGCGCCAGCGATTGGGGGTGGCGCGAATGGATGGCAAGTGCTGATGCTAGGCTTAGCGCGGCGGGATCGGTGCGGTCGGGATCGATAAGCTCCGGACGTCCGGTCGTCAGCGTGCCGGTCTTGTCGAAGACGACCGTGTCCGCCTCGGCGAGGCGTTCGAGCCCGCCGCCGTCCTTGACCATGATGCCGTGCTCGAAGAGCCGTCTTGCGGCGATCACCTGCACGATCGGGACAGCGAGGCCGAGCGCGCAGGGACAGGTGATGATCAGGACCGCGACTGCCACCGTCGCGGCGCGGTGAAAGTCGCCCGTCGCGAAAGCCCAGCCAAGGAAGGAAAGGAGCGCTGCGCTGTGAACCACCGGCGCATAAAGGCCGGCTGCGCGGTCGGCGAGGCGGCGATAGGCGGAGCGGCCGGCTTCGGCCGCGTTCATCAGGCGGACCATTTCCGCGAGGAAGGAATTGTCCGCCGTCGCGGTCGCCTCCAGCCTGAGCGGTGCGGTGAGGTTCAGCGTGCCGGCTTCGACGGTAGCGCCGGCGGCGACCGCGACCGGTGCGCTTTCGCCGGTCACCAGCGAACGGTCGAGCTCCGAGGCACCGGTCAGCACCCGGCCGTCGACCGGCACCCGCTCACCGGCCGTGACCAGGATCGTCATGCCCGGCTCGATCCCGCCGACCGGGACATATTCGCTGGTTCCGTTCTCATATGCGACGGTCGCGCCGCGCGGCGTGAGTTTCGCGAGGTCGCCGACTGCCGAGCGCGCCTTTGCCCGCATGACATGGTCGAGCGTGCGCCCGATCAGGAGGAAGAAAACCAGCATGACGGTCGCGTCGAAATAGGCATGCGGGCCGCCATTGCTCATGTCGTAGAGGCTCATGGCGAAGGCGAGCGAGACGCCGATCGAGATCGGTACGTCCATGTTGGTGCGCCCGTGGCGGAGCGCGGCCCATGCGGAGCGATAAAAGACGCGGCCGGAATAGAGGAGGACCGGCAGCGCGATCGCGGCCGAGAGGAGATGGAAAAGGTTGCGAAGCTCGGGGCCAGCGCCCGCCCATACCGATACGGAGAACGCCATGATGTTGGCGGAGGCGAAGCCCGCCACGGCGAGCGCGCGGATGAGTTCGCCGAGGGTCTTGTCGGTGGATCCGCCAGCCTCGCTGTCGGTCAGGTGCGGGGGATGGCCGATGGCAAAAAGCGCCTCGGCCGCCTGCGGCGGAGCGATGTTTTCAGACCAGCGGACCGTAACGCTTTTCGTCGTCAGATTGGCGCGTGCTTCGGCCACCCCTTCGACATTTCCGAGCGCGCGTTCGATGGTCCGCAGACAGCCGCCGCAATGGATGGACGGCACCGACAGCCGCACCTCGCGCAAACCGTCCGCGACCGCCCGGCTGGCCAGCAAAAGCTCCTCTCGCGAGGGCAGGGCGCCGTGCCCGCTTTCGGCGGGGGCGGTGTCCTTTGCCTCGGGTGTGTGGCAGTTCATGCGGGGGCTCCGGCGGCCTCCCCGGCGGCGGCTTCCGTGCGCGGTCCGCGCATCGCCGAATAGGCATGCCATGTGGCGTGGCCGAGGACCGGGAAGGCGATGATGAGGCCCACAAGGCCGGTCAATACGCACAGGCCGAAGAGACAGACGATGATCGCCGCCCATGTGAGCATGACGGGGAGATTGTTCCAGACAAGCGCCATGCTCTGCCCCATGGCCGTCAGCGCATCGGTGCGCTCGTCCAGCAACCGGGGGACGGCAAACACGCTGATGGCGAAGGAGAAGGCCGCAAACAGGCCGCCGGTCAGGCTGCCGACGATGAGCAGCGCCCAGCCGGAAGGCGTGTGGAGCAGGACCGGGACGATCGTGTCGAGGCCGGCGAAAGGACGCAGTCCGAAGAAAAGCGCGTAGATCAGGATGGCCGCGCGGTTCCACAAGACCATCAGCAGGCAAAGAAGCAGGCCGACGAAGACGATCTGGCCGCCGGAGCGGATCTTGACGAACAGCATGCTCGCAAGCGTGACGGGTTCGCCGGCCGCCAGCCGCCGGCTCTTTTCATAGAGCCCGGTCGCGGCCAGCGGCGCGATCACCAGAAAGCCCGAAAGTGCCGGAAACAGGATATAGTCGTAGCCGAGATTGAAGATCGAGAAGACGACCACCAGCGAAACGGCGAAGACGGCAACGCCATAAACGAGACTTAGCCCAGGCTGTCGGACGAAATCCCGCCATCCGGCCGAAAGCCAGCCGAACGCGGCGGCCTGCGGCACGTCGCGGCTCCAATCCGTCCTTGTCGCGGGGATCGGCGGCAGGACCGGAGGAAGCCGCACATCCGTATTTCCTGTCGTAGCCATCATGATCCTCCGTGCTTCAGCAGGATGATTGCGCGGCGCGGAACTGTCCTTCCGGTCCGGGCGCCTTGAGGTGGGCCACGCAATCCGGCTGCGAACTCACCGACCTCCAGATGAGATGCAAATTGGCGGCGGCGAAGAGGCCGATCCCGGCGAATACCGCCAGCGCTACCTTCGTGCGTGTGCCGATCCGTGCGGTCATGGCGAAGAGCGTCCGAGATCGAGGACGTAGAGGGTCAGGATCTTGCGGTCCGTTTCGCTGATCCGGCTTTCCCATGTCGGCATGTGGCCCTGTCTTCCGTCATAGACCGAATCGTAGATGGACGCCTCGTCGCCGCCATAGAGCCAGAAATCGTCGGTCAGGTCGGGCGCGCCGACGTCGGTGCTGCCCTTGCCGTCGGCGCCGTGGCAGGCGGCGCAATTGTCGGCGAACACCTTTTGGCCCGCGGCCAGTTCGTCCGCGGATTCCTTGCCGTCTCCGCCGGGGTGCGAGAGCGAATGAACATAGGCCACCACGTCGGTGATGGCCGTATGGTCCAGCATGCCGTCCTTGCCCCAGGCCGGCATCTGGGAGACGCGGCTGTCGGGGTGCTCGGAATTCACGCCGGCGCGGATGGTCTCGAATACCGCGTCGGGCGTGCCGCCCCAGAGCCATTTCTTGTCGATCAGGTCGGGATAGCCGGGGCCGCCCGTCGCCTTGAGGCCGTGGCAGGCGGCGCAATTGTCGCCGAACAGGGCATGTCCGGTTTCGCGGACGTCCTTCATGAGCGCGGGGTCGGCCTGGATGGCGGCAAAGTCTTCCTTGTCGATCCGCTGCGTCCACACCGAGCGTTCCTCCTGGGCGGCCTGCAGATGCGCGGCCACGTCCTTGCGGACATCGTCCCCGAGCAGCCCCTTGGTGTAGGTCGTGCCGAGCGGCCATGCCGGCATCAGGATCCACCAGGTGACGGAGAATACCACCGAGGCGATCAGGAAGGCCCAGACCAGCCACGGAACGGCGGTGTTGAGTTCCTTGACGCCGTTCCATTCGTGTCCGGTCGTGCCGTGGCCCGTATAGGGGTCGCGTTCGATCACTCCCATGGTCCGCTCTCATCGTTCATGATGCTGTTTTTCGCGCGGTTGAAGCGCTTCCGGTTCCCCGGCCAGAAAGTGTAGGCCAGCACGCCGATCGACAGGGCGATCAGGTAGAAAAGCCCCCACGACTTGGCGATGGCGACGAGTGTCTCATGCGCCGGTCCGGTCATTTGATGCCTCCGGTCACTTCCTGCTTATGGGCCGCGTCGGTCAGGCGGCCGAGTATCTGCAGATAGGCCACCAGCGCGTCCATCTCGGTCACCGTTGCGGCATTGCCGTCGAAGGCGCGGATATCGGTCGCGTCGCCGTAGCGCGCCTTCACGCCCTCGGCCTGCGGGCTGTCGGGCGCCGCCTGTCCGTAGGCGTCGCCGACGGCGTTCGCCACCATTTCGTCTGTATAGGGCACGCCGAGTTCCTTCTGCGTAGCCAGATGCTTGGGTAAGTCGTCGATGCGCAGTTCCGTTCGCGTCAGGAACGGATAGGCGGGCATGATCGATTCAGGCACGACGTCGCGCGGGTTGTTGAGGTGCTCGGTCTGCCATTGGTCGGAATATTTGCCTCCGACGCGGGCGAGGTCCGGCCCGGTCCGCTTCGATCCCCAAAGCATCGGGTGGTCGTACTGCGACTCCGCGGCGAGCGAGTAGGGACCGTAGCGTTCGACCTCGTCGCGCAGCGTGCGGATCATCTGGCTGTGGCACGCGTAGCAGCCCTCGCGGATATAGATGTTGCGGCCGGCGAGCTCGAGCGGTGTATAGACGCGCATGTCGGGGGCCTTTTCCACCGTCTGGTGGATCGTGAAGAGCGGCGCGATCTCGACGATGCCGCCGATGCTTGCGACCGCGATGATGCCGATGGCAAGTCCGATCGAATAGCGCTCAAGCTTGTAGTGGGTCTTGAACATGGCCGTTCACTCCCCCGCCTGCAGGATAGGCCGGGAAGGTTCGGGCATAACCGGCCGATCCGCCTGCGTTCCTATGACCGTGGGCACGGTGCGCATCGTCATCCAGATGTTGTAGGCCCCGACCGCCGTGCCGATGAGGAACAGCAACCCACCGAATGCACGGGCGATGTAGTAGGGGTGCATGGCGATGAGGGAATCGACGAATGAATAGGCGAGCGTGCCGCTGTCATTATAGGTGCGCCACATCAGGCCCTGCGTGATGCCCGAGTTCCACATCGCGAAGACGTAGACGAAGGTGCCCGCTATCGCGAGCCAGAAATGGACCTCCACCAGCGCCGGCGAATACATGCGCGGGCGCTTCCACAATTGCGGCACGAGATAATAGAACGCGCCGAAGACGATCATCGAGTTCCAGCCGAGCGTGCCGGCATGGACATGGGCGACGGTCCAGTCGGTATAGTGCGACAGCGAGTTGACGGGCCGGATGGCGAGGAAGGAGCCCTCGAATGTCGCAAGCCCATAGAAGACCGCTGCGACCGTCATGAAACGCAGCGTGGCGTCGTCGCGCACCTTGTGCCAGGCGCCGTTCAATGTGAGCAACGCGTTGGCGGCCGCGATCCATGAGGGGATGAGCAGCATCATGGAGAACGTCACGCCGAGCGTCTGAACCCATTGCGGCAGCGCGGTGTAGTGCAGATGATGCGAGCCGACCCAGATATAGAAGAAAGTGATGCCCCAGAAGCCGATGATCGACATCCGGTAGGAATAGATGGGACGGGCGGCGCGCTTCGGCAGGTAATAATAGAGCATGCCGAGGAAGCCGGCGGTCAGGAAGAAGGCCACCGCGTTGTGGCCGTACCACCATTGCACCATCGCATCCTGCACGCCGGAGAACAGGCTATAGCTCTTGGAACTTCCCAGAGAAATCGGCAAAGCCAGGTTGTTGACGATGTGAAGCATCGCCACCACCAGGATGAACGCCAGGAAGTACCAGTTGGACACATAGATATGCGGTTCCTTGCGCCGGGCGAGCGTGCGCAAATAGAGCACGAAATACGTGACCCAGACGATGACCAACCAGATATCGGCGTACCATTCCGGCTCGGCGTATTCCTTGGACTGGGTGATGCCTATCAGGTAGCCGGTGACGGCCAGCACGCAGAAGAGGTTGTAGCCGGCAAGCACGAACCAGGGGCTTAGCTGGTCGGGCATGCGCGCCCGCGAGGTGCGCTGCATGATATGGAAGGAGGTGGCGATCAGCGCGTTGCCGCCGAAGCCGAAGATGATGCCGGTCGTATGGATCGGCCGCAGCCGGCCGAAGCTCGACCATGCCCCGTCGAACCTGAGGTCGGGATAGGCAAGCTGCCATGCGACCCAGTCACCGACAGACATGGCGACAAGAGCCCATATCATCGAGATGACGATGCCGACCTTGATCGGATCGTCGAAATAGGAAGTCAGCCGCTCCGGCGCCGGCTCCGGATCGTAATACCCGCGCAGGATGAAAAAGGTGCCGGCCAGACCGGCAAGCAGGATAAGCAGGCCGTGGGTTCCGATCGGGTCGTGCCGGCCTGCCGCCGCCAGCACGATGCCGCAGAGCGCGACAAGGACGGAAATGAGCAGCGCGATCTGGCGCTCGGTGATGGTCATCGTGGAGATCATGCGGCCACCATTTCTTCGAATAATCGGGCGCGGACAATATGCCGGTCCCTGTTGATCGAGCCGTGTTCATGCGGCCCAAAAAACATATATTTTCCGTATATCTTATGGGTGTAGTTGACGGTATGGCGCTTTTTGTCGCTGTGCCGGACCCATCGAAACATGCCGGATGGCGGCGATCTTTTTGAAGCCGTTTCGGCTTGCGCGTCCGGCACGCGGCCTTGCGATCCGAAGGCAACCGGCCCGCCAGCGGCATGAACGGCGAAGCGCTTGCGGCAGGGCCGATCCCCTTTATCTCGGCCGGGCCGGCCAGCAAGCTGACATATTGGCGCGGCCGATCCGGATTCGGTTGATGCCACGCGGGAAAACGCGGCCGCACCAAGCTTCATCCACGCGGCCAGGCCGATGGTGGACACTCGTATGGCGGCGAGCGGAACCGCGATGTTCCCCGATCCGGACATCCCATCCTCCGGCGTCAGTTTTCACGGTACGATACGACTCGGGATCATTCCATGTCTTCGCACCGGAGCAAAGTGGGATCGTTCGGCGCGGAAGGAGCGGGGTGGTTTTCGCCGTGCACAGGAACAGACGAATTGCTCTGTTTTCAGGTGGTGCTCACGGATTGTGACGATTCGGCAACACTTTTTCCTTAAGCTTTACGCGAGGGCGGCCAGGGGGCGGCTTGGCCCATTTCCCGCCATAAACCCAGTGCACCTCCGAGGCCTTAGGTGCCGCTGTTTGGCGCACCGGGGGAACTGGGCCGCGAAAGAAGCGGCGGGAAGTGTGATGGACGCGAAAGCGATCTTGAAGGCGAATTTGCCCAGCCGGCATGTGACGGTTGGCCCGGAACGGGCGCCGCATCGCGCGTTCCTTCACGCCATGGGGTTGTCGGCCCATGAGATCAATCAACCCCTTGTCGGCGTGGCAAGCTGCTGGAACGAGGCGGCGCCCTGCAACATCTCGCTGATGCGCCAGGCGCAGGTGGTCAAGAAAGGCGTCGCGGCCGCCAGCGGCACGCCGCGCGAATTCTGCACCATCACGGTGACCGACGGCATCGCCATGGGCCATCAGGGCATGAAGGCCTCGCTCGTCTCGCGCGACCTCATCGCCGATTCCATCGAACTCACCATGCGCGGCCATTGCTACGACGCGCTGGTGGGGCTTGCCGGCTGCGACAAGTCGCTGCCGGGCATGATGATGGCGATGGTTCGGCTGAACGTGCCTTCGGTGTTCATCTATGGCGGCTCTATCCTGCCGGGCACCCATCGCGGCCGCCAGATCACTATCCAGGACGTGTTCGAGGCGGTCGGGCAGCATTCGGTCGGCGCCATGTCGGACGAGGAACTGGTCGAGGTCGAGGAGGCTGCCTGTCCGTCGGCCGGTTCCTGCGGCGCGCAGTTCACCGCCAACACGATGGCGACGGTAGCGGAGGCGATAGGGCTGGCGCTGCCCTATTCCTGCGGCGCACCGGCGCCCTACGAGATGCGCGACCGCTTCAATTTCGCTTCCGGCGAAAAGGTGATGGAGCTTCTGGCCAAGAACATCCGGCCGCGCGACATCGTCACCCGCGAGGCGCTGGAGAATGCCGCCGCGGTGGTTTCGGCCACCGGCGGCTCGACCAACGGCGCGCTGCACCTGCCGGCGATCGCGCATGAGGCCGGCATCAAATTCGATCTCTTCGACGTGGCGCGCATCTTCGAGAAGACGCCCTACATCGCCGACCTCAAGCCGGGCGGCAAATATGTCGCCAAGGACATGTTCGAGGCCGGCGGCATCCCGCTCCTGATGAAGACGCTTTACGAGCACGGCTATCTGCATGGCGACTGCATGACGGTCACCGGCCGCACGATAGCGGAGAACCTGGAGAAGGTGCATTGGAACGCCGACCAGGATGTCGTGCGCCCCGCCGACAGGCCGATCACGAAGACAGGCGGCGTCGTCGGGCTGAAGGGCAATCTCGCCTCCGAGGGCGCGATCGTGAAAATCGCCGGCATGTCGACGCTGAAATTCGCCGGCCCGGCGCGATGCTTCGACAATGAGGAGGAATGTTTCGAGGCGGTGACGCACCGCAGGTACAAGGAAGGCCAGGTTCTCGTCATCCGCTACGAGGGGCCGAAGGGTGGACCCGGCATGCGCGAAATGCTGGCCACCACCGCGGCGCTCTACGGGCAGGGCATGGGCAACAAGGTGGCGCTCATCACCGACGGGCGCTTCTCCGGCGCCACGCGCGGCTTCTGCGTCGGCCATGTCGGGCCGGAGGCGGCGGTCGGCGGCCCGATCGCGCTGCTGCGCGATGGCGACATCATCACCATCGACGCCACGACCGGCGAATTGTCGGTGGATCTGAGCGACACGGAGCTTGCCCAGCGCCACAAGGAATGGAAACCGCGCATTACGGACTACCAGTCCGGCGCGATCTGGAAATATGCCCAGACGGTCGGCCCGGCGCGCGACGGCGCCGTCACCCATCCGGGCGGGGCAAGAGAAACGCACTGCTATGCCGATATCTAGCCCGAAGCGGGGCGTCCTCTTTGCGGTTGTCATGGCCGCTGCGATCGCGGCGGCCGGGTTCGCCCATGCCTTCGACGCCAAGAGCATCGAAAAGGAGAAGAAGAGCCCGTGGGCCGTCTTCCGCCTCGGCTTCTCGGCCTACAAGAAGGGCGACAAGGAGGAGGCCGTCGAAGCCTATCGCTATGCCGCCGACAAGGGGCAGGTGGGGGCGAGCTGGAAACTGGCGAAGATGTATGCCGCGGGCGACGGCGTGGAGCGTGACGATTACCAGGCCTACAAGTTCTTCCGGCAGATCGTCGAGGACGATGTCCGTCCCGGCAGCCCGGACGAGAGTTACGTTTCCGACGCGTTGGTCGCACTCGGCAATTATTCCCGCATCGGTATCCCGGACTCGCCCGTATCGCCCGATCTTTCCGCCGCGCAGGATTTCTACATGCGTGCCGCCGCCACCTATCGCAATCCGGTGGCGCAGTATGAACTGGGCAAGATGTTCCTCGATGGCGACGGCGTGAAGGCCTCCATCAAGCAGGCCGGGCGCTGGCTGCAACTGGCCGCTGAAAAGGGCCATGCCGGCGCGCAGGCGACGCTCGGCAATCTGCTGTTCCAGAGCGGCAAGATCGTACGCGGGCTGGCGATGATGACCGAGGCGCTGAGCCATGCGTCTGCGGCCGACCTGCCGTGGATCCGCCAGATGCAGGAGGAAGCCTTCGCACTTGCCGGCGAAGGCGACCGGCGCACGGCAATCGCGCTTGCCGACAGCATGCGCGAGGGCGGAGACGACGGCAAATAGCCGCCGCTTGCGGAGCGGACAAACCGCAACCGGATTCAGGATCGCCGGACCGACGTCCTCAGTCGAAGATGCGGCACGGATGTCATGGGTGCCGACATCATGGGTGCCGATGTCACGGGTGCCGATATCACTGGGCCGGCGAGAACGTTCTCACCCGTCTCCGCGACCGGACAGCCGTCCTGAAGCTTGATCCATGAGGAATTGTTGAGGACCATGCCGCATTGCGCGAGTTGCGGCCCGGATGGAAGGCGGAGGCAAGCGATCTCGCCGTGATGGAAGACCCGGCCGTTGGCCATGCATTTGCAGTCGGCCATGGCCGCCGACACCCAGAGAAATGCCGGGAAGAACAGCCCTATGGCCATCGCCGCCTTCATGAGCGGCAAGTATAGCACCTCCGGCGGCGGCAGAGAAATCCGGCGCTACGCCGTCTGATCGAAATCGAGTTCGATTGCCACCGGCACATGGTCCGACGGTTTTTCCCAACTGCGGGCATGCTTCTCGATGGAGGCGGAAACCAGGCGGTTCGCGGCCTCCGGCGACAGCATCAGGTGGTCGATGCGGATGCCGTTGTTCTTTTGCCACGCACCGGCCTGATAGTCCCAGAAAGTATAGGTATCCGCCGCGTCGGTAACCGAGCGGACAGCGTCCGAAAAGCCGAGATTGGCGAGGCGGCGGAAGGCCTGCCGGGTCTCGGGCTGGAACAGCGCGTCGCCCAGCCAGTTTTCCGGATGGCGCGCGTCGATCGGCTCGGCGATGACGTTGTAGTCGCCGGCCAGCACAAGCGGTTCCTCCAGCGCCAGCCGCTCGCCGGCCCAGCGGTTCAGCCGCTCCATCCATCCGAGCTTGTAGGGGAATTTTGGCGTGTCTATCGGGTTGCCGTTCGGCAGATAGAGCGAAACCACCCTGAGCGCGCCGGAGGATGTAGAGAAAACACCCTCGATGAAACGCGCATGCTCGTCGCTGTCGTCTCCGGGCAGGCCGCGGTTGACCTCGTCGAAGCGCAGCTTGGATAAAAGCGCGACGCCGTTGAAGCCCTTCTGCCCGTGCGTCTCGACGTGGTAGCCGAGCGCCTCGATCTCGGCGCGCGGAAACTGGTCGTCGACCGACTTGATTTCCTGCAGGCAGGCGATGTCGGGCGTGCTCTCCTGCAGCCAGTGCAGCAGATTGCCGATACGCGCCTTGACGCCGTTAATGTTCCAGGTGGCGATTTTCATGAAAACCAAGCGAATTATTCAAGTCATTCTTGATGGTGTCGGAGACGATACCGGGTAATCCTGCACCATCGCTCCGGGAGAGGGAACCCGATTCGGGTGGACGGAGCGAAAAAGGGAGGGATTTCATGTCTTCGTCAACGCACCCCGTGGACGAGGTGCTGCCGGCGCCACGTCTTTTCGTGCTCGGCCTGCAGCATGTGCTCGTCATGTATGCCGGCGCCATCGCCGTGCCGCTCATCATCGGGCGCGCGCTGAAGCTTGCGCCGGAGGACGTCGCGTTCCTGATCTCGGCGGATTTGTTCGTGTGCGGCATCGCCTCGATCCTGCAATCGCTGGGCGCCACGCAATGGTTCGGCATCAAGCTGCCGGTGATGATGGGCGTCACCTTCGCGGCGGTCGGGCCGATGGTTTCGATGGCGATTTCGCATTCGGGCACCGAGGGCGCCCGCATGATCTTCGGCGCCATCATCGGCGCGGGCATCATCACCATGCTGATTGCGCCTTTCGTCAGCCGAATGCTGCGCTTTTTCCCGCCGGTGGTGACCGGCACCATCATCCTCGTCATCGGCGTGTCGCTGATGAAGATCGGCATAAGCTGGATATTCGGGCTGCCGTTCGGGCCGACCGCCCCGAAGATCCTGTCACCGGAACATGCGGCATGGCTGAAGGCGGTAACGGACGCCGCCGGTGCTGCCGGATCGGCGGTGCCCGCGCCGCCGGCCGGGCTGGCGCTGGCGCCGTCGCTGCCCAATCCCGCCTACGCACCGCTTCAGAACATCGAGCTTTCGCTGGTGGTGCTGGCGATCATCGTGTGCATCGCGCGCTTCACCAAGGGGTTCCTTTCCAACGTCGCCGTCCTCATCGGCATCATCGCCGGCGGCGTCATCGCCGCCGCGCTCGGCCTGATGCATTTCGAGAAGGTGGCGAGCGCCGCCTGGCTGGCGCCGATCCGGCCGTTCCATTTCGGCATGCCGATTTTCGACCCGATCCTCATCGCCACCATGGTGCTGGTGATGATCGTGGTGATGATCGAATCGACGGGCATGTTCCTGGCGCTCGGCGAGATGACGGGCAAGAAGGTGACGCAGCCCATGCTGTCCTCTGGCTTGAGGATGGACGGTCTCGGCACGCTGCTCGGCGGCATCTTCAACACCTTCCCCTATACGAGCTTCTCGCAGAATGTCGGGCTGGTCGGCGTGACCGGTATCCGGAGCCGCTTCGTCTGCGTCGCCGGCGGCGTGATTCTTATCGTGCTCGGCCTCATCCCGAAGATGGGCGCGCTGGTGGAAGCCCTGCCGACCGTCGTGCTCGGCGGCGCCGGCATCGTCATGTTCGGCATGGTGGCGGCGACAGGCATCCGCATCCTGGGCGCCGTCGATTTCAAGGGCAACCGCAACAACCTCTTCGTCGTCGCCATCGCGCTCGGCTTCGGCATGATCCCGGAACTGGCGCCAAGCTTCAACATCTGGCTGCCGAAGGTGATCGCGCCGCTGATCGGCTCAGGCATCCTGCTGGCCTCGGTGGCGGCGGTGATCCTGAACCTCGTGTTCAATGGCGCCACCGGCAAGGCCGACGACTTGCGCACCGCCGCGATGTCGTCGGAGGCCTAGTCGTCAATGAAAAGCTGCCGGAACCCAGTTCCGGCAGCTTTTTGCGGTTCGGCAATCAGTCGCGATGGTCTTGCCGGCGGTCGCGATGCGCCTTGTGGAGTTGGCGCTTTTCATGGCGCAACTGACGCTTCTCCCTGTGAACCTTGCGACGTTCCTGCTTGAGGTTCTCTCCGTGGTGGCGCGCCTGCCTTAGATCGTGACGGGCGTCGCGGAGGTCGCGGCGCTCCTGCTTCACGTCGCGACGCTCGTGTCGGATAGCCCGGCGATCCTCGCGCCGCTCCTGCCGGACCTCGCGGCGATGCTCGCGGCGGTCATGGCGGATTTCGTGGCGACGGTGGCGATACCAGCGATCGAAATAGTGGTCACGGTCGTAGCCGATGATCGGCACGCCGATAGTGACGCCGATGCTCGGGATGGGATCGCGGTAATAGCGTTCGCCGAGATAGGCGAGGTAGTTGCCCGACGCCCAGCCGCGATAGCCGCTCCAACTCACGTCGCACCAATTGTAGCCGCTGAGGCAGCCATAGACAGTAACACGGCCGCTGTCGGGAATGACATCGACCACCTCGTAACCGGTGCCCGGGCCTGTCCGCATGTTGAGATCGGTGGTGGTGATGGCGCTGGTGGCCGCGTAAGCCGCGGCGGGAACAAGTATGCCTGCGGCCAGCACTCCAAGCTTCAATGAGTTCATCATCTTCATGCTTTCTCCTGCGTCTTCAGGTTGGCTCTCCTATGAGATTAATAGGATCGGAGCAGCATGGTTCCCTTGCACTGAACTCGCGTTGAATGAGCCCTTCAGCTCAGGTTCATGCGGTGGTAGAGGCCCTGGAGAGAGCGCACGGCGGCGATGACCTTGCGGACCCAGACGGATCCGGTCACCGCTTCGCGCCGTCCGGAAACCGGGATGACGTTAATTCGTCACTACCGTCTAGGAAAGCGTTCAGACCGAGAAGCTCGTTCCGCAGCCGCAGGAGGCTACCGCGTTCGGGTTCCTGATCTGGAAGGACTGGCCCATCAAATCGTCGACGAAATCGACGACCGCGTCGCCCATATAGACAAGCGAAATTTCATCGATGAGTACCGTGGCGCCGTCGCGCGTGAAGGCGACATCGTCCTCGTTCTGCGAATCGACCAGGTCGAATTTATAGGAGAAGCCGGAGCACCCGCCGCCTTCGACGCTGATCCTGAGAGCCGTCTTGCCGGGGTCGGAAGCCATGATCTGGCCGATCCGACGAGCGGCGGCTTCCGTCACCTCGACGCCCTTCATCGTGGACTTCGCGTCAACGCCCATGGCGGTTCGCCTTGCAATTGCTTCCTCCGCATAGGTATGAAGCGCCCCATGGGAAGTCAACCATGGTCAAGTCAACCGACGGCATGGCTACATGACACGCAAGACAGAGGACCTGGGCAATATCGGCTTCGGCTACCGGCCGCGCGCCGCCTGGGCCAGCGACCCGGCGCAAACGCGCGGCAGGCTCTTCCCCGAAGCCGAGAGCCCGACCCGCACCGCCTTCCAGCGCGACCGCGACCGCATTATCCATTCCACCGCTTTCCGGCGTCTGAGGCATAAGACGCAGGTCTTCATCGCCGAGGAGGGCGACCACTACCGCACACGCCTGACCCACACGATCGAGGTGGCGCAGATCGCCCGGGCACTGGCGCGCGCTCTGTGCTGCGACGAGGATCTTGCCGAGGCCGTGGCGCTCGTCCACGATTTCGGCCACACGCCCTTCGGCCACACGGGCGAGGATGCGCTGAACGAGAAGATGAAGGCCTGGGGCGGCTTCGACCACAACGCCCAATCGCTGCGCGCGGTCGCGAAACTGGAGCACCGCTACGCCGAATTCGACGGCCTCAACTTGTCCTGGGAGACGCTGGAAGGGCTGGTCAAGCACAACGGCCCGCTTGTCGGCGCGGACGGGGAGGGGCTGGACGGTCCCGTGCCGCCGTCGATCCTCGAATACGATGCGCTGTACGCTCTCGAACTCGACCGCTACGCCGGCATCGAGGCGCAATGCGCGGCGATCGCCGACGATATCGCCTATGACACGCACGATATCGACGATGGGCTGCGCTCCGGCCTGCTCAGCCTCGACATGCTGGAAAGCCTGGAACTCCCCGGTTCCATCCTGAGCCAGGTGCGCGCGCTTTATCCGGTGCTGGATCCGGTCCGCACCGGGCACGAACTGATGCGCCGCCAGATCACGCTCATGGTCGAGGACGTGATCCGCACGACAAACGCCAATCTCGCTGAAACCCGACCGGCAAGCGTCGAGGACGTGCATGATGCCGGCCGCACGCTGGTGACTTTCTCGCCGTCGATGCGGACGGACGAGCAGGAACTCAAGGCCTTCCTTTATGCCAACCTCTACCGCAATCGGGCGGTGCTCAAGGTACGGGAAGGAGCCGACCGGATCGTGCGCGATCTCTTCGACGCCTATTTCGCCGACCCCGGGCTGATGCCGGAAGGCTGGCGCGACCTGCTCGGCAAGGCACAGGAGCGCGTAAAGGCGCGGCACGTGGCCGATTTCCTGGCCGGCATGACGGACAATTACGCCGTCAAGGAGCACCGCCGCCTGTTTGACCGCACGCCGGAATTGGGCTAGGGCGAGGCCAAATCCGGCTGGTCCGGTGGGCTTGGCACGCTGGCCGCAGAAACATTCTCCACGGGCAATCCTGAATGAACATTTTCGCCGATTTCAACGATCGGATCAAGAAAGCAATCCAATCGCTTGATCTGAAAACCCTGTCTGGCGACCCGCTCGAACTTGGCCGCATCGTCGCAGAGCCGCCGCGCGACCCGGCGCATGGCGATATCGCCACGAATGCGGCCATGGTGCTCGGCAAGGCGGTCGGCGAAAATCCGCGCGCGCTCGCAGTGCGGATCGCCGAGGCGCTCGCCTTTGATCCCGATATCTCGGCGGCGGAAATCGCCGGGCCGGGCTTCGTCAATCTACGTCTCTCCCCGGGGTTCTGGCAGGCGAGGCTCGGCGAAATGCTCGATGCGGGGCAGGATTACGGCCGCTCGGAAACCGGCTCAGGCCACAAGATCAACGTGGAATATGTTTCCGCCAACCCGACCGGTCCCATGCATGTCGGTCATTGCCGGGGCGCGGTCGTCGGCGACACGCTCGCCAACCTGCTTGCCTTCGCCGGCTACGAGGTGGTCAAGGAATATTACGTCAACGACGCCGGCGCGCAGATCGAGGTGCTGGCGCGATCGGCCTTCCTGCGTTACCGCGAGGCGCTCGGCGACAAGATCGGCGAGATCCCCGCGGGCCTCTATCCCGGCGACTATCTGGTGCCGGTCGGCGAGGAACTGGCAAGGGAATTCGGCCGTGACCTTCTTCAGATGCCGGAGGAAGAGGCGCTGGCCATCGTCGGCGACCGTACGATCAACGCCATGATGGCGATGATCAAGGAAGACCTCGCGCTGCTCAATGTCCATCACGACGTCTTCTTCTCCGAGCGTACGCTGCACGCCAACGGCGCCAATACGATCCGCTGTGCCATCAACGATTTGACGCTGAAAGGCCATGTCTACAAGGGTAAGCTGCCGCCGCCGAAGGGGCAGAAACCGGAGGACTGGGAGGACCGCGAACAGACGCTCTTCCGCTCGACCGATGTCGGCGACGATATCGATCGGCCGCTGGTCAAGTCCGATGGCACCTATACTTATTTCGCGGCCGATGTCGCCTATCTCAAGGACAAGGTCGATCGCGGCTTCAACGAATTGATCTATGTGCTCGGGGCCGACCATGGCGGCTATGTCAAGCGGCTGGAAGCGCTGGCGCGCGCCATCGCCGGCGATCGTGTCAAACTCACCGTGCTCCTGTGCCAGCTCGTCAAGCTGCTCCGCGACGGCGAGCCGGTGCGCATGTCGAAGCGGGCGGGCGAATTCGTGACACTGCGCGATGTCGTGGAGGAAGTCGGCCGCGATGCGATCCGCTTCATGATGCTCTACCGAAAGAGCGACGCACCGCTCGATTTCGACTTCGCCCGCGTGACCGAGCAGTCCAAGGACAACCCCGTATTCTACGTGCAATACGCCTCGGCGCGCTGCCATTCCGTCTTCCGGCAGGCGAGGGAGGTCGTCGGTGCGGACGCCGGCAAGCGCGCGGCCCTGAAGAAGGGATTGCACCTGTTGACCGACGAGGGTGAAATCGGCCTCATCCGCAAGCTTGCCGAGTATCCGAGACTGATCGAGGCGGCCGCCGAGGCGCAGGAGCCGCACCGGCTCGCTTTTTTCCTTTACGATCTCGCCAATGCGTTCCACACTCATTGGAATAGGGGAACCGAAAATCCTGGCTTACGGTTTGTTAAGGTTAACGATCCAGAATTAACCGATGCCAGGCTGGGTCTGGTGCAGGCTGTTCTCGACGTGTTGTCGTCAGGCTTGGCGCTGATTGGGGCGGAAGCACCTTCGGAGATGCGCTAGGCGGCGGCTAAGGCCTGCCACCGATTGCCCATATTGCGCTGGTAGGCCCGAAACGCGCGCCTTGGCCGGCGTCCGATGTTGTGAGTGTGGACAAGCATGGCAAATAAAGTGCAGCTTAAAGCCGCGGGGGACCAGGATTTTACCGACAACGATCCTTTTGCCGAGCTGACGCGCATAATGGGATTCGACCCGCGCGTCCAGCCGACGCCCCGTCCCGACGAGGATTTCGAGATCGACCTCGAAAAGGAACTGATGGGGATGTTCGATCCGGGCTCCGACGCTCCTGCCGGACCGGCATCGGTGCGGGATTATCCACAGGAGGCTGTGGATAACGTCCCGGTCCCGCGTGAGGCGGCTGCCGAAGATATAGACGAGGCGTTCGCGGCCAGGCTTGAGGAAGAGCTTTCCGGCAACGCCGGGTTCTGGAACGGGGAAGAGGGAACCGACGCCACGGCCGAAGAGCCGCAGCCGTCCGATGCCTATTCCCGCGACGATACATACCGTGGGGACGTCGACGACGTCATGGCGGAGGTCGACATGGACTTCGGCTATTCGCGGCTCGATCATCCTGCCTCGGAGGCGGAAGCCTACGCCGAAGACGACCGGGCGGCCGACGAGGACGATGGCGCCGCTGGCGATGCCGTCCAACCATCCATGGTCGAGGACACCGTGTCCGAAGAGAGTTTCCGGGAAAGGGCCGGGGAAGGAAATGTCTTCCGGCCGACATTTTTCACGCCGCTGGATGTCGATCGCCCCGCGGCCGGGAATGTCCCCTCGATCGAGGATACGCCGGCGGACGAAGATATTTTGGCGGGCGAAGATATTCTTGCGGGCGAGAGCACCGGGCCGACAGTGGCCCCTTTGTTTAATATCCGCTCCTTCAAATCCGCCGCCCAGCAATATCGCGAAGCCCGACCCCGGCACGAGGCCGCCTTCGCCGACGACAGCGCGACGGGCGAACCCGCCGTGGAGCCGCGGGCGAAGGCAGTCGATCCGTTTGACATTCTCGCCGCGCTCGGCACCGAGCGCGGTCTGCCGCAGCGTCGCGATC
Organism: Hyphomicrobiales bacterium; assembly: GCA_030456445.1. Lineage (GTDB taxonomy): Bacteria > Pseudomonadota > Alphaproteobacteria > Rhizobiales > Rhizobiaceae > Mesorhizobium_L. Next base: position 26,407 of record JAKDNM010000044.1, read on the forward strand.
CAACGAGGGCGCCGGTAGCGGAGACGGATAGCGCCGGTATGCCGGAGCAGCCGTTGGAGGCCGTCGATTTCGTGCCCGACGAAGCCCCGGCGCTTCATGATGCCCCGCAGGATAACGCGACACAGGATCACGTGCCGCAGGAGACCGGCGAATGGGAGGCGGCTTCTCAGGAGGCCGTCGATACTGCCCGGCCGAATTGGGAACCTGAAATCGGGACGCTGGAAGAACAAGAACCGGCGGCCGAGGAAATCGTTTCCGCCTCTTTTCAGGACATGCCTTTCTTCGATATCCGCTCGGTCGAGCAAACCTACGAGGCCGCGACCGTCAGCCCGGATGAGGAGCCGGAATACGAGCCCCGTCCCGCTTCCGCCTTCGATAAGGCCGGCACGCCCGATATCGAGACGACGCAAATAGAAGAACCGGCCGTCGCTATCGCCGACGATCTCGATATTCCCGTTCCCGCCTTTTTGACGGAAGTCCGTCCGGCTCCGGTCTATGACGAATTGGACGCGGAATTCGAACACGCGTTTCAGGCGCTTTCGGCCAATACGGAGGCCATCCGCCAGGCCGCCGCCACGCCGGAACAACCGTCGCTGGCGCAGACGAGCGCGGACATAGAACGCCTGTTCGCCGAAGAACTTGGTATCGGAAGCTCCCCGGTGGCGACTACGCCAGCGGCCGCTCCAGCAGCGGTCATGGCAGGGCAGGCGTCCGCCGCTACCCAGCGTGCCGGAGACGATTTCGAGGAATTCGACTTCGAAGAGGCCGATTTTCTTCCAGACGAATTTGCCTCCCGGCCGAGCCGTGAAACCGACCATGGATTTGCGGCCGGAGGTATGGATGCCGAGAGCTACGCGCCACGGCAAATGCGCTTTATGCAGAGCCGCGGCAAGCTCGTAGCCGCCGCGATCGCGGGCGTGGTGGTTCTGGGGGGCATCGGCGCCTTCGCGCTTTCCGGAAGCGGCACCGATTCAAGCGACAAGCCGGTCGTGCTGAAGGCCGATGCCGATCCTGTGAAGATAAAGCCGAAGAACCCGGGCGGAACGACCGTGCCGAACCAGGACAACAAGGTTTACGAGCGCGTCGTCGACGGAGCGACGGCGGTGGCGCCAGAGCAGAAGAAACTCGTCTCGACCGAGGAGCGTCCCATCGATATAGCCGCCCGCACCGAAAACGCGGCGTCGGCGCTGCCGGGCGTATTCGACGGCGACAAGATAGCGGCCCTGAAGAACGGCCCGTCGGATGACGGCGTTGCGGGCGACGATGCGTCGAGCAGCGGGGCGGATTCTTCTTCCGCTTCTGCTGCGGCGGTATCGAAGGGCGACATTGCCGATATCATCAAGGCTGCGCCGAAGGGCGAAGACAGGCTCGCGCCTTCGCACGATGCAACGCCGAAGCGTGCCGATAACGAGATCCTTTCGGTGACGCCGCACAAGGTCAAAACCATGATCGTGCGTGCCGACGGGACGATGGTTCCGCGTGAGGAGCCTGCCCCGGCGGAGAAGGCCTCGGCTGACGCCGGCGCCAAAACCACCGAGGCCGACGCGGTGGTCTCGACCGATCTTCCGGCGGCGGCGCCGATCCCGTCACGGGAGCCGCAGGCGGCCAAGGCACCGGAAACTGCCGCCAAACCAGCCGAGCATCGCGGGCAGATCAATACGCCCGCCAAGGTAGCCGCTGCACCCACACGTCCTGCCACCCAGCCGCAGAAGGTGGCCTCGGCCGAGGCGGCGCCTGCGCCATCACCCGTGGCGGAAGCTTCCGGCGCCTGGTCGGTGCAGATCGCTTCCCAGCCGACCGCGGAAGCCGCGCAGACCTCCTATCAGAACATGGCGCGCCGCTATGCGAACATCCTCGGCGGTCACGCCGCCAACATCGTCAAGGCTGATATCGCCGGGAAAGGCACCTATTACCGCGTCCGTATCGCGGCCAGTTCCAAGGAAGACGCGATAGCGCTTTGCACCAAATACAAGGCAGCCGGCGGAAACTGCTTCGTCTCCAAGTAGCGCTCGCCGCATTCCTCGATTGCAAAGGCCGTCGCCGAAAGGTGGCGGCCTTTTATCTATCGGGGACTGATGCGGTTCGATGCGTGGAGATCAGCCCTTCGGGCGCAACCCATCGACATAGAGCTGCTCCAGGAACAGCGCGGCGTCGTCGAAGCGGCTGTTGCCGTCAAGGTTGGAGCCCAGCACGGCGCGGACCTGAACATCGAAATCGGCATAATGCTGGGTGGTCGCCCAGATCGAGAAGATCAGGTGCCTCGGATCGGTCGCGGCGATCTTTCCGGCCCGCATCCAGCCGGAGATGACCGCCGCCTTCTCGTCGACCAGCGTTTTCAGTTC
>JAKDNM010000165.1 GCA_030456445.1 Hyphomicrobiales bacterium
GCCCTTTTTCATTAGCGGTAGGCAAAGACCGTGCTCGGCTTCGGCGCCGCCCCGCCGTCGCCGAAATCCGGCACGGCGTATTGCGCGACCGGTTGCAGCCGGGCATGCGGCAGGAATGCCCGTCCCGGGTCGCCGACCAGGACCTCGGCTCCCATGGCCAGACAATTGTCGAGAAAGCGGGTGACGCGCTTCGCGAGGCCGGCGGCGTAGAAGAGGTCGCCGACCGCAACCAGATCGATGCCGGGCGGCGGCTCGGATCGGGTCAGGTCGCGGCCCCTGATCTCCAGCGTCACGCCGTTGGCGCTGGCGTTCAGGCCGATCGCGGCGATGCCGTTGCGGTCGATCTCCGCGGCAGCGACGGCGGCGGCTCCCGCCTTGGCGGCGGCAATGCCGACGATGCCGCCGCCCGCGCCGAGATCCAGAACCCGACGGCCGCGAACGCTCTGCGGCCGATCGAGGAAATGACGGGCGAGCACCGCTCCGCCGGCCCACACATAGGCCCAGTAAGGCGGCGCCCCCTCCCCGCGCTTTCCCGTCAAGCGCCAAAGGTTGCTCGCCGGATGCGCGGTGTAGAGCCTGATCTCGGGAACGGACGGCACGGCCTGAAGCCGCATGTTCGCCTTGATGAACCTTGCGGGGTCGATGCCGGCGTCGGCCGGTACAGGAGCGGTGCCGTTCAATGCACAAACAACCTCTGGATCAATGCGCCATCAAACCATCATCCGAGGAACCGGTCACGCCATCGCGCGTTCTCACCGGGCACGGTCGAGATACTGTCTTCAACATGGAAGGAAGCATGCAGATGGTAAACAAGGATCAGGTCAAGGGCGCAGCCAAGCAGGCGTCCGGCTCGGTAAAGGAAGCGGCAGGCAAGGTGACAGGCTCGAAGCAGACCGAGGCCAAGGGGAAGATCGAAAAGGCGGCCGGCAAGGTGCAGAAGGCCTATGGCGACGCCAAGGAACACGTCAAGGACGCGACGCGCCGCTGAGCGGATGCCGGAGCGAAAGAAGGAAGGCGGCCACCGAGCCGCCTTTCTTCATATTCGTCTTGTTTCGTATTCAGCGGGCGAAAGTTCCGCAAGAGATTCCGCTGCCCCCGGCAACCGATTGTTAATGCCAGGAAAAACCCGTCCATCAAGACAAGCGTATCGCCAGGACCTTGTCGATGCGGCGGCCGTCGAGATCGATCACCTCGAAGCGCCAGGCGCCGATGTCGATGCGGTCGCCGGTTTCGGGAATACGCTGGAATTCGTTGATCAGGAAGCCCGCGATGGTGTCGTAATTGCGCTTGGCAGGCAGGCTCAGATAGAGCAGCTCGGCCATCTCGTCGACCGGCATCCAGCCGGCGAGCAGCCACGATCCGTCCTCGCGCCGGACGGCTTCCGGCTCGTCTTTCTCGGTGTCGGAGCGAAAGGCACCCGCGATGGCGTCGAGGATGTCGGCGGGCGTCAAAAGTCCCTCGAAATGGCCGTACTCGTCCAGCACCAGCGCCATGGGTACCTCGGCGTCTCGCAGCAGGCGCAAGGCATCCAGCCCCTCCAGCGTATCCGGCACGACAGGCGCCGTCCGCACATAGCGCTTCAGGTCGAATCTGCGCTTCGAGGTGAGCGGCTTGATGAGGTCGCGGACGATCACCACGCCGATCACGTCGTCCGGCGTCCCCTCATAGACAGGCAGATGCGAGTGCCTGGAATCGAGCAGCGCCTTGCGCAGTTCGGCGTCGTCCAGCGTGGCGTCGAGGAGTTCGACATCCGTGCGCGGCGTCATGATCGCGCGCACGGTGCGGTCGGAAAGCCGCATGACGCCGGAGATCATGAATTGCTCGGCGCTTTCGATGACGCCGGCGCTTTCGGCTTCCGCGACCACCGTCTTGAGCTCTTCCTCCGTCACGGCGCTTTGCGGTTCGCCGGAGACGCCGAAAACCTTCAGAAGCAGCCGCGTCGACATATCGAGCAGCCAGACCACCGGGCCCGCGGCGCGTGAAAGGAACAGCATCGTCGGCGCCATCATGCAGGCGATCCGCTCCGGGTTCTTCAGCGCCAGATGTTTGGGCACCAATTCGCCGATGATGACCGACAGGAAGGTAATGAGGCCGATGACGATCAGATAGCCGGTAAGGTCGGCGGCGCTCGCCGAGAGTCCCTGCTCTGCCAGGAAGCGGCTCAGCCGGTCGCCCAGCGCGGCGCCGGAAAACGCGCCGGCCAGAATGCCGACCAGCGTGATGCCGATCTGGACGGTCGAGAGAAAGCGGCCGGGATTGTCGCTCAGCCTCACGGCGGCGGCCGCGCCACGCACGCCGCGCATGGCCATCGGACCGAGCCGCGCCTTGCGCGCGGAAACGATCGCAAGCTCCGACAGGGCGAAGACGCCGTTGATAAGAATGAGGACCGCGGCGACAATAAGCTCGAACATGGGCCGCGGATCGGTAGCGGGTAGCGGCAGTGAGGTCAATGGCGGGGTATGAAATCACAGGGCTCCAAACTCAGTCTCGACCCCCACTCCGATCAGTGGAGCCTGTCCTCGGGCTTGCCGGAGGCAAGACCGGGGGGCTGACCACTCCCCCGCTCGACGGGGGAGAGGAAACGCCGGCCGGACGCTTGGCACCTTTCCTCGCCCCTACGAAGTGGGGGAGAGGTGGCCCGCGAAGCCGAGACGGAGAGGGGGTAATCCTCAATTGTTGAGACGGATACAACCATCATCGAAACGGCTCTGTGCATTTTTCCCAAACCCCTCTTGTCAGCGCTTTTTCTCCACGGTAAATGTTATATTGTTACGTGACAGACTTCCGGCCGGTCGGCATCCACCCTCCCACTGCCGAAGGAACCATTTTATGCGCCCTCTTCTCTTCGCGGCCGTCATGCTGGCGGCGGCTCCGTTCCTGTCCGCCGGCGCCTTTGCGGCCGACAGGGTATCCGTTGTCGCGGCCGAGAATTTCTACGGCGATGTCGCCCGGCAGATCGGCGGCGACCATGTCGCGGTCACCAGCATCCTGTCCAATCCCGACGAGGACCCGCATCTGTTCGAGACCAGCCCGTCCACCGCGCGGGCGGTCGCCGACGCCGGTATCGTGATCTACAATGGCGCAGGCTACGATCCATGGATGGAGAAGCTGGTTTCAGCTTCTTCCGCCGACAGCCGTACGGCAATCGTCGCGGCCGCGCTCACCGGCCGGAAGGCGGGGGACAACCCGCATCTCTGGTACGATCCCGCCACGCTTCCGGCCGTCGCCAGGGCGCTTGGCGGCGAACTCGTCCGGCGCGATCCCGAAAACACGGCGGATTACGAGGCCAATCTGGCGAAGTTCACCCTTTCGATGGAAAAGATCGGCAAGGAAATCGCCAATGTCCGTAAGGCCTATGGCGGCACGGAAGTGACAGCGACCGAGCCGGTCTTCGGCTACATGGCCGAGGCGCTCGGCTTTAAAATGCTGAACGGGAAATTCCAGACGGCCGTGATGAACGACGCCGAGCCGACACCGAAGCAGGTCATCGCCTTCGAGAAGAGCCTGAAGGACGGGTCCGCGAAGATCCTCTTCTACAATTCGCAAGTGACCGACCAGGCGACCGAACGTCTCCTCGGGATCGCCAAGGAAAACAAGGTTTCCGTCATCGGCGTTACGGAAACCATGCCCGCCGGGCAGACGATCCAGAGCTGGTTCGCCGGGCAGATCGGGGCCGTCGAAAAGGCGCTTGCCGCGCGCGCCCAATGAACGCAGTCGGCTTCGATCAGGTGACGCTGGCCTATGGGGGACGCCGGGTTTTAACCGGCGTCTCCTTCGCCATAGTGCAGGGTGAATTCGTCGCGCTTCTGGGCGCCAACGGCTCCGGCAAGACCACCATTTTGCGTGCCATCCTCGGTCTCGTCCGCCCGCAAGGCGGAACGATCACCGTTCTGGATAAGCCGCCGCGGCGCGGCAATCCCGTCATCGGCTACGTGCCGCAGCTTCGCCGAGGTTCGGTACAGACCTCGATCAGCGGCCTCGACCTCGTCGCCGGCGCGACCGGCGGCCATCGCTGGGGCTGGCCGGTGGCCTCGGCAACCGAGAAGGTGGCGGCATGGAAGGCGCTCGAACAGGTGGGCGCCACCGACATCGCCAGACGGCCTTTCGACCGGCTTTCCGGCGGCGAACGCCAGCGCATCCTGATCGCGCAGGCGCTCACAGGCGAACCGAAGCTCCTGCTTCTCGACGAGCCGCTGATCAGCCTCGACGCCGGGCACCAGCGCACCATCATCGAACTGGCGCGAGAGATCGGCCAAAGGCTCGGCATCGCCGTCATCTTCTGCTCACACGACATCAATCCGCTGCTCAAGGCGGCGGACAAGGTGCTCTATGTCGGCAACGGCAAAGCGGCGGTCGGCAAGGTGGACGAGGTGATCAGCGGGCCGGTGTTGTCCGGCCTCTACGGCACGCCGATCCATGTCGTCCATGTGGAGGGCCGTATCTTCGTCATGGCCGACGGCATCGAACTGGAAGGGCACGCGCATGCTCACGATGCTTGAATACGAGTTCATGCGCAACGCCTTCGCGGCCTCGGCAATCGTCGGCATCGTTGCCGGCGCGGTCGGCTATTTTCTGGTGCTCAGGGGCCAGACCTTCGCCGGCCATGCGCTCGCTCATGTCGGCTTTCCCGGCGCGACGGGCGCGGCGCTGGTCGGGCTTTCGCCCTTCTTCGGGCTGACGGCGTTCACGCTTGCCGCCGGCATCGGCATCGGCCTCTTGGGCGAGCGGGCGCATCGCGACGTGGCGATCGGCATCGTCCTGACCCTCTCGCTCGGTCTCGGCCTGCTCTTCCTGCATTTCTACACCACCAACGCCGCACAGGCGACGAGCGTGCTTTTCGGCAACGTGCTCGGCATCGGTTTCCGCACCGTGCTGGTGCTGGCGGCAATGGCGATCGTTACGCTGGCGGCACTGACCCTCATCGCCCGCCCGCTTCTGTTCGCCAGCCTCCAGCCCGAACTCGCCGAGGCGAAGGGCGTCAATCTCGAACTCGTCTCCACGCTCTTCATGGTCATCGTCGCGGTGGCGACGGCGGAGGCCACGCAGATCGTCGGCGTGCTTCTCGTCTTCGCGCTGATGGTGGCGCCGGCGGCGACCGCCCTTCACTTGACGCGAGGCGTACTGGCGGGCGTCGTCGTTTCGATCCTGATCGCCGTCGCAATCGCATGGGCAAGCCTTGTCCTCGCCTACTTCACCGACTGGCCGACGAGCTTCTTCATCACCGCGCTCGGCGCGCTGGGCTATCTGTCAGCCGGCGCGGCGAGCAGATTGCGGGCTGCGTGACGCTTCGCCATGTTGCCGCGAACGCCTTCCGCCATTACGTTAAGCCCTGAACCCTGCGGAACAGCAAGAAGCGTGACGACCACCGAATTCACCAAGAACCAGAAGCTGGTTTTCGCGGTATTGGAGCGCGCGGGCACACCGCTCAGCGCCTACCAGATTCTTGACCAGTTGCGCGACGAGGGATTTCGCGCGCCGCTTCAGGTCTATCGCGCGCTCGACCAACTTCGCGGCCTGAGCGTCGTGCACCGGCTGGAGAGCATGAACGCCTTCGTCGCCTGCGCGCATGCCGACGGCCATGTCCATCATGACGGCGAGCCGATCGGCTTCACCATCTGCGAACGCTGCGGCGCGGTCTCGGAAATCCATGACGCGGATTTCCGCGCCTTCGTGAACGGCATCAGCGCGCGCTCCGGCTTCCGGCCGGAAAAGACGACCATCGAAATCCGCGGGCTTTGCGCCGAATGCTCCAAGGCGGCTTGAGGTCACCTTCGATAAGTTTCCATATCAACATCCATCGAGGCACATCGCATGAACACGCACCAGCGCAGCATCCAGGCATCGGTCGATCCCGTCAGGCTCGACAAACTCGCCGAAGTCGCCGTCAAGGTCGGGCTGAGGCTGGAGCGCGGACAGAACCTGTTCCTGACCGCGCCGGCGGCCGCGCTGCCGCTTGTACGCCGCATCGCCGACCATGCCTATCGCGCCGGCGCCGGGCTGGTGACGCCGATCCTGTCGGACGAGGAGATCACACTTTCGCGCTTCCGCAACGCGACCGACGAAAGCTTCGACCGTGCGCCGGGCTGGCTCTATGACGGCGTCGCCAAGGCGTTTTCCGAAAATACCGCGCGGCTCGCCATCGTCGGCGACAATCCGATGCTCTTGTCCAACGAAGATGCAAACAAGGTGGCGCGCGCCAACAAGGCGAACTCGCTCGCCTACCAGCCGGCGCTGGAGAAGATCGCCGGCTTCGACATCAACTGGAACATCGTAGCCTATCCGGGCACGTCGTGGGCGAAGCAGGTCTTTCCGGACGATGCCGAAGAAATTGCCGTGGCAAAACTCGCCGACGCGATATTCGCCGCCTCGCGCGTCGACGGCGAGGATCCGATCGGTGCCTGGGAAGCGCACAACGCCGCGCTCAGGAAGCGGACGGAATGGCTGAACGGCAAGCATTTTAGCGCGCTGCACTATTCCGGCCCCGGCACGGACCTCACCATCGGCCTCGCCGACGGGCACGAATGGCAAGGCGGCGCTTCAAGCGCCAAGAACGGCATCATCTGCAACCCCAACATCCCGACCGAGGAGGTCTTCACCACGCCGCACGCGCGCCGGGTGGAAGGCCACGTTTCCTCGACCAAGCCGCTCTCCTATCAGGGCACGCTGATCGACGAGATTTCGGTGCGTTTCGAGGAAGGCCGTATCGTGGAAGCCAAGGCCGCGCGCGGAGAAGCGGTGCTGGCGAAGGTGCTCGACACGGACGAAGGCGCGCGGCGGCTCGGCGAAGTGGCGCTGGTGCCGCATTCCTCGCCGATCTCGGCAAGCGGCATCCTCTTCTTCAACACGCTCTTCGACGAGAACGCGTCGTGCCACATCGCGCTTGGCCAGTGCTACTCGAAATGCTTCCTCGGCGGCGCCAAGCTGACGCCCGAACAGATCGCGGCGCAGGGCGGCAACAAGAGCCTCATCCATATCGACTGGATGATCGGCTCCGACAAGGTCGACATCGACGGCATCGCCGAAGATGGCTCCCGGACGCCGGTTTTCCGCAGGGGCGAGTGGGCGTAGCACGCTCTGGTTCGACTTCCCGACCGCCCCCATATTCCATCTGGACGCACGTGCGCCCCGTCCATATGGTGCCGCCGGATTTGAAAGCCTTTCATGGATAATGGAATGACCAACACACGTACCGAGACCGACACGTTCGGGCCTATCGAAGTTCCCGGCGACAGATATTGGGGCGCGCAGACCGAGCGCAGCCGGCAGAATTTCAGGATCGGCGGCGAGCGCATGCCGCTGCCGCT
>JAKDNM010000166.1 GCA_030456445.1 Hyphomicrobiales bacterium
GGGCGGGATGCTGCGCGAACAAGACGTCGTGCTCGGCATGGCCGCGAAGGGGAAGCGGTCCGCGCTGGCGAAGATCGCCGACCGGCTCGCCGAACGCGTCGATATGCGCCCGAGCACGGTACTTGCAGGGCTTCTTCGTCGCGAGCGGCTCGGATCGACCGGTGTGGGGCACGGCGTTGCCGTGCCTCATGCGCGGCTCGGAGGCCTTGCGCAGCCGGCCGCTATGCTTGCCGTCCTTGAGAGACCCGTCTGGTTCGGCTCGGCCGACGACGAACAGGTCGACCTGCTTTTGACGTTGCTGTGGCCGAAAGACGATGTCGCGGGCTTCCTGCCGACGCTCGCCTCGTTCTGCCGCCTGCTGCGCCAGCCCGACCTGCGCGCGCGCCTTAGGGCGGCGGCGACGCCGCGCGAAGCGCAGGCCTGGCTGGAATTGCACGACAGTCCTCCCGTCGCTCCGCCGATGGCGAAACGGCGTCAGCGCCAGCCGAGCCCCGGCGCGACGTGCTTGAGGATCGCGTCGATCACGTGCGCGTTATAGTCGACGCCGAGCTGATTGGGCACGGTAAGCAGCAGCGTATCGGCCTCGGCGATCGCCTCGTCGCCCTTCAACTCCTCGACCAGCTTGTCGGGTTCGGCCCCATAATGGCGGCCGAACACCGCCCTTGTATCGGCTTCGATATAGCCGAACTGGTCCTGGCTGCCGGCGTCATGGCCGAAATACATCCGGTCCATGTCGTTGACGAGCGCGAAGATCGAGCGGCTGACCGAGACGCGCGGTTCGCGCGCATGGCCAGCCTCCTTCCAGGCGGCGCGATAGGCGCGGATCTGCTTGGCTTGCTGCATGTGGAAGGGCTCGCCGCTTTCGTCGAACTTCAGCGTCGAGCTCTGCAAATTCATGCCAAGCCTGGCAGTCCAGATCGCGGTGGAGTCGGTCGCCGCGCCCCACCAGATGCGATCCCTCAGCCCTTCGGGGTGCGGCTCGAGACGTAACAGGCCGGGCGGGTTGGGGAACATGGGGCGCGGATTAGGTTCGGCAAAACCCTTGCCACGCAGCATGTCGAGAAACACCTGCGCATGCCGCCGCGCCATGTCGGCATCGGTCTCGCCTTCGGCGGGCTGGTAGCCGAAATAGCGCCAGCCGTCGATCACCTGCTCGGGCGATCCACGGCTGATGCCGAGTTGCAGCCGCCCTCCGGCGATCAGGTCGGCCGCGCCCGCATCCTCGACCATGTAGAGCGGGTTCTCATAGCGCATGTCGATGACCGCCGTGCCGATCTCGATGCGGCTGGTCTTCGCGCCGATGGCCGCCAGCAGCGGGAAGGGCGAGCCAAGCTGGCGGGCGAAGTGGTGAACGCGGAAATAGGCGCCGTCCGCACCCAGTTCCTCTATGGCGACGGCAAGGTCGATCGACTGCAGGAGGGCGTCCGAGCCCGACCGTGTCTGCGATTGTTGCGAGGGGGACCAATGGCCGAACGAGAGGAAGCCGATTTTCTTCATGGGAATCACCAAATGGCTGCTGCGAGAGACGTGGGTGCTGCGAGAGACGGGGCGTTGCGAGAGACGGGGCGCATCTATGTATTCCGTTGCCCGGTGACAATGAAGCGGCAGCCGATAGCGGCCCCGGCGCATTTCCATGCCGGGGCCGCTACACCTTTTGAGGCACGTATCCCGCCTATTTGGCGCGATGACGGTCGGCAGGCTTTTCCCGATGATCAAGCTCGGATCGGCCCGCAGATGCGCTTTGCGACGAAAGGGAACCCGCATGACCGTCGTCAGACGCGCGCTGCTGCTCAGCACCGCGGACCGCTATTTCACTTTCGCCAGCAATTTTGCCGTGGCCGCGGCCGTATCGCGCATCCTGACGCCAGCCGAAATCGGCGTGTCCGTCGTCGGCATGGCCATCCTCGGGATTGCGCTTTCCGTGCGTGAATTTGCCAGTTCCACTTTCATTATCCAGCGCGAGGTGCTGACACGGGAAGACGTACGAGCCTCGTCGACAGTGATGCTCATCCTCACGGCCATCATCGTCGTCGCGCTTTTCGTGGCGACGCCGGCGCTCGCACGCGCCTATGGAGAGGAAAGGCTGGCCGCGTATTTCCATATCGTCTGCGTCTGCCTCTTCCTCGACCTGATCGCCATCCAGATCGTCGCCCTCCTGCGGCGCGAGATGGCCTATGGGCGGATCGTGGCCATCGATCTCGCGGGAGCGGCGGCGGGCGCGCTGACGACCATTGTCCTCGCGCTTTCGGGTTTCAGCTATATGAGCTTTGCCTGGGCATGGCTTGCCACCAGCGTCGTTGCCGGCGTCATGTCCTTGGCCTTGCATCCCCACCCGTGGATATTCCGGCCCTCCTTCAGCCATTGGCACGGCGTTGTCCGGTTTGGCGGCTACAATGGCGGGATAGCGCTTCTCTACAAGGTCTACGACACCGTCCCCTACATGCTGTTCGGCTGGATCCTGTCACCGCAGGCGGCCGCCGTCTTCAGCCGCAGCCTGATGATCTGCCAACTGCCCAACAAGCTTATTCTCGGCGGCGCGATGTCCGTGATCCTCCCCGCCTTTTCCGGGCAGGCGCGGGAAGGCAGAAGCCTGAAGGAGCCTTATCTCCACGCGCTCGAGATCATCACCGCACTGTATTGGCCCGCCTTTCTGGTCCTGGCGGTTATGGCCGAGCCGGTCGTCCAGATCGTGCTCGGCAGTCAATGGCATGACGTCGCCCCGCTGGTACGGGTGATCGCAATTGCCTCGCTGTTCTCCTTCAGCTTCGAGGTGAACTATCCCGTCATGATTGCGATTGGGGCCATAAGGCAGTCCTTCTTCCGGGCGCTGGCCTCGTTTCCGCCTTCAGCCGCCATTCTGATCGGCGCCATCCTGGTGGGTGGTTTGCATGCGGCGGCGTGGAGCATGCTCTTTATCATTCCTTTTCAGGCGATCGTCTCGATTTCCTTCGTCAAGCACCGTCTGGGGATCAGCCATGCCGATATTCTCCGCGCGCTCTGGAAAAGCGGCGCGGCGGCGCTGGCGAGCGCGGCCGGCCCCCTTTGCCTCGCCCTGGCTTCGGGAGCGGATTGGCGGCTTTCCTTCAGTCACGCCGCCATCGGGGGCGTGGCCGCGCTTGCCGGCTGGCTGGTCGGTCTCAAGGCCACCAGGCATCCGCTGCTCGAAGAGGCGGCACATGTCGCCTCCGGCTTGCGATCGAACTGGCCGTTCAGGACGTTCATGACACCTGTATTGGAAAAATAGCGGAAGCCTGCAGAGTCCGCCGGCCCTCGGAAGCCTGCCGTCAGCCAAGCATCTCGGAGACGAGATAGCGGTCCTGACGCTCAAGCTCGGCTTTCAGTTCATCGAGCCTGGATCGGATCGAAGCGGAAATACCCAGCCTGTTTTCCAGGATACCGGCGATTTGCACTTTTAAGCGCTCGACTTCGAAATCCTCGATGCGATGGCAATATTCTCCCAGGCCGAAATCAGCCATGAGCACATCGTTTTTCCTGGCATAGCCGAGGGAAATCGTCGGTTTTCCGGCCTTCAGCGAGCAGATCACGTTATGGAAACGCGTGGCGACCGTAACGTCCACGGCGGACATCTGCGCCACAAGCTCAAGAAGCGAGGCGGTCTCAACGGCGATGCATCGCTGGTTCAGGCCGGGCCGCATAGCGGTCAGCCGCCTGCCTATCTCCTCCACCGTCTCCCCGTCCGATCGCGCGCCCGTGAAGAGACGGACGCCGTATGAATTATCCAATAGCCAGACGATCAAGGAGGTGATGCGGGAGAGATACGAAGCGTATATCTCCGTTCCCCCGGCCTCCCATGCATGCCATCCCTTGTAACCCATGACCCCGACGCCGACGATCGTTTCCTCGTCCCGGGATGGAAGCCGGACGGCGGGCGGCGTTTCCATCTTGAACACGATGTCAGGATAGACGGCGTCCTGTCCGGTATCGAAGCCGATGCTTTTCATGAAATCGAGCGATATCCGGTCCCTGTAGGAACGGTATCGCGCCAGCCGTGCCGCTTTTTTCATCATCCATCGGCTGAGGGAATTCTGGATCGGTCCGGCGCCGATGCTGACCAGCCAGATTTGCGCGCCGGAAAGCCGCGCCGCAACGCACCATTTCAAGAGCGTGTAGGGCCAGTTGAAGGGACCGCTGCCGAAATCGTCGAGCAGTCCCGTTCCGGGCGCCACAAGCAGGTCGAATTTCTGCGCCTCGTGGATCGTCCTTACCAGATCCACGAAGCCGCCCGGTATCCTGAACAGCATCTTGTCCAGTCGAAAGAGCAGGCGCGCCCGAAAACGTGAGTTCAGGCGTATCGTATCCACACCATAAGTCTGGTGGATCGCTTCCGGGTCCACCGCAAGGCAGTGGGTGCTGCAGCCTCGGGCTTCTTCCCTGAGGAAACGGAGCATGGTTTCCATCGAGGCGTCATTGCCCATGTTCCCGATCCCGAACAGACCAAGAAGCGCAACACGGCGCCCGGCCTGGCGCGACGAACTGTCGGTTCCTCTCTTGCCTGGTATCAGCGATAGCGAAATCGGATGCCGGACGCGAACAGCCGGAAAACTCATTGTGATTTCCGCTTTCTCTGCGAGCCCGGAAGAGCAGTTGAGACGGGTCGGGCCATTTATGTCGGCAGCTTCCGGCGATCCGGCGCAACGGGGCAATTCGACCTTTCGGGCGATGCGGTTCCTCCGCTACGCCTTTTGAGGCATCGATCCTTTTTTCGGGCCGCGCGAATGCGGGAGCCTTCTCCGGGCCAGGATTTCGCGAAGTCTCCGCATGGCGAACGTCCCCGCATTCTCGACGCGCAACCAATATGCGAAAGGGGGGATAATACCGGAAGCCGGATCGAGGGATCGCGAGAAGGCCATTAACTCGATCGATTCGGCTTTCAGTCCACGCACCCTGTGCGACACCGCGCTCCAATAGGCGCGGTTGGCGATGTTCGTGCGGATTTGCCGTTCGAGGCGAGGCCCCCATGGCAAGCTTTGTCCTTCATGCGTGAAAAAGCTGGCATAGGCGGCATGGACTTGCTCCAGTTCACGCAGCCAACTTCCCCAATTGGCGGCCGAGATGTTGGCGCCATGGCGGCGGCGGATGCCCTGTATGGCGTCGATTCGTACCGCGCAACCGAGCGCGGCCAGTCGCATCAGCATCTCCAGATCGTCGGTGTAGTAGAGCTCCGGCCGATAATGCCCCGCCTGCTTTTGCGCGGCCGTCCTCACCAGGATCGAGCCCGTCCCGACCGGCCGGTGCGGCAGGGAGAATACCGGGATGAATTTCTCCGCCCCGACAATTGTACGGGATGCCGGATCGTCGGTTGGGGCGAATATCGGACACGGCGTGTCGGCTTCCCAGATAAGCTGCCCGCCGAAGGCGAAACTCGCTTCCCTGTGCTGTTCGAGCGCGTACACGGCGCGCGCGAGACAGCCGGGCGAGAGGATGTCGTCCGCGCATAGAATGAGGAAATAGTCGCCCCTTGCCCAGTCGATCCCGGCGTTGAAGGAGGCGTGCGGGCCCTGATTGGTATCGCGCGACAGGAGCTCGATGCGGGCATCGCCCGACGCGAGCTGCCGTGCGACATCCGCGCTGCCGTCCGTGGAGGCGTTGTCGACGATGAGAATACGCAGATCGGGGATCTGCTGGCTGAGTACGCTGCCGACCGAATCCGGCAGGAAGCCGCCGTGATTGTAGCAGGGAATGACGATATCGACGCTCGGCATGGTCAATGATCCGGGGGATCCAGGGATCCGGGAAGGTTTCGGGGACGATTTTCCATCCGGGCCGGTTGATGCGAAATCTCTCCATTCGAAGTGGGTTGCTGCCGCCGCCGGACCGGTTCTACGCCGTTTGGGCATCTTTCGCCGGATGCCTCGCCAAAGCATTACTGCATGGGTTTTCGCGGCGTGAGACGCATCTCTGTAGCGAAGCTGGAGGAAATTTGGTTGGGCAATCCGGGCGCCAAGCTGACACGGCATCGGCCTCGCATCGCCGTGGTCTATATCTGCGACCGGAAGTATCACGACATCACGCTATATTCGATTGCGTCGATAGCGCGCTCCCACCGGCATCCCCTCGATTTCTTTTTCCTGCAATCAGGCTACCGCTCGGCAATTCCTCCTTCCCTGGCGGCGTTCGTCGGTTCGAGGGGGCATTCGATCGAACTGCTGGAAGCGCCGCGGCCTACCCATGCCGCGAACCTGGAGGCCCGTGGCGACAAACACAGCCACATCAGCGACACCGCGCTCCTGAAGGCGAACGCGATCGAAGCCATTGCGCACTCCCATGACTACCTCCTCTATATCGACGGCGACACGCTGGCTTTCGGCGATATAAGCTGCGAAGCGCTTTGTGGCTTCGCAGAGACGGCAGGTGTCTGCCTCGATCTGGCGATCGGCACCGGCGCCGACGATCCGCTGATATTCCGGCGCTGCGAGGCTGCGGGAATTTCGCCGTTCTATTTCAATTCGGGATTCATGCTGATCAACGCAGCGAAATGGCGCGAGACCGGTGCGTTGGACCGCTTCGCCGAGAATTTCACGCGCCACCAGCGGAAATGCCCCTATCTCGATCCGTGCCCGACCCATGACCAATGCGTTTTCAACATGACGCTTTCAGGCGACATCGTCGAACTGCCGATGACGCTCAACGTACAGAAATGCGCGCTCCAGACGAAGCTCTGGCGGGGTGCCGTTCTGAGGCATTACACCGGTCCCTGGAAGTTCCTTCCGGTTCGGCCGTGGAGGTGCGACCGAAAGGAATATGCCTTGCTCCGGTCAATAAGCGGGGAAACCGGGCTACCGGCGCCGGGCCTCTATGATTTCGGCATTTCCTACTTCTTAAACAGGCTGCGCCGCCACAAGGCGGTCGCGGCATACGAGCAGGCCTTTGCCACGGTGGCCGGCAAACAGACCGAGCGGCGGTCCAGAATGCGTAGCGATCATTCGGATTCGCTCAAAGCGCTTTAGGCTCTTGATTTACGCACGCTCTTATCCGAGTGCCTGGCATTGAGAGATGAGTAATTGACGGGCGGAAATCGACGGTGCACCGGCCCGATCGCCAGTGCACCGCTCGATTTTATCGGGCCGCTTAAGAGCATGACGTGATTGGATTGAATCGCATCATGCTCTTATCCTTTTGTTTGAGCATGATCTTTTCGGAAAACCGGT
>JAKDNM010000045.1 GCA_030456445.1 Hyphomicrobiales bacterium
GCAAGGCGCGCATCCACAAGGAAGGCAAGGATGTCACCATCGTCTCCTTCGGCATCGGTATGACCTACGTGGTCAAGGCCGAGGCGGAACTGCGCGAGATGGGGGTGGATGCCGAGATCGTCGATCTCAGGACCATCCGCCCGATGGATTTAGATACGGTGATCGCCTCGGTGAAGAAGACCAACCGGCTCGTCGTGGTGGAGGAAGGCTTCCCGCAGAGTTCGGTCGGCGATTTCGTTGCCAACCAGGTCTCGCAACGCGCCTTCGACTGGCTCGATGCGCCGGTGATCACCATCGCGGGCAAGGACGTGCCTATGCCTTATGCGGCCAATCTCGAAAAGCTCGCGCTGCCAAACGTCGGTGAGGTGGTCGAGGCGGTCAAGGCCGTGACGTATCGGGGTTAGGCAAATCGCTGGGGTCGTCGGCAGGGATACCGAGGATGGCTGAACAGAGCAAGACTGCAACCTATACCGATTTGGAGGCCGTGCCTGAGCATCTGGTGGCGGAGATCATTGATGGTGTTATACGCACCCACCCGCGCCCTTCACCTCGCCATTCTGGTGCAGCCAATGCGGTTTCTGCCAAGCTTACGGACCCCTTTCAATGGGGTGGCGGCGGGCCTGGAGGCTGGGTTTTTTTCGTTGAGCCCGAACTGAAGCTTGGACGGCATGTGCTGGTGCCGGATGTCGCGGGCTGGCGTCGAGCGCGGCTCCTCACCTATCCGGCCACAAACTATTTCGAAGTTGCGCCGGATTGGGTGTGCGAGATCCTATCCGCCTCAACGGAGATTCGCGATCGCACGGTCAAGATGCGCATTTATGCCGAGGAGAGCATCCCGCATATGTGGCTGATCGACCCGCGCCTGCAGATACTCGAAGCCTTCGAGAACGATCATGGCCATTGGAAGAAGGTTGGCGACTGGAACTCCGACGATAAGGTCAGCGCGCCGCCCTTCGATGCCATTTCCTTTTCCCTCGCCGATCTTTGGCCGCTCGACAAGCCGCTCGGCATGAACGAAGACCCAACGCCCTATTACGCCGGAGACCGATAGATGCCGATCAACATCACCATGCCGGCCCTTTCGCCCACCATGGAGGAAGGCAACCTCGCCAAATGGCTCGTCAAGGAAGGCGACGAGGTCAAGGCCGGCGACGTCATTGCCGAGATCGAGACCGACAAGGCCACGATGGAGGTCGAGGCCGTCGACGAAGGCAAAGTCGCGAAGATCGTCGTGCCGGCAGGAACGGAGGGCGTCAAGGTCAATGCGCTGATCGCGGTTCTTGCCGAAGAAGGCGAGGACGTGGCCGAAGCGGCCAAGGCCGGCGGCACGCCCGAGAAGAAATCCGAGGCGCCGAAACAGGAACAAGCGAAGGCAGAGGCCCCAAAGCCGGAGCCTGCAAAGCCTGAGAAGCCGCAAGCTTCGGCGGCCGCTCCGGCTGCAAATGACCATGCGACTGGCGATCGCGTCTTCGCTTCCCCGCTTGCGCGGCGTATCGCCAAGGATGGCGGCGTCGATGTCGTCGCCATCAAAGGCAGCGGCCCGCACGGCCGCGTCGTGAAGGCGGATGTCGAGGCGGCGATTGCCGGAGGCGGAGCGAAGGCCGCGGCGCCTGCCGGCGCACCGGCCACGGCCGTAAAGCCGATGTCGGACGACGCCGTGCTGAAACTCTTCGATGAAGGCTCCTACGAACTCGTCCCGCACGACAATATGCGCAAGACAATCGCCCGCCGTCTGGTCGAGGCGAAGACCACCATCCCGCATTTCTATCTGACGCTCGATTGCGAGATCGACGCGCTCCTGGCATTGCGCGCCCAGATGAATGCGGCAGCCCCGATGAAGAAGACCGAGCATGGCGAGGCGCCGGTCTACAAGCTTTCCGTCAACGACATGATCATTAAGGCGATGGCGATGGCGCTGATGGCGGTGCCGGACGCCAATGCCTCCTGGACCGAAGCGAACATGGTCATGCACAAGCATGCCGATGTCGGCGTGGCGGTCTCCATCCCCGGCGGCCTCATCACGCCGATCATCAGGCACGCCGACCAGAAGTCGCTGTCGACGATCTCCAGAGAGATGAAGGATATGGCAAGCCGGGCAAGAAGCCGCAAGCTGAAGCCGGAGGAATATCAGGGCGGCACGACCGCCGTCTCCAATCTCGGCATGTTCGGGATCAAGGATTTCGCCGCCGTGATCAACCCGCCGCACGCGACAATCCTGGCCGTGGGCGCCGGCGAGGAGAGGGCGGTGGTAAAGAAGGGCGAGATCGTCGTCGCCAACGTGATGTCGGTCACGCTTTCGACCGACCATCGCGCGGTCGACGGCGCGCTTGGCGCCGAACTGCTGCAGGCGTTCAAGAAATACATCGAAAACCCGATGAGCATGCTGGTCTGAGGTCCAGCCCTCTCCCTTGCGGAGGGGGCGACACGGCTTCGAGGGATGACGATGAAAACTGTCCTCTGTTACGGCGATTCACTGACCTGGGGCTTTAGCCCCGGCGGTTCCGGCCGCCACGCCTATGGGGACCGCTGGCCGAGCGTGCTGCAGGCAGGGCTTGGCGACGCCGCGCTCGTCATTCCGGAAGGACTGAACGGCCGCACGACGATTTTCGACGATTACGCCGCCGGCGCGGACCGCAATGGCGCCCGTATTCTGCCGACTATCCTGATGACCCATACGCCGGTCGATCTTGTCATCATCATGCTGGGATCCAACGATATGAAGCCCTGGTTCGCGGCTCATGCGCAGGCGTCCAAGCAGGGTATGCAGCGGCTTGTCGATATCATCCGCGGCCATGATTATCCGCTTGACGATGATCCTCCGGATATCCTGCTGGCCGCCCCGCCGGTACTTTGCGAGACGGCCGATCCCGATTTTGCCGCCATGTTCGGCCCCGGCATTGCGCAGTCAAAGATGCTGGCGACGCTGTATTCCGACCTTGCCGACGAGATCGGCTGCGGCTTTTTCGATGCCGGTTCAGTTGCGCAGGCGAGCCCGCTGGACGGCGTTCATCTCGACGCCGAAAACACGCGCGCCATCGGGCGCGGTATCGAGCCTGTCGCACGCATGATGCTCGGCCTCTGAGCGAAGGAGAACTCAAAGTGGCAGAAAGCTACGACGTCATCATCATCGGTTCGGGGCCGGGCGGCTATGTCACGGCGATCCGCTCCGCGCAGCTTGGACTGAAAACCGCGATCGTGGAGCGCGAGCATCTCGGCGGCATCTGCCTCAACTGGGGCTGCATCCCGACCAAGGCGCTGCTGCGCTCCGCCGAGATCATGCATTATGCCGACCATCTCGACAATTACGGCCTGAAACTGGAGGGCAAGGTCACGCCCGACACGAAGGCGGTCGTGGATCGCTCGCGCGCCGTTTCACAGCGGCTGAACAACGGCGTCGGCTTCCTGATGAAGAAGAACAAGATCGATGTCATCTGGGGCGAAGCGAAGCTGACCAAACCCGGAGAAATCGTCGTGTCGGCGACGAAGAAAAAGCCGATGCAGCCGCAGCCGCCACAGCCAAAGGGCACCAAGGGCGAGGGCACCTACACCGGCAAGCACATCATCGTCGCCACCGGCGCGCGCCCGCGCGTGCTTCCGGGCATCGAGCCGGACGGCAAGCTGATCTGGACCTATTTCGAGGCGATGGTACCGCCCGAAATGCCTAAATCGTTGATCGTCATGGGCTCGGGCGCCATCGGCATCGAATTCGCCTCCTTCTACCGCAGCATGGGCGTCGACGTGACGGTGGTCGAACTTCTGCCGCAAGTCATGCCGGTCGAGGATGCAGAGATCGCGGCATTCGCCAAGAAGCAGTTCGAAAAGCAGGGCTTGAAGATCCTGCTCGACGCCAAGGTGACCAAGGTCGAGAAAGGTGCCAATTCGGTCACGGCCCATGTCGAGCAGAAGGGCGGCAAGGTCGAAAGGATCACCGCCGACCGCCTGATCTCGGCCGTCGGCGTGCAGGGCAACATCGAGAATCTCGGACTTGAAGACCTCGGCGTGAAGACCGAGCGCGGCTGCATCGTCATAGACGGCTATGGCCGCACCAACGTGCCCGGCGTCTACGCCATCGGCGACGTCGCCGGACCGCCCATGCTGGCGCACAAGGCCGAGCATGAGGGCGTGATCTGCGTCGAGAAGATCGCAGGCGTGCCGGGCGTGCATCCGATGGACAAGAACATGATTCCCGGCTGCACCTACTGCAACCCTCAGGTTGCGTCGGTCGGCTTGACCGAAGCGAAAGCCAACGAGAAGGGCTACGACATCCGCGTCGGGCATTTTCCCTTTGTAGGCAACGGCAAGGCGATCGCTCTGGGCGAAGACCAGGGCATGGTCAAGACGATTTTCGACAGGAAGACCGGCCAACTTCTCGGCGCGCATCTGGTGGGTGCCGAGGTTACCGAATTGATCCAGGGCTTCGTCGTCGCCATGAACCTCGAGACGACCGAGGAAGAGCTGATGCATTCGGTCTTCCCGCATCCGACGCTTTCGGAAATGATGCATGAGAGCGTTCTCGACGCCTATGGCCGCGTCATCCACGTTTGACGCTGGGGCCGGTTCCGCGAATACTTGGTGCGTTGTGCTCGAATCACTGTCGAGGAAGGAGAGAGCAAATGGACGTAAACGGTGTAGGGTGGATTACCGCGATCATCATCGGCGGCATCGCCGGCTGGGGCGCGGAGCAGTTCATGAAGAGCAGTATGGGGCTCTTGATGAACATCATTCTCGGCATTGTCGGTGCCGTGATCCTGAATGCGATACTGGCTGCGTTCAATCTCGGATTCAGCGGATGGGTCGCTTACCTGATCATCGGCTTCATCGGCGCCTGCATCCTGATCGCTATCGGCCGGATGCTGAAGCGCTAGCCTGGCGCATCATGAGAGCGGGCTGCCCGGCCGGCCGGGCAGCCTGAACCTACCGCCGCGCGTCACTATATGCGGGAGGAAAGCCCGAGGAGGAGACCATCCTCGCGGGCGTCCGCAACCAGACTGACAGGTTCGAGTAGATGGTAACCGTACTGGACAGAATCTCCGCGTCGCCGCGTCCGCGCCACCCGGAAAAGGCGCATCGGCCGGATCAGGAAGTGCTGCGCAAGCCCGACTGGATCCGCGTCAGGGCGCCGACCTCGCGCGGCTATCTGGAGACGCGCGAGATCGTCAAGTCGAACAGGTTGGTGACGGTCTGCGAGGAGGCCGGCTGCCCCAATATCGGCGAATGCTGGGACAAGAAGCACGCCACCTTCATGATCATGGGCGAGATCTGCACGCGCGCCTGCGCGTT
Source organism: Hyphomicrobiales bacterium (assembly GCA_030456445.1). Lineage (GTDB taxonomy): Bacteria > Pseudomonadota > Alphaproteobacteria > Rhizobiales > Rhizobiaceae > Mesorhizobium_L. The sequence continues at coordinate 5,281 of JAKDNM010000045.1, forward strand.
CTGCAATGTCGCCACCGGCCTGCCGACCGCGCTCGATCCGGAAGAGCCCGCCAATGTGGCGAAGGCGGTCGAGCAGATGGGCCTCAATCACATTGTCATCACTTCTGTCGATCGCGACGACCTCGCTGACGGCGGCGCGCGCCATTTTGCCGAGGTGATCCGCGCCATCCGGGAACGCTCGCCCGGCACGACCATCGAGGTGCTGACGCCCGATTTCCTGCGCAAGGAAGGCGCGCTGGAGATCGTGGTCGAGGCGAGGCCCGATGTCTTCAACCACAATCTGGAGACGGTGCCGTCGAACTACCTGACCGTGCGCCCCGGCGCGCGCTATTTCCATTCGATCCGGCTTTTGCAGCGGGTCAAGGAACTCGACCCGTCGATGTTCACCAAGTCCGGCATCATGGTCGGGCTCGGCGAAGAGCGCAACGAAGTGCTTCAACTGATGGACGATTTGAGGACCGCGAGCGTGGATTTCCTGACCATCGGCCAATATCTGCAGCCCTCCAAGAAGCATCATCCCGTGAAGAAGTTCGTCACGCCGGAGGAATTCAAGTCCTTCGAGACGATCGCTTATACCAAGGGCTTCCTGCTGGTCTCGGCCAGCCCGCTGACGCGCTCCTCGCACCATGCGGGCGAGGATTTCGCCAAGCTGAAGGCGGCGCGCGAGCAGTCGCTGAAGAAGACGGCCTGAGCCGCCATTCATGCCGAAATTCGAAACGACCCGCCATGTCGCGCATACGCCGGACAAGATGTTCGACCTTGTCGCGGATGTGGAGAAATATCCCGAGTTCCTGCCGATGTGCACGGGGCTCACGGTTCGTTCGCGCAAGGAGCGGGACGGGATCGCCATGCTCGTCGCCGACATGTCGGTCGGCTACAAGGCGATCCACGAGACATTCACCAGCCAGGTCGTCCTGAAACGCGCGGAGAACGTCATTGAGGTGAAATATCTCGACGGGCCGTTCCGATATCTTCAGAATCTCTGGCGGTTCGAGGATGACGGACGAGGCGGTTGCACGATCCATTTCTTCATCGAATACGAATTCAAGAGCCGGCTTCTCGGGGCCATGATGGGCGCCATGTTCGACCGCGCGTTCCGCATGTTCGCCGGTTCCTTCGAAAAGCGCGCGGACGAGATCTATGGAGCGCCGGGCGCAGGCGCTACCGGTTGAGCCCTTGCAGGACGCGCGATAACGCCGCCTTTACGCTTTCCTCGCGGATGAAGGCGCGGCCCTTGTCCTCGAACAGATGCTGCTCGGCGACAGGCGGTTGGCCTGTGACGGCCAGCCCGAACCACACCAGTCCGACCGGCTTCTCCACCGAACCGCCGCCGGGTCCGGCGATGCCCGTGACAGAAACCGCGATACCGGCCCGAGAACGGGCAAGCGCGCCGGCGGCCATTTCGAGCGCCGTTTCACGCGAGACCGCGCCATGGGTTTCCAGCGTTTCAGGCCGGACGCCCAGCATTTCCATCTTGGCCTCGTTCGAATAGGTGACGAAGCCTCGATCGACCACGGTCGAGGAACCAGCGATGTCGGTCAACGCGGCGGCAATCATGCCGCCTGTGCAGGATTCAGCGGTTGCGAGCATAATGCCGCGTTCCCCACAGGCCGCGAGGACCTGCCGCGCGAGTTTTTCGTGCCCGCTCATGCCGGCACGCCGCCCGGATAGATCACGCTGACGGTCGCGATCGCGGCAATTCCCTCGCCACGGCCGAGGAAGCCGAGCTTTTCATTCGTCGTCGCCTTCACCGAAATGCGATCGGCCGCGATGCCGAGCATGGCCGCAAGCGCTTCGACCATTCTCTCCCGATGCGGCCCGATCTTGGGCGTCTCGCAGATCAACGTGATATCGGCATTGGCGATCCGGCCGCCTTTGGCCCGCACGATCCCTGCCGCGTGCTCGACGAATATCCTCGAGGCCGCGCCCTTCCATTGCGGATCGGAAGGCGGGAAATGCGTGCCGATGTCGCCTGCGCCACAAGTCGCAAGCAAGGCGTCGGTCAGTGCGTGCAGGCCCACATCGGCATCCGAATGACCCGAAAGAGCTTTCTCATGCGGTATGGCGAGGCCGCACAGCGTCACATGAGCGCCCGGGCCGAAGGCATGGACGTCATAGCCATTGCCGGTGCGAACGTCCGGGAAAGCCGCAGCGCGAGAAAGCTTTTCGTCCGCCATGGCGATATCCCTTGCCCATGTCAGTTTCACATTGTCGGGCGATCCGGCCACGATTTCGACCGCTAGTCCGGCCCATTCGGCAATCGCCGCATCGTCGGTGAAATCGCCTTGTCCGCTTGCCGCCGCCTTTTCGTGCGCGTCGAGAATGGCGCGGAAGGGAAAACCCTGCGGGGTCTGCGCGGCAAAGAGGCTGCCGCGATCTACCGTTCCGGTGACGCGCGCGTCCGTGCCGCCGCGCTTCAACGTGTCGGAGACAGCGAGAGCGGGAAGGGCGCCTACGCCACTCCTTGCCTTTTCGATCACGCCGGCAATGAGTTCAAGGTTCACGAACGGCCTGACCGCATCGTGGATCAGCACGGTTTCGGGGCTGAAGGCTTTCAGCGCACGCAGCGCCAGAAGCGTGGAGGCCTGCCTTGTCGCACCGCCCGGCACGGTGACGACATGCCCGGGCAGTGGCCCGACAGAATCGGCAAAGAGCGCTTCGTCGTCCGGATGGATCGCGATCGCGACAGCCGCGATTCCCGGATGGCCGAGAAAGGCATCGAGTGTGTGCGCAATCACTGCCCGGCCGCCGATCGGCCGGTATTGCTTCGGCCCTTCGCGCGTCCCGGCCCGCTCGCCGCGGCCCGCTGCGACGAGGACCACCGCGATCCGATGTTTTATAGCGCTTCGTTCCATGACGGGAGGACTAGCCGTCAAAGCATGGAAAAACCAGCGCAAAGCGAATTCGTGGCCCTGACCTGCCGTTACGTCGCATACGAAGCCTGTTGCCCGTCTATTCGTTTATGTCTAGGAAATGGGCAATGGAGAAAGATGCGTTGAATTTAAGCAGCGCGGTGCGGAAGCTGTCCGAGCCGCTGCTCGTCGGCAATGTGCGGCTTGGCAATCGCGTCTTCCTCGCGCCGCTTTCCGGCATCACCGATTTGCCGTTTCGCGAACGCGCCTTCGCGCATGGCGCCGGCATGGTCGTATCGGAAATGGTCGCCAGCGGCGAACTGGCTAAAGGTCGCAACAAATCCGCCTTGCGCGTAAGACGCTCCGGCCTTTCCCCACATGTCGTCCAGCTTGCCGGTCGGGAAGCCTGCTGGATGGCCGAAGGGGCACGCATCGCGGTCGGCGAGGGGGCCGACATCGTCGACATCAACATGGGCTGCCCGGCCCGGAAGGTCACCGGCGGTTATTCCGGCTCGGCGCTGATGCGTGACCTCGACCATGCGCTTTCGCTGATCGACGCGGTGGTGGACGCTGTCGACGTTCCGGTCACGCTGAAGACGCGGCTCGGCTGGGATGAGCAGGTGCTGAATGCACCGACGCTGGCGCGCCGCGCCGAAGCGTCCGGCATTTCGATGATCACCATCCACGGCCGCACGCGCTGCCAGTTTTATACCGGCCGGGCGGATTGGCGTGCCATCCGGCAGGTGAAAGAGGCGGTCGGCATACCGGTCGTCGTCAATGGCGATATCCTGACTGTCGAGGACGCCGCGCGCGCGCTCGAATATTCCGGCGCCGACGCGGTGATGGTGGGGCGGGCGAATTGCGGCGCGCCATGGACGGCGGCTTCGATTGCCGCGGCTTGCGGGGCGGAAGAGGCACGGCGCGTCCCCGTCAGTCGCGATGCGCTTCTCGACTATATCGTCGGCCACCATGAAGCGATGCTCCTGCTCTACGGCATGGAAAGCGGCCTTCGCCAGGCGCGAAAGCATCTGGGCTGGTATCTCGACCGTCATGCGCCGGGCGTCGCTCCGGAACTGCGCAGCCGTATCCTGACGGCGACCGACGCGCCCCTCGTCGCCCGCCTGCTCCGCGAGGCATTCGAGGGCGAAGGGGCGGAAGCGGGAAAGATGGCCGCATGAGCATCGCCCCGGCGCACGGATCGCCGTCCATCGATCCCGCCAGGATCGTGCTCGATACGATCCGTCATCCCGTCATCATGCTCGGGCCGGATGATTCCATCATCTTCGCCAATGCGGACGCGGAGGATTTCTTCCGGGCGAGCGCGGTGTTCCTGGCGCGGCACAAGCTTGCGGGTTTCGTTCCCTTCGGCAGTCCGCTGCTGACCCTTGTCGAGCAGGTCAGGGGACGCCGCGCACCGGTCAACGAATACCGAGTCGACATTTCCTCGCCGCGTCTCGGTCCCGAGAAGATCGTCGATATCTACGTCGCACCGGTACCTGAGATCGCCGGCGCCGTGGTCGTCATGCTGCAGGAGCGGTCGATGGCCGACAAGATCGACCGGCAGATGACGCATCGCGGCGCCGCGCGCTCGGTAACCGGGCTGGCCTCCATGCTGGCGCATGAGATCAAGAACCCGCTCTCGGGCATACGCGGCGCGGCCCAACTGCTGGAAAGCGTCGTTTCCGACGACGACCGGACATTGACCCGCCTCATCACCGACGAGACCGACCGCATCGTCTCGCTGGTGGACCGCATGGAGATATTCTCCGACGAGCGCCCGATCGAGCGCTCCGCCGTCAACATCCATTCCGTTCTCGACCGAGTGAAGGCGATCGCCCGCAACGGCTTTGCCCGTCATGTCAGGATCGTGGAAGATTACGATCCGTCGCTGCCGCCGGTCCTTGGTAACCGCGACCAACTCATCCAGGTCTTCCTCAATCTGGTCAAGAACGCGGCGGAAGCGATCGGCCGCGATGAGGGCGGCGAGATCACGCTTTCGACCGCGTTCCGGCCGGGCATCCGGCTTTCGGTGCCAGGCACGCAGGACCGCGTGTCGCTGCCGCTCGAATTTTGCGTACGGGACAATGGTTCCGGCGTTGGCGAGGATCTGCTGCCGATCCTCTTCGATCCCTTCATTACGTCGAAGCCAAACGGATCGGGCCTCGGCCTCGCGCTCGTCGCCAAGATCGTCGGCGAGCATGGCGGCGTCATCGAATGCGAATCCTCGCCGCGCGGCACCATTTTCCGCGTCCTGATGCCGGCATGGAAGGGAGCACCGGGTACCGCGGATACCGAAAGCTCCATGGAGAGCGGGCGATGAGCGCGCACGGACAGATTCTCGTCGCCGATGACGACGCGGCGATCCGCACCGTGCTCAACCAGGCGCTTTCGCGCGTCGGGCACGATGTGAGGATTACGTCGAATGCCGCCACGCTCTGGCGCTGGGTGGCTGCGGGCGAGGGCGATCTCGTCATCACCGATGTCGTCATGCCCGACGGGAATGCCTTCGACCTGTTGCCTCGCATCAAGAAGATACGGCCCGAACTGCCGGTCGTCGTCATGAGCGCGCAAAACACCTTCATGACCGCCATCCGCGCCTCGGAACACGGCGCATACGAATATCTGCCCAAACCGTTCGACCTGACCGAACTCCTCAACATCGTCGGCCGTGCGCTCTCCGAGCCAAGGAGCGCCAATCGCGACGTACGCTCTGAAGAGCCGCCGGATTCGATGCCGCTCGTCGGCCGCTCGCCGGCGATGCAGGATATCTACCGCGTGCTGGCGCGGCTGATGCAGACCGATCTGACCGTGATGATCTCGGGCGAATCGGGAACCGGCAAGGAACTGGTGGCGCGCGCGCTTCACGAGTATGGCCGGCGCCGCAGCGGCCCGTTCGTCGCCATCAACATGGCCGCCATCCCGCGCGACCTGATCGAATCCGAGCTGTTCGGCCACGAAAAAGGGGCCTTCACCGGCGCGCAGGCGCGGTCGATCGGCCGCTTCGAGCAGGCCGAGGGCGGGACGCTCTTTCTCGACGAGATCGGCGACATGCCGATGGAGGCGCAGACGCGGCTGCTGCGGGTCCTGCAGCAGGGCGAATACACCACCGTCGGCGGCCGAACGCCGATCCGGACGGACGTTCGCATCGTCGCGGCGACCAACAAGGATCTGCGCACGCTCATCAATCAGGGCCTGTTCCGCGAAGACCTCTTCTATCGTCTGAACGTGGTGCCGCTTCGGCTGCCGCCGCTCAGGGAACGCTCGGAGGATATTCCCGATCTCGTCCGTCATTTCTTCCGTCAGGTGGAACAAGAAGGGCTTCAGCCCAAGCGCATCGCCGCAGACGGCATCGAACGCATGAAGCGTTATCCCTGGCCGGGCAATGTCCGCGAACTGGAAAACCTCATCCGGCGCCTGGCGGCGCTCTATCCGCAGGACGAAATATCGCCCGAGATCATGGAGGCCGAACTCAGGACCGGCGATCACGCCGCCACGGTGGGCGCCGACGGGGCGCTGCCGGAAGACATCTCCATCGGCCAGGCGGTGGAGCGCTATCTTCAGACCTATTTCGCCTCGTTCGGGCGCGGGATGCCACCGGCCGGCCTCTACCAGCGCATTCTGGCGGAGGTCGAATATCCGCTCGTCCTCGCGTCCATGACGGCGACCCGGGGCAACCAGATCAAGGCTGCGGAACTGCTTGGCCTGAACCGGAACACGCTGCGCAAGAAGATCCGTGAACTCGGGGTGAACGTTTATCGGGGACCAAAGGGCGATTAGGGTTGGCCCCGAGCCTCTTGTTGCATTCTCGCCACAATGCGTTGCATAAGTGCCACGCAGGCGAGACAGCGTAATACGACATGGCAGCACAAGCCGGTTTCGGCAGTCCTAATCTGATCTCCGAGGCGCCGCGCAACGAAAGACGCCGGGTCCTCATCCTGCCGGGCGTAATCGCGGTCGTCTGCGCTCTGTTCGCGGCAGCTTCTTCCTTCGTCATCCTGACCGGTCTCACACCGATCGTTCCCGACGAAAAGACGACGCTCACGCTGATCGCCGTCAATGCCTTTTTCATCCTCGTCCTTGCCGGCCTTATCATACGCGAGGTGCATCACATCTTCACCGCGCGGCGGCGAGGCAAGGCGGCGGCGCGACTGCATGTGCGCATCGTTTCGCTGTTTTCGCTGGTGGCGATCATTCCCGCCGTAGTTGTCGCGATCGTAGCGTCGATCACCCTGAATGTGGGCCTCGACCGCTGGTTCGAAATCCGCACCAAGACCATCATCAACTCTTCGCTTTCGATTGCCGAGGCTTATGTCCGGGAGAACGCCCAGAACCTCCAGGGCACGACCCTTTCCATGGCCTATGTGCTCGACGAAGCACGTTCCCTCTACGACCTCGACCGAAATGGCTTTCGCAACCTGATGAGCCAGCAGGCTACGGGGCGCCAGCTTGCGGACGCGGCGCTGATCAAGTCAGACGGCTCATTCGTCATAGAGGCGGAGACCAAATCCGATTTTCCGATGCCGGAGCCACCCATCGAGGCGGTCCATCAGGCATCCGACGGACTGCCGGTTCTGATCGAGCCGAAGATACGCAACATCGTCGGTTCGATCGTCAAGTTGCGTGAGATACCGGACGTCTATCTTTACACCATCCGGCTGGTCGACCCGCAGGTTATCCGTGCGCGCCAGATCGTGAAGGCCAACGTCGACGATTATCGTGCGCTTGGCGCCAACCGGCGGGTGACCCAGATCGCCTTCGCGCTGCTCTATCTCGGCTTGACGCTGGTCGTCGTCCTGGCGGCGATCTGGACAGGTATCGCGGTGGCCGACCGGCTGGTGCGGCCGATCCGACAGCTTATCGGCGCCGCCGACGAGGTATCGACCGGCAATCTCGACGTGTCCGTTCCGGTCCGCGCTTCAGACGGCGACGTCGCCAGCCTCGGCGACACATTCAACACGATGATCGCGCAATTGAAGTCGCACCGGAACGAACTGATCGCGGCCAAGGACGTAATCGACGAAAGGCGGCGTTTCTCCGAAGCGGTGCTTGAAGGCGTGACAGCCGGCGTGATCGGTGTCGATTCGCAAGGCGTGATCACCATCGTCAACCCGTCCGCCGAGACCATGCTGGCCATATCCGACAAGGGGTCGGTCGGTAAGAACCTGTCTTCCGTCCTGCCGGATGTGGGACGTGTGTTCCAGATCGCCCGGTCGTCGAGGCGGCCCGTCTACCGGGAGCAGGTCACCTTCTACCGCACCGGGGCCGAGCGCACCTTCAATGTCCAGGTGACGCCCGAACAGCGCGAGGCGGGATCGGCTTCCTCCTCCGACGACCCATCTTATGTCGTCACCGTGGACGATATTACCGACCTTGTCACGGCGCAGCGTACGAGCGCCTGGGCCGACGTCGCACGGCGCATTGCGCATGAGATCAAGAACCCTCTGACCCCGATCCAGCTTTCGGCGGAACGCATCCGGCGGCGCTTCGGAAAGGTAATCATCGAGGACCGCGAAATCTTCGACCAATGCACCGACACCATCATCCGTCAGGTCGGCGACATCGGGCGCATGGTGGACGAATTCTCGTCGTTTGCGCGCATGCCCAAGCCGGACATGAAGATGCTCGACTTGCGCGAACCGCTGCGCGAGGCTTCGTTCCTCGTCGAAGTCAGCCAGCCCGATATTGCCTTCGAACGAAACCTCGGATCCGATAAGCTGACGGGCACCTTCGACAGCCGCCTGCTTGCCCAGGCCTTCGGCAACGTCATCAAAAATGCCGCCGAGGGCATCGAGGCCGCCGAGCGCGAGGGCGGAGAGCGCGGCATCATCCGCATAGAAGCAGGCGCGAAGGACGGCATGGCCGTGGTCACTGTGACCGACAACGGCAAGGGTCTGCCAAGAGAGAACCGGCAGCGCCTTCTGGAGCCATACATGACGACGCGCGAGAAGGGCACCGGGCTCGGGCTCGCGATCGTGAAGAAGATCGTCGAGGACCATGGAGGCCGCCTGGAATTGCATGATGCTCCAGCGGCATTCCATGGAGGCAGGGGAGCGATGATCCGCTTCGTGCTGCCGCTTTCGACGGACAGGGGGTTGGAAGAGTCCATGGGCGGGGTGGCCCACAACGAACCGGAACAGGTCGGAAATGGCATCTGATATTCTTATCGTCGACGACGAAGAAGACATCCGTGAACTCGTCGCCGGAATCCTCAGCGACGAGGGGCACGAGACACGCACCGCGCATGACAGCGACAGCGCGCTCGCTGCGATCGCGGGCCGCGTGCCGCGTCTGGTGTTCCTCGATATCTGGCTACAGGGATCGCGGCTGGACGGACTGGCGCTGCTTGACGAGATCAAGACCCTTCATCCGAGCCTGCCGGTGGTGATGATCTCCGGCCATGGCACGATCGAGACGGCGGTGTCGGCGATAAGGCGCGGCGCCTACGATTTTATCGAGAAGCCTTTCAAGGCTGACCGGCTGATCCTGATCGCCGAACGCGCGCTGGAGACATCGAAGCTCAGGCGTGAGGTTCGCGACCTCAAGAAGCGCAGCGGCGATACCCATGAGCTTCTCGGCACTTCCACGGCCATCGGTCAACTCCGCCAGACGATCGAACGCGTCGCGCCCACCAACAGCCGCGTGATGATCATCGGGCCGTCCGGCTCCGGCAAGGAGGTGGTGGCGCGCGCGATCCATGTCCATTCTTCAAGGGCCGGCGGACCGTTCGTGTCGCTCAATGCGGCGACTATTACGCCGGAGCGGATGGAGATCGAGCTTTTCGGCACGGAATCCAACGGCTCGGAACGCAAGGTCGGTGCGCTCGAGGAAGCGCATCGCGGCATCCTCTATCTCGATGAGGTCGCCGATATGCCGCGCGAGACGCAAAACAAGATCCTGCGCGTTCTCGTCGATCAACAATTCGAGCGGGTAGGGGGCACCAAGCGGGTCAAGGTGGACGTCCGCATCATCTCCTCCACCGCGCAGAACCTCGAAGGGCTGATCGCGGAGGGCCGGTTCCGCGAAGACCTCTATCATCGTCTCGCGGTTGTCCCGGTGATGGTGCCGCCGCTTTCGGAAAGGCGCGAGGACATTCCCTTCCTGGTCGACTTTTTCATGCGTCAGATCGCAGGCCAAGCCGGCATCAAGCTGCGGCGCATCGGCAATGACGCGCTTGCCGTCATTCAGGCGCATAACTGGCCGGGCAATGTCCGCCAGCTTCGCAACAACATCGAACGCCTGATGATCCTGGCACGCGGCGACGATACCGACGCGCCGATAACGGCCGACCTGCTGCCGCAGGAGATCGGCGACGTCATGCCGCGAGCGCCCAGCCAGTCGGACCAGCACATCATGGCGTTGCCCCTGCGCGAAGCGCGCGAGATGTTCGAGAAAGAATATCTGATCGCCCAGATCAACCGCTTCGGCGGTAATATTTCGCGAACGGCGGAGTTCATCGGCATGGAGCGTTCGGCCTTGCACCGAAAGCTCAAATCGCTGGGCGTGTGAGGGGAATAGCGAACAGGCGGGGCGGCCAGGGGGGCGGTCAGGGACGGCTGTTATCGTTGCCTTCTTTCGCCTTGTTCCCTTATTGGCTATTGGCTACTGCGTTGTCGCTGTTTGCTTCCAGGTGAGTCCATGCCGCGCATTGCCTATGTCAACGGGCGCTACGTCCCGCACGCTCATGCGATGGTGCATGTGGAGGATCGCGGCTACCAGTTCGCGGATGCCGTCTACGAAGTATGCGAAGTGGCGCGCGGCTATGTCATCGACATGACCCGCCATCTCGACAGGCTCGACCGTTCGCTTGGCGAACTGCGGATCGCGTGGCCCATGCAGCGGTCCGCGCTGACGATCGTATTGCGAGAGGTGATCCGCCGTAACGGCATCGTCAACGGCATGGTCTATCTGCAGGTGAGCCGCGGCGTTGCGCCCCGCGACCATGTCTTTCCGCCTGCTACCGTCAAGCCGGCCATGGTGGTGACCGCCAAACGCATAGATCCGGCCTCGGCCGCCAGTCGAGCCGCCAGCGGGGTCAAGATCATCACCGTGCCGGAAAGCCGCTGGGAGCGCGTCGATATCAAGACCGTGGGTCTCTTGCCAAACACGCTTGCCAAGCAAAAGGCCAAGGAAAAAGGCGCTCAGGAGGCATGGTTCGTCGACCCAGACGGCACCGTCAAGGAAGGCGGCTCGACCAACGCGTGGATCGTGAGCCGGGATGGCAGGCTCGTGACGCGGCCGGCGGATTTCGGCATCCTGCGGGGCATCACCAGGGCGACCGTCATGGATGTCGCGGGGAAGCTCGGCCTGACCGTCGAAGAACGCCCCTTTACCGTGGAAGAGGCCATGAAGGCGCGCGAAGCCTTCATCACATCGGCGACTTCACTGGTCATGCCGGTCATCGAGATCGACGGCGCGCCTGTTGCCAACGGCCATCCGGGTACCGTCTCCGCGGCACTGCGCGAGGCGTTTTTTGACGTTGCGGAAAAAACCCTGGCCTGATAACCGCATAAGCTGCGGTGCAGCGCACAAACCCGCCTTGCTTGTCTAAACCGGCAGCAAAAGCTTGAGGTATGCGGTTGACTCCGCGCGGCTGATCTTGCGCTATAGTGCGTATGGCAACAGGGACACGTGAAAGATAACAAAAATGGCGGAACGAACCCAAAATCTGCAGGACCTGTTCCTCAACTCCGTAAGAAAGAACAAGATCCCGCTTACGATATTCCTGATCAATGGCGTGAAATTGACGGGCGTGGTGACGTCCTTCGACAATTTCTGTGTGCTGTTGCGGCGCGATGGCCATTCCCAGCTTGTCTACAAGCATGCCATCTCGACGATCATGCCCAGCCAGCCGGTCCAGATGTTCGACAGCGAGGAGAATATCCGGGAATCCTGATTGTCCAGAGACAAGACCCACAGGCCTGAATATCACGGCGAGGATCCGCGCGCTCCGTCTGCGCAGCGTTCCGGAACGGGCAGGGCGCTTGTCGTCGTGCCGGTGCTGGGACGCGGCCAGCGCGGAAGCGACGAATCGCCGGCCCGATCGCCAGCGGCGAGACTTGAAGAAGCGCTCGGATTGACGCGGGCGATCGGCCTGGAGCCGGTGCATCACGAAATAGTGAATGTAGCGACGGTCCGGCCCGCCACGCTGATAGGAGCCGGCAAGGCCGATGAGCTGGCGGCCATTGTCGCCGACCGGGAAGCGGACGTCGCCATCTTCGACCACCCGCTGACGCCGGTCCAGCAGCGCAACCTCGAAAAGGCACTGAATACGAAGGTAGTGGACCGCACGGGCATCATCCTCGAAATCTTCGGGGAAAGGGCGCGTACGCGGGAAGGGACGCTTCAGGTCGAACTGGCGCACCTCAATTACCAGAAGGGAAGGCTGGTCAGAAGCTGGACCCACCTTGAACGCCAGCGCGGCGGCGCCGGGTTCCTCGGCGGGCCGGGCGAGACGCAGATCGAGGCCGATCGCCGTATTTTGCAGGAGAAGATCGTCAAGCTGAAGAAGGAGCTTGAAACGGTCCGCCGCACGCGCGAACTGCACCGGGCCAAGCGCAGAAAGGTGCCTTATCCGATCGTCGCGATCGTCGGCTACACGAATGCCGGCAAGTCGACCCTGTTCAATCGGCTGACGGGTGCGGACGTGACCGCAGAAGATATGCTGTTTGCAACTCTCGACCCGACGCTTCGCCGCCTTGAGCTGCCGCACGGTACGGTCGTGATCCTTTCCGATACGGTCGGTTTCATTTCCGACCTGCCGACCCATCTGGTCGCCGCCTTCCGGGCAACGCTGGAAGAGGTCGTCGAGGCCGATCTGGTGCTTCATCTGCGCGATATCTCGGATCCGGACACCGCTGCGCAGGCGGCGGATGTGGAACGCATTCTGGCCGATCTCGGCGTCGATGCAACCGACCCGATGCATGTCATCGAAGTGTGGAACAAGATCGACCGCCTGAACGGTGACGGCGGAGAGCTTTTGCGGGATGCCGTAGGCGTGAACCGTCTCCCGCCGCTGGCGATTTCCGCCGTCACGGGCGAGGGCCTCCCGATGCTGCTCGATCATATCGAGGCGCGGATCGCGGGCGAACTGGAGCGCATCGAATTCACCTTGCCGCCCGACAAACTCGCCCTGACCGATCTGGTCTACCGAAGGGGGACCGTCCTTGAGCGGCATGACAATGATGACGGCAGCATATCGATGCAAATCTTGGCCACGGCGGCGGCCAAGAGCGAGATTGAAAAGCGATTAGCCCTTCCGATCAAAGGGTAACAGCGTTCAGCTCGCCTTTTTTGCCTGCTGCCAGAGCGTTTCCATTTCCGCAAGCGTGGCTGCGTCGAGGCTGGTTCCGGCCTCGTTCAGCCGCTGTTCGACGGTATGGAAGCGGCTGCGGAATTTTTCATTGGTCTGCCTGAGCGCTGCTTCCGGATCGATGTCGAGATGCCTGCCGTAATTGACGAGCGCGAACAGGACATCGCCGAATTCGTTTGTCACGGCGTCCCGGTCGCCGCTTTCCACAGCCTCGCGCAGTTCGCCGAACTCCTCGTCGATCTTTGCCAGAACGGGCTCCGCTTCCTTCCAGTCGAAACCGACTTGTGCCGCCTTCTGCTGTAGTTTCAGTGCGCGCACGAGCGCGGGCAGGGCCGGTGGAATGCCATCGAGAAAGCCCTTTCCATAATCCTCAGGCTCGAGACCGCGCTCGACACGTAGCTGCCGCCGCTCGGCCTTCTCCTCGGCCTTTATCCGATCCCACATGCCCTTGGCGAGCCTGGCGCCGCGCGCGGCTTCCGGGCCGAAGACGTGCGGATGGCGGCGGATCATCTTTTTCGTGATCGCCTCCACGACATCGCCGAAGGCGAATTCCCCAAGCTCCTCGGCCATGCGCGAATGGAAAACGACCTGCAGCAGCAAATCGCCGAGTTCGTCGCGAAGATCGTCCATGTCTTTGCGTTCGATAGCGTCGGCGACCTCGTACGCTTCCTCCAGCGTATAAGGCGCGATCGATGCGAAATCCTGTTCGAGATCCCACGGGCAGCCGGTGCCCGGCGTTCTCAGCGCAGCCATGATCTCGATCAGCCGGGAAATGTCTTTGGAGGGTTGCATGTTCCGATCTTATCCGCGCAGCGATAGCAGGCCTATGACCGACGCGAAGACCTCGATGCTTCTCCACAGGCAAGCAGGGTTGGCCTATCCATAAGTCGCATAAGATAGATTATGGAACTATCATATTGCAGCTTGGCTCCCAAAAAGCAGCTTTCCGGCGCCATGCGGCCGCCTAAACGGCCAGATCGGCGACCACGGCGCTCGCCGCTCGGACAAGCGCGTTCGGTTCGGCGGAAAATACGGCATCGTGCGCCCCGGCTGCCGCCCAGACCACATCATGGTCGAGGAGCGTCCGGTCCGCATAGGCTGCGATGGCGATCTTGTGGCCGAGCGGTGAAACGCCGCCGATAGCGAAACCGGTCTCTTCGCGGATGCGGCGTGGATCGGCGCGCTTCAGGTTTTCGCCGGTCAAGGCGGCAGCTCTTGTCAGGTCGAACTGCCTGTCGCCGGAGACGAGGAAGAGCATCAGCCGGCCGGTGTCCTTGCCCTCGAAGATCAGCGACTTGACGATTTGGCCAACGGTGCAACCGCACTGGTTCGCGGCATCCTGGGCTGTGCGGGTCGATTCGCCCATCCGGCGGATTTCGATCTCCAATCCCGCGTTCCGCGCAGCCAGGTTGACGCGGTCGATGCTTCCAGCCATGGGTAAATTACACCCGTCAACCAATTGGATTATATTCTAATTCGATACGCATTCCATCGAATGCCGGATCAACGTTATCCGGCGTCTCCGCGCGCACCGTCTCATAATCGAGCGGGATATGCATGTGGGTGAGGACAGCCCGCCGCGGTCGCAGACGCTCAATCCATTCCAGCGCTTGCTCAAGAGAGAGATGGCTCGGATGACGCTTATACTGCAAGGCGTCGACTACCAGTACGTCGAGTTCATCGAGTGCCGGCAAGGTTTCAGCGGGGAAATCGCTCACGTCAGGGCAATAGGCCAGCCCGCCGATGCGGAACCCGAGCGAGATGATATCGCCGTGGATCTGCGGCAACGGTTCGAAGGTGAGGGGGCCCCCCTCTCCTTCTATAGTCACCTTTTCATCATGCGCGATCGTATGCGCCCTGAGGATCGGCGGATAGGAACTCCCCGGAGGGGTTTTGAAACAATAACCGAAGGCGGCGGCGAGCTTGTCCAGCGTTGGCCGGTCGGCATGGATATCCATCAGCTTGCGCTGCGCCAGCACGAAGCCGCGGAGGTCGTCGATGCCGTGAATGTGGTCCGCATGCGAGTGCGTGTAAAGCACGCCGTCGATGTGCGTTACTCCGGCGTCGATCATCTGCTCGCGGAAATCGGGCCCGGTATCGATGACGACCGTCGTGGTGCCGGCATCCGAGATGCGTTCCACCATCGCCGCCGCGCGGCGGCGGCGGTTCTTCGGGTTCGCCGGGTCGCAATTGCCCCAGTCGCCGGTAATACGGGGCACACCTGGCGACGAACCGCAGCCCAGAATGGTCAAGCGCAGAATATCGGCCACCATCAGGCGCTCTCGGCCGGCTGGCGCGGCACTTTGGCAAAGCAGCGGAAGAAATTCGCCGTCGTTAGCGCCGCGACGCCTTCGGCGCTCATGCCGATCGTCTCCGCCAGCACCGCCGCGGTGTGGACGACATAGGACGGCTCGTTGCGCTTCCCGCGAAACGGCACAGGCGCCAGATAAGGCGCGTCGGTTTCGACAAGCAGGCGGTCATGGGGGATCGATCTGGCGATTTCTCGAAGCTCTTCCGATTTCTTGAAGGTCAAAATCCCGGAAAAGGAAACATAACCGCCGAGTTCGACGCCGGCTTTTGCCAGCGCCTCACCTGAGGAAAAACAATGCAATATGAAAGGGAAGGCCCCCTTCCCTCTTTCATCACGCAAGATCGCTTCCATATCGGTATCGGCGTCGCGTGAGTGGATCACCAGCGGCAGGCCGGTCTCGCGGGCCGCCGCTATATGGCGACGGAAGACGGTAGCCTGCACCTCGCGCAGCGAGCGATCGTAGAAATAGTCCAGACCTGCTTCTCCAATCGCCACGACCTTGGGATGCGCCGAAAGCCGGATCAGTTCCTCTACCGTCACATCCTGCTCTTCGCCCGCATTATGCGGATGGGTTCCGACGGAGCAGAAGACATTGTCATACGCTTCCGCTACTGGAAGCACGCTCTCGAACCGCCTCACGCGCGTCGAGATCGTCACCATCATGCCGATCCCCGCCGCCTTGGCGCGCTCCACGACTGCGTCGCGCTCCTCGGCGAAATCGGGGAAGTCCAGATGGCAGTGGCTGTCTACGAGCATCGTCACGCTACTTCGCCGGCTCGGCCTCGACATAGCGCGGAAAGACGCCCTGCGGCGCCGGCAGCGCTGTTCCCGGTGAAAGCGCGCCATCCTCGCCAAGATCGGCGAATTGCCGCCGGTCGGGAGTAACCGACAGCAGGTCGAGCAATTTCGCCGCCGAGCCCGGTATGAAGGGCTGGCAGAGGATCGCCACGCGCCGGATCGTCTCGGCGGTCGTATAGAGCACCGTCTCCATACGGGCCGTATCCGTCTTGCGAAGCGCCCAGGGCTCCTGTCCTGCGAAATAGCGGTTGGCTTCCGCAACGACACCGAAGATCGCACCGAGTGCCACATGGATCGCCTGCTCGGCCATCGCCTTGCGCGCCGTGTCGAGCGCGGCATCCGCCATCGCGAGGATGGCGCGGTCCGCTTCCGCCAGTTCGCCCTTTTCCGGCACCTTGCCGTCGCAGTTCTTGGCGATCATCGACAGCGAGCGCTGCGCCAGATTGCCGAGATCGTTGGCGAGATCGGCATTGGTGCGGTTGACGATCGCCTCGTGGCTGTAGCTGCCGTCCTGCCCGAACGGCACTTCGCGCAGCAGGAAATAGCGCACCTGGTCGAGCCCGTAATGCTCGACCAGCGCGAACGGGTCGACCACGTTGCCGACCGACTTCGACATCTTCTCTCCGCGATTGAACAGGAAGCCGTGCCCGAAGACCCGCTTCGGCAACTCGATCCCCGCCGACATCAGGAAGGCCGGCCAATAGACCGAGTGGAAGCGTACGATGTCCTTACCGATGATATGGGCGTCCGCCGGCCAGAACCGCCATTTCTCCGCATTTTCATCCGGATAGCCAACGGCTGTAATATAATTTGTGAGCGCGTCGACCCACACATACATGACGTGCTTCTCGTCGCCGGGCACCGGCACGCCCCAATCGAAGGTCGTGCGCGAGATCGACAGATCCTTCAGGCCCGAGCGGACGAAGCTCATCACTTCGTTGCGGCGCTCGGCCGGCCCGATGAAGCCGGGCTCGCGCTCGTAGAGGTCGAGCAGCCTGTCCTGATAGGCGGAGAGCCGGAAGAAATAGCTTTCCTCCTCGACCCACTCGACCGGCGTGCCCTGCGGCCCATAGCGTACGCCGTCCTCGCGCTGTTCGGTTTCCTCTTCGCCGTAATAGGCCTCGTCGCGGACCGAATACCAGCCGGCATAGCCGCCCTTGTAGATGTCGCCATTCGCAGCCATCGCCTTCCAGATGGCTTGCGAGGATTCGTAATGCCTTTTCTCGGTCGTACGGATGAAATCGTCGTTCGACGCGTCGAGCAGCTTTCCCATCCGGCGAAAAAGTTCGGAGTTCCGATCGGCGAGCTCGCGCGCCGTGATGCCTTCCTTGCGCGCGGTCTGCAGCATCTTGATCCCATGCTCGTCCGTGCCGGTGAGGAAGAAGACCTCCTTGCCGTCATGGCGCTGGAAACGCGCCAGCGCATCGGTCGCGATCAGTTCATAGGCGTGGCCGATATGCGGTTTGCCGTTTGGATAGGAGATCGCCGTGGTGATGTAGAATTTTTCGGCGGGCATGGAATGGTTCCGGAAACAGAGGATGGCGGTCAGATAGCGCATCGGGGAGACGATTGCCAATCCCGCTCACGGGTCAGCTACGCATGAGGTCGTGCATTCGACCAAGCAGGCCGACCGCGTGCTGTTTGCGGTCGAGATTATAGATGCCGGTCTCGACGATCCGCTGGTTCGCCTCGCTCCAAAAGTCGGAAAGCCGCCCTGCCCGTTCGATCTCGCCCGCCTCGGCGGCGCTGCCCGCCGCTTCGGCGACGGCATCGAGCGCCATGCGGTTGAAGATGTCGAACTGGATCGTCTGATCGCGTCCGCTCACGGCATCCGACAGCCTAGTCGCCTCCGTGAGATCGAAGCGGTCTGCTGCCAGCACCCGGTCGAGTGTACCGCCGATCTCCAGCCCGCCGAACTGCGTGAGAAGGATCGCCGTGCGGGCACTGCCTTCCGCGCGCGCGGCGAGCGCGTCAAGTGCCGCCGGGTCGGACGGCAGGTCGGTTTCGAGTGTCCGGAGCACGCTGCGTAGCGATTGTCCGTCGAGCGGCTTCAACCGCACCGCCTGGCAGCGCGAGCGGATGGTCGGCAGGAGCCGCCCCGGCGAATGCGAAATCAGGAGGAAGATCGTCCGTGCGGGCGGCTCTTCCAGGCTCTTCAAAAGCGCGTTGGCCGCGCTCGTGTTCATATCGTCCGCTGCATCGACAATGACGATGCGATAGCCGCCGTCATGCGAGGTCATGGAAAGGAATCGGTTCACGCGCCGGATTTCCTCGACCGTGACCATGGTCCTGAACACCTTGCGCTTGTCGTCGAAGGGCCGGGTGAGGTGCAGGATCGACGGATGCGAGCCGCTGGCGATCTGCCGAAAGAGCGACGAGGAAATATCGGCGTCTTCAAGCGTTTCAGGTGCTTGCGCCGAGTTCGGATATTTCAAGAGGTGATGAGCGAGCCGGAAGGCGAGCGTCGCCTTGCCGATGCCGAGCGGTCCTCCCAGAAGGATTGCATGATGCATTCGGCCGGCGCGGCAGGCGCCCGCCAGAAGGCCCGCTTCTTCCAGATGACCGACAAGCCGAGGATTCTCCGACGGCTCCGGCACGCCGGGAATGCTGTCATACTGCTCCGGGGCGAGACGTTCGAACATAAATCAGCCTGCTTTCTCACCGGTGCGAAGATTTTTCCTCCCGATTGCCGCTTCGACGGCGCCGGCGATCTCGGCGGCAATCCTTTCGGCCTGTCTCGACGCGTCAATCACCTTGCATCGCTTTGGCTCCGCCTTCGCGATCTCCAGGAAGGCCTTGCGGCGGCGCCTGTGGAGGGACAGCCCCTCCTTCTCGAACCGGTCTGCCTGCAAGGCGCCGCGCCGCACATTGGCCCTGCGCATCCCCTCTTCCGGGTCGATATCGAGGATGAGCGTCAAATCCGGCATCATGTCTTCGACGGTAGCGCGCTCCAGCGTCTCCATGAAAGAACGATCGAGGCCGCCGGTGACGCCCTGATAGACACGTGAGGAATCCACGAAGCGGTCGGACAGAACGACCGCGCCACGTTCAAGAGCGGGGCGGATCGTCCGGTCGATATGGTCGGCGCGCGCCGCCGCGAAGAGCACAGCCTCCATTTCCGCGCCGAAAGGCTCCGCCGCGCCCGACAGCACCGCATGGCGGATCGCCTCGGCGCCCGGCGAGCCACCGGGTTCGCGCGTCACCACGACCTCATGCCCGGAGGCGCGAAGCAAATCCGCCAGAATGCGGATCTGGGTCGACTTGCCGGCCCCTTCCCCACCTTCGAACGTTATGAATAACCCGCGCATCAATTCAGCTACCCGACCTGGAGCATGATCTTTTCGGAAAACCGGTACCCGCTTTTCCGGATCATTCTCTGGAAGCGGGCCGAAGCCCACATGCCGTAATTAAGCGGAGCGGCACGGGAAATCCATGCAGCTTGTGCTCTCAGCGCAGCCAGCCGACCGCCAGTTCCTCAAGCGCACTGGTCGCGCGCTGGTAGATCGTGCCCTTGCCGACCGCGTCAGCCGTATAGAGCGGCGTCTCCTGGCTGAGCGTATCGCCGATCCAGACCTTCAGCTTGCCGACCGGCATCCCCTCTTCCACCGGGGCGACCAACGGCCCCGTATAGACGACGCGCGCTTTCAACTGGTCGCGATTGGTGAGCGGCACGAAGATCGACACCGGTCCTTTCGCCTTAAGAGCAACGCTCGATTGCGCCCCGCCGAAAACGGATGCTTCGGCCACGGTCTCGCCTTTCGCAAAGAGTTCGGATCTCTCGAATGTCCGCATCCCCCAATCGAGCATCTTGCGCGCTTCTTCGGCTCGCTCGCCGCTGCTCGACATGCCGGTCATGGCGACGAAGAGGCGCCGGCCGTTCCTCGCGGCCGAGCCCACGATCCCGTAGCCTGCTGCGTCGGTATGGCCGGTCTTCATGCCGTCGGCGCCGATATCCATCCCCAGAAGCGGGTTGCGATTGCGCTGCTTGATCTTGTTCCAGGTGAAATCAGGCAGCGCGAAATAATGATAGAGGTCCGGATATTCCCGCCAGATATGCAGACCGAGCAGCGCCAGTTCCTTGACGGTCACGACCTCGCCGTCCGCCGGCAACCCGGTCGAGTTCTTGAACGTCATATGGTCGAAGCCGAGCGCGCGGGCGCGTTCCGTCATGAGCCTGGCGAAATTCTCCTCCGAGCCCGCCATACCCTCGGCAATCGCGATGCACGCATCGTTGGCCGAGACCACGGCCATGCCCTCGATGAGGTCTTCCAGGGGGACGGAAGACTTCACCTTCGCAAACATGGTCGAGCCGCCCGAACCCGCACCGCCGTTCTTCCAGGCATTGACGCTGATATAGAACGGGTCGTCGAGCGTGAGCCGCCCGGTCTTGATCGCCTGGAAGACGAGTTCCAGCGTCATCAGCTTGGCGAGCGAGGCAGGCGGGACGGGTTTGTCGGCGTTCTTGGAAAAGAGGATCGTGCCGGTCTCGGCGTCGACCATATAGGCCTCGGGTGCGCGCGTCGAAAAAAGCTGCGCATGGGCGGTGGAAATCCAGCAGGCCATGCACAGCAACAGCGCCGCCGACCGCGACATCCATCGCAACAATTGTATGCTCACCCGTACCCGTCCGATCATCCGCGTTCCGGCCGGCGAAACGATCCCGGTTCCACCTGGAATCACCCTTTGGCCCGCATCCATGAAACCTGCCGCGAGCGGGACATGCACTGTCCCCGTCATAGGACAAGGTAGCAGCGCATACGCCGCGGAATCAATCGATCAGGGGCAAGATGGTGAATGCGACGGCGCTCAGTCGCGAACGGTCATGGCATCGTCCGCACCATGCGCCCAGGCCTGCCTGAGCATCTCGTCTATCGAAGAGCGGCCGTCTGGATAAAGGCTGACACTGTAGAAAGTCTGTGCGCCGGTCGCCGCTCTCTCTACCTGGACGCGGCCATAGGCCGACAGGACTTTCGCCTCCCGCGCACTGTCGGCGGGATCGGCGAAAGTTCCGACCGCAATGTAATCGGCTTCGTCGCCTCGTCCCGTCCCCGCCGCCTGCGACCGTTTCCAGGAAGCGACGATGTCGGAAGGCGTCATGGTTTTGTCATTGCCTACGAGCGCATCGAAAGCGCTTGCAGCCCGCGATACCCGCATATCGGCATAACCCAGGACGGGAAGCGCTTCGTCCGCACCGCTGGAAGCCAGCCCGACAGCCGGACGTTCCGGCACGATCGGCCCGAATTCAGGCAGGATCGGATCTCCCGCCTCGATGATCGAGGCGAATGCGAGCTGCACCTGCTGCGGCTGGCGGCGCGGCAACGGGATATTGGCAGCCGGCGCGGGCATGCCGTTCAGCTTGCCCGGAAACGGAACCGAAGTGTGGCCGGAACCGGGCGTCGGGCCGTTCATCGCAACCATCACATTGCTGCTGTCGCCCGGCAGAGGCGCCGCGTCCTTGCCAGGCCGGTAGGATGCCATCAGGTACTGGTCGTCGTTCGGGGCAAGCGGCGCCGGACCGATATACTGGACCTTCACACGAGCGACGCCTGCGGTGCTGTAATCGAGCATTTCGGCCGCACGCTTGGAAAGGTCGATGATACGGCCATCGGCATAAGGCCCGCGGTCGTTGATGCGCACCACTACCGACGCGCCGTCCTTCAGATTGGTCACCCGCGCATAGCTCGGAAGCGGCATGGTCGGGTGCGCAGCCGTCAGGCGATCCATGTCGTAGACTTCGCCATTGGCGGTCAGGCGGCCGTGGAAGGCGTCCCCGTACCACGAAGCCGCGCCGACGGCCTTATACCGTGGGTTCTCCTTCGGATAATACCATTTTCCGCGCACCATGTAGGGTTTGCCGACCTGTGAGCGGCCTTCGCGCCGCGGCAGACGGGAACGCTTGGTGGTCACGCGCGGGCTCGCCGCCACGCCATATTCGGCCTCGGCGAAATATTCCTTGGACTGCTTATGGGTAGAGGCGGTCGGCCCGGTCGTGTTGCACGCCGCCAGCAACGCGCCGGACACAGCGACAACCAGCACGGACGACGCAAACCCAAGGCGCCGGCGCATAGTCTCGAGCACCATTCGCTGGCAGTCCCCTCTTCAATCGGGCGGGATGGTGAACCACCCGCCCTTTTTGTTCCCTGAAGCGCGCCGGACAACCAGTCCCGCCCCGACTACAACGCTTCTTGTCAGAAACTAATTTAAACGCAATTAACCGACTATGGCTGGAAATCGGCAAGAATGTGGCATGAATCCTGTCGCCTTCCGTTCGAATATCCGCAGCAAACGAGAATCTATTTGCTGCATCGCTACTTTATGCACGCCCCGGCGGGCTACCACAATCGGGCGACCACAATATTGACGCTTCAATCGGGAACACGATAAGCAGCGGCGGGTGCTGCTCGACCGGCCACAAGCCTCACGGCAATGCCGGCAAACAGCATGGAAGAGTGGCCGAGCGGTTTAAGGCACTGGTCTTGAAAACCAGCGACGGGGCAACTCGTCCGTGGGTTCGAATCCCACCTCTTCCGCCACTTCGGAACTGCCCGGCTCAGGCCATGCATGCGCCAACAGACGCATATG
>JAKDNM010000242.1 GCA_030456445.1 Hyphomicrobiales bacterium
AGTCGCGCGGTCTCAGCCACAGATCGTCGATGCCGCGCTGCGCGGCGGCGTAGGCCTCGAAATCGGCGGCGACCATGAACCAGTCATGGTCGTAAAGCCCGCCGACGAGGCCGGCATAGCGGTCGCGGTCGTCGGGTGAGAAGACGCCCGACGCGATCGCGGCAAGCGCTTGCGAAAGCTCCGGCGAGCGTTCGATCAGTTCGCGCGGATTGTAGCCGTTGCGGCGGCGCTCGGCGACCTCCTCGGCGGTCAAGCCGAAGATAACGATGTTGTCGGCGCCGACATGATCGCGGATCTCGACGTTGGCGCCATCGAGCGTGCCGATGGTGAGCGCGCCGTTCAACGCGAACTTCATGTTGCCGGTGCCCGACGCCTCCATGCCCGCCGTCGAAATCTGCTCCGACAGATCGGCCGACGGCACCAGTACTTCCGCCAGGCTGACATTGTAGTTGGGAACGAAAACGAGTTTCAGCAGCCCGCGCACCGAGGGGTCGTTGTTGACCGTGCGGGCCACGTCGTTGGCGAGCTTTATGATCAGCTTGGCGTTGTGATAGGTGGGCGCCGCCTTGCCGGCCAGAAGTTTTACGCGCGGCACCCAGTCCTTTTCGGGATGCGAGCGCATCTGGTCGTAGAGCGCCACTGTCTCGATGATGTTCAGGAACTGGCGCTTGTATTCGTGGATGCGCTTCACCTGGATATCGAACAGGGCGGACGGATCGAGGCCGATGCCCATCCGCTCGCGCACCAGCTTGGCCAGATGCTCCTTGTTGGCGCGCTTGACCTCGGCGAAGGCCTCCTGAAAGCCCTTGTCGCCGGCATGGGCGTTCAGGTCGGAAAGCGCTTCGATGTTATCCATGAAGCGGTCGCCTATCGTCCGGCGCACCAAGGAGAACAGG
The DNA here is from genome assembly GCA_030456445.1 of Hyphomicrobiales bacterium. Classification (GTDB taxonomy): domain Bacteria; phylum Pseudomonadota; class Alphaproteobacteria; order Rhizobiales; family Rhizobiaceae; genus Mesorhizobium_L. Next base: position 897 of record JAKDNM010000242.1, read on the forward strand.
CCGGGATCGCATTGCTGGAGCCAGCGGCGGGGCGTGATGCCGTTGGTCTTGTTATTGATGCGGTTGGGAAAGAGCCGGTGCAGGTCGGCGAAAACCGTCTGCTTCATCAGTTCCGTATGAAGCGCGGAAACCCCGTTCACCGAATGCGAGCCGACAAAGGCGAGATTGCCCATCCTCACACGCCGCTCGCCATTCTCGTCGATCAGCGAAATGGCGCCGACCTGGGCGTCATCGAAGCCGTGCTCTCGGCGCGCTTCGAGCAGAAGCTTGGCGTTGATCGCATAGACGAGTTGCATATGCCGGGGCAGCAGGCGCTCGAAAAGCGGGACCGGCCAGCTTTCCAGCGCTTCGGGCAGAAGCGTGTGGTTGGTGTAGCAGAAGGTGCGGCGAACGCTATCCCATGCCGCGTCGAACTCGAAATCGTGGACATCGATGAGAAGCCGCATCAGTTCCAGAACGGCTACGGCAGGGTGCGTATCGTTCAACTGGATCGCCGCCTTGTCGGGCAGTGAGAGCAGGTCGGGAAATTCATGCAGGTGGCGGTCGATTATGTCGCGCAGCGAGGCGGCGGAGAAGAAATATTCCTGGCGCAGCCTGAGTTCCTGTCCGGCTGGCGTAGCATCCGCCGGATAGAGCACGCGCGTCAACGTCTCGGCTTGCGTGCTTTCGCTCAGGGCGCCGACGTGATCGCCGGCGTTGAACCGGTCGAGCAGGATCGAGTCGACCGGCATCGACGTCCAGAGGCGCAGCGTGTTCA
>JAKDNM010000006.1 GCA_030456445.1 Hyphomicrobiales bacterium
ACCGTCTCGCCGATGCGGCCAGCGTGCTCCAGCGTATCCATGCCCGAGGCACGGTGGGGAAACTCATCCTGAGGCCCTGATCCTAAACCGGCAGTCTCGTTCCCAGCTTCACCTCCTTGAGGACAAGGTTGGTGCGCACATGGGCGATGCCGGGGAGCCGGAATAGAAACGTATCGAGGAAGGCGTTGTAAGCGTCCTTGTCGCGGCAGACGACACGAAGGTGATAATCCGCCTCACCGGCCGTCGCGAGGCATTCCAGCACTTCCGGCCGCTCGACGATGCGCGCGATGAAGGTCTCGACATGGGATGCGTCGTGGCGCGTCAGCGTGACATGCACGATGGCGCTGAAGGCGAGGCCGGCCTTTTCCGCGTCGAGCACGACTGGGTAGGCCGCGATGATCCCCGCATCCTCCAGCGCGCGGACGCGGCGCCAGCAGGCCGATGCCGACATGCCGGCGCGCTCGGCGAGTTCCTGATTGGGGATACGACCGTCGGCCTGAAGAATCTGCAATAGGCGCCGGTCGGCGTCGGTCAGCGGAAACATCCGAAACATCTTTCTCGAGAAGATTTTCCGATATCCTATCATATCCGGTAATTTTCACCAGATATCCGCCATTTACCGGCCATTCTGAAACAGGCTTCCACCCAACATTGATATAATCCCACCTCCGAACCTTGGGAGGCGATCATGCAAGACGATAAGGTGCGCCTCGACCGCTCCTACCGGCTGGAGGACCGTTATCTGAAGGCAAGCGGCCGCGTCTTCATGACCGGCACGCAAGCACTGGTGCGCGTCGTGCTCGACCAGGCACGTCGCGACCGCGCGGCGGGGCTCGGCACGGCCGGCTTCGTCTCCGGCTATCGCGGCTCGCCGCTCGGCGGCGTCGATCTCGAATTGTGGCGCGCAAGCACGCTCATCGAGGAAAACCGCATCGAGTTCCTGCCGGCGGTGAACGAGGATCTGGCGGCCACCGCCGTGCTCGGCTCGCAGCAGGTAGAGACCAATCCGGACCGGCAGGTCGAGGGCGTCTTCGCGCTCTGGTACGGCAAGGGGCCGGGCGTCGACCGTGCCGGCGACGCTCTGAAGCACGGCAACGCCTATGGCTCCTCGCCGCATGGCGGGGTGCTGGTCGTGGCCGGCGACGACCATGGCTGCGTTTCGTCCTCGATGCCGCACCAGTCGGATGTCGCCTTCATGGCGTGGTTCGTGCCGACGCTGAACCCCGCCTCGGTGGCCGAATATCTCACCTTCGGCGAGTACGGCTATGCGCTGTCGCGCTTTTCGGGCATGTGGGTAGGCTTCAAGGCGATCTCGGAGACGGTTGAATCCGCCGCCTCGATCGAGCTTCACGCGCCGCGCCTTTTCGATGCACCCGATTTCACGCCGCCGCCGGGCGGGTTGCATTACCGCTGGCCCGATCTGCCCGGCCCGCAGATCGAGGAGCGGATGGAGGCGAAGAAGAACGCTGTCTACGCCTTCGCCGAGGCGAACCCGATCGACCGGCATATCTACAGGATCGGCAGGCAAGCGAGTTACGGCATCGTCACCACGGGCAAGGCGCATCTTGACCTGATGGAGGCGCTGAGGCTGCTCGGGCTCGGCGAAGCCGAATGCCGCCGGATCGGCATCGACATCTACAAGGTCGGCATGGTGTGGCCGCTCGCCCGCCGCGACGCGCTCGACTTCGTCCGCGACAAGCGCGAGGTGCTGGTGGTGGAGGAAAAGCGCGGCATCATCGAGAGCCAGTTCAAGGAATACTTTTATGACTATCCCGGCCACAAGCCGGAGCGCATGATCGGCAAGAACGACGAGGCCGGCCGGCCGCTCATCCCGTGGACGGGCGAATTGTCGCCGCGCCTGCTGGCGCCGATCGTGGCGCGGCGGCTCGACGCGATCTTTCCCGGCCTTGGCCTGACGGCGCGGGCCGAAGCGTTGGCGCAATCGGCGGCGCAAATCATCCAGGTCGCGGGTGCCACCCGCACGCCCTATTTCTGCTCGGGCTGCCCGCACAATACCTCCACCAAGGTGCCGGAAGGCTCCAAGGCGCTCGCCGGCATCGGCTGCCATTTCATGGCAAGCTGGATGGACCGCGAGACGAGTTCGCTGATCCAGATGGGCGGCGAGGGGGTGAACTGGGCAGCCTCGTCGCGGTTCACCGGGGGCGGCCACATCTTCCAGAATCTGGGAGAGGGCACATGGTATCATTCCGGCTCGATGGCGATCCGGCAAGCGGTGGCGGCGAAAGCCAACATCACCTACAAGATCCTCTATAACGACGCGGTCGCGATGACCGGCGGCCAGCCGGTCGACGGGCCGGTGAGCGTCGAGGCGATCGCGCACGTCGCCCGCGCGGAGGGCGTGGAACGTATCGCAATCGTTTCCGACCAGCCGGAAAAATTCGACGTCACCAAATTCCCTGCCGGCACGACGCTCGACCATCGGCGCAAGCTCGACCCGATCCAGCGCGAATTGCGCGAGGTGCCGGGCGTCTCGGTGCTCATCTACGAACAGGCCTGCGCCACGGAAAAGCGTCGCCGGCGCAAGCGCGGCACGATGCCGGACCCGGCGCGCTTCGCCGTCATCAACGAACTCGTCTGCGAGGGCTGCGGCGATTGCTCGGTGGAATCGAACTGCCTGTCGGTCGAACCGAAGGAGACGCCGTTCGGGCGCAAGCGGCAGATCAATCTTTCCTCCTGCAACAAGGATTTTTCCTGCCTGAACGGCTTTTGCCCCAGCTTCGTTACGGTCGAGGGGGCGAGGCGCAGGAAGAAGGCGGTCGACCCGGAGGATTTTTCGGCACGCGCGGCGAAACTCCCCCGGCCCGAGAGTGCTCCATTGGAGAAGCCCTACGACCTGCTGGTCACCGGTGTCGGCGGGACCGGCGTGGTCACCATCGGGGCCATCGTCACCATGGCGGCACATCTGGAGGGGAAGGGCGCCTCCGTGCTCGACTTCACCGGCTTTGCGCAGAAGTTCGGGCCGGTGCTGAGTTACATCCGCCTCGCCTCTACCCCCGACCGCATCCATCAGGTGCGGATCGACGAGGCAAGCGCGGATGCGCTGATCGGCTGCGACCTCGTCGTCTCCTCTTCGCCGAAGGCATCGGCCGCCTATCGCCGCGGCACGCGCGCTGTCCTCAACACGGCCGAAATGCCGACCGGCGATCTGGTACGCTTCCGCGACGCGGATCTGAGGGCGATGACACGGTTGGACGCGATCCGCGATGTGCTCGGCGGGGAGAATGTCGATGCTATCGACGCCAACCGGCTGGCCGAGAAACTGTTCGGCGATGCGGTTTATTCCAACATGCTGCTGCTTGGCTTCAGCTGGCAGAAGGGGCTGGTGCCGGTCTCGCTCGAGGCGCTTTCCCGCGCGATCGAACTGAACGGCGTCGAGATCGAGAAGAATGTCGCCGCCTTCGCTGCCGGCCGGCTGGCGGCGGCCGGCGAGAGGCTTGTGCCCGACGCGGAAGAGGGCTGGCGGAAGGAAACGCTGGACCAGATCGTGGCTCGTCGCGAGGCTTTCCTGAAGGACTACCAGAATGCGGCCTGGGCGGCGCGTTATCGCACTACTGTAGACCGCGTTCGCAGGGCCGAGCAACCTTTCGGCTCGGAAGCATTTACGCAGGCGGTTGCCCGTTCGCTGTTCAAGCTCATGTCCTACAAGGACGAATATGAGGTGGCGCGGCTCCATATGGAGACGGGTTTCACCGAGAAACTGAAGCAGGAGTTCGAGGGCGATTTCAAGGTTCACTACCATCTTGCGCCGCCCTTCCTGCCGCTCGGCCATGACGCGCGCGGTCGGCCGAACAAAAAAGCGTTCGGGCAGTGGATACAGGTTCCGTTTCGTGTGCTGGCGCGGCTGAAATTCCTGCGCGGTACGGGCTTCGATCCGTTCGGCCATACGGCGGAGCGGCAAAGCGAGCGGGAACTGATCGGCTGGTATGAAGACGTGGTCGAGAGGCTGCTTTCATCGCTCGGCAAGGCCGATATCGAGGCGCTTGCGGCTATTGCCGCTCAGCCGATGGAAATCCGTGGCTACGGCCCGGTGAAGGATAAGGCGGTGGTCGAGGTCATGGCGGGGGTAGCGGGCAGGCTTGCCGCGTTGCAAAAGCCGGGCAAGGCGCGTAATGCCGAGCCCGTCATTGCTTAACTTCCGGTAGTTCGATGTTCGAAACGCTCACCGCCGCCCCGCCAGACAAGATCATCGCCCTGATGGGCCAGTTCCGCGAGGATCCGAGACCCGGCAAGATCGATCTCGGTGTTGGCGTCTACAAGGACGCGAAAGGCAACACGCCGATCATGGCGGCCGTGCGCGAAGCCGAAAAACTTCTCTACGAGCGGCAGAGCACGAAGACCTATGTCGGCATGGCCGGCGATCCGCTCTTCAACGCGGCGATGATCGGGCTCGTCTTCGGGAAGGACGCCGACAGGGGGCGTATCCGGGCGGCGCAGGCGCCGGGCGGGTCGGGGGCTCTACGCATCCTGGCCGAACTCATCGCGCGGGCGAAGCCGGGCGCGACGGTGTGGCTTTCCGATCCGACATGGCCGAACCACGTGCCGCTCATCCGCGCCGCCGGCGTGACGACGAAGGAATATCCCTATTTCGACGCGGCGACGGGCATGGTCCGCTTCGACGCCATGATGGAGGCGTTAAGGAAGGCCGCGCCGGGCGACATCGTCATGCTGCATGGCTGCTGCCACAACCCGACGGGAGCCAACCTCGATCACGGGCAGTGGGAGGCGGTGGCCGACCTTCTCGTTTCGCGCGGGCTGTTCCCCTTCATCGACCTTGCCTATCAGGGCTTCGGCGACGGGCTGGAAGAGGATGCTTTCGGCGTTCGGCTGCTCGCCTCGCGCGTGCCGGAAATGGCGGTGGCGGCGAGTTGCTCCAAGAACTTCGCCGTCTATCGCGACCGCGTCGGCACGGCGTTTCTGCTCGGCAAGGGTTCGGCGGAAGCCGACATCGCCTACAGCCAGCTTCTGTCGGTGGCGCGCGGCATGTATTCGATGCCGCCGGACCACGGAGCGGCAGCCATCCGCATCATCCTTGAGGACAAGGACCTGACCGCGAGCTGGAAGGAAGAGCTTGAAACCATGCGGCGGCGGATGGTGTCGCTGCGCGAGGGGTTTGCCGACGCGCTGAGGCGCCAGTCGAACAGCGACCGCTTCGATTTCATCGCCCGCCACCGTGGCATGTTCTCGCGTATCGGCGCGACGCCTCAGCAGGTGGAAAAGCTGCGCAGCGAATATGGCGTCTACATGGTGGGCGACAGCCGCATCAACGTCGCCGGTCTGCCGGAAGACCGGCTCGACACGCTTGCCGCGTCGATCATTTCGGTGATGGGCGAGGCGGTTTAACCGTCCTCTCAATAATCCTTCTCGTAGAACAGGCCGAGGCTGGAATCGGTGGTGCCGAGCGCGCCCTTGGCCTTCAGTTGTTTGGTTATGTCGAGATTGACCGTACCCTTGGTGTCGCCTTCGGCGCCTGCTTCGACGCCGAGATAGATGTTGTCCCGGATGTAGCGGCCGGCGCGTACCGCCGTCTGGCCCTTTTCATTGGTCACCACGTCGAGGTCGTCGAGCCCGATCGCCTTGCGCAGATTGCCGAGCAGCGACGTGTTCGAGCCGCCGGCAAGCTCGGCGACGGCGGCGGCGAGCTGCGCGATCTGGAAGGCGGAAAGGTCGTTGACGGAGCGGTTGAAGATCAGTCTCGCCAGAACCTCGTCCTGCGGCAGCGCGGGTTGCGAGGAGAAAGTTATCTTCGGATCGGACGCCCGACCTTCGACCGTCACGAAGACGGTGATGTCGGTGCCTTCGGATGTCGCCACCAGATGGACCATCGGATCGAGGTCGCCGACCATAGTAACCTCGCCTTCGGTGAAGACGATGCGCTGGCCGATGATCGAGAGACGGCCGCGGATCAGCTTGAAGCCGCCGACCGGCCGGATACCAGTGACCGGGCCGGTGAGCTTGATTTCACCGCCAAGCTCGGCGTCGAGCCCGCGGCCGCGCACGAAAACGCGCGCCGGCGCACGCACCGTCAGGTCGAGTTTCGCCACGCTCGGGCGGCTGGTCGGCACCGGCGTGCCGTCGTCGGCATGCGCGCGTGCAAGCGTCGCGGCGACCTTCGGGGGCGGGTTGAGATGCTTGACGCTGATACCGGCCGCGCCGCCGCCAAGCGTATCGGGCACGGTGATTTCGGCGCGCTCTACATCGACGTTGCCGGAAATGAGCGGATCGCGGATCAGCGGGCCGGTGACCGTGATGTTGCCGTTCAGCCGCGCCACCACCATGTTGCCGTCGGCATAGCGCGCGTTGTCGAGCACGATTTTGATATTGGCCGGGAAGTCCGCTGTCGCGTTGGTCGAGATCGTGCCGGTGACGGTCATCTTGCCGCCCTTGCCGAGCGAGGCCGTCACCGAGCGCAGCGTGACGGTTTCGCCGGAGATCGAGCCGTTGACCGCGATGTTGTCGAGGCGAAGGTTCGTCTCCGGATCGATGAACCTGGCACCGGAGGTCGAGAAGCCGCCATTGATCAGCGGCTTGCGGATGCTGCCGGAAACTTTGGCGTTGAGCGCCAAAATGCCGGAGGCCTGCGCGCCGCGATCGGCCAGCAGGCGGTTGGCCAAGGTGAGCGGCGCCTTGCCGTCTAGGCTTACGGCGAGGCCGGAGCCGGAAAGCGGCACGCGGCCGCTTGCCGAAACGGACAGGCCCTGAGGAGAGTTCGCGGTTGCCGAGCGCAGCGTCACCGCCTTGCCCTCGTAGCGGCCGGCCGCCTTGACATCGAGCCAGGTGACGCCGGCATTTTCGAGCGGGGCCGCCGAGACGCGGTTGCCGTCGATGCTGAAATCGGCGGTCGGATCGGCAAGCGTGCCGCCGATCCTGGCGGAGCCGGAGAGCTTGCCGCCGAAATTCTGGCCCTTGGCCACGCCGTTCAGCGCGGCAAGCGGGAAGGCCGCGAGGTCGACATTCATGGCGATATGGCCGTCATTGCCGAGCGGCACGCTGCCCTTGGCCGCCGCGCGCAGGCCTTCGGGGCTGGTGACGTTGGCGTCGACTTGCAGTATCTGCCCGCTCGAATTGCCCTTGGCGTCGACGGAGACGGTCGAGAGCCCGGCTTGCTTGAGGACGGCGGCGGTCAGGCCCTTGCCCTGCAGCGAGAAGTTGATGTCCGGATTGGCGCGTTCTCCCGAAACACTCGCCGTCCCGTCGATGGTACCACCCGCCCGGAGGTCGGGGCGCACGGCATTGGCGATCGCCAGCGGCAGCGCCTTTATATTCACAGCAAGATCAAGCGTGTCGGCGATTTTTCCTTTGGCGTCGATGCGTCCGCCACCGGTGTTGAGCGACAGGCTGTCGATTTCGAGGTTCTGGCCCTGGACGAGGATGCTCGCGGGCTCGGCAAGGGCGACGGAAAGCCTGCCCTGCTTCAGATCGGTTTGCGTCAGCTTCAGACGATAGCCGTTATTTTCCGGCGCGAGCGAACCGGCGACGGCGGCATCCGTGCCGTTCTTCAGTTTGGCGGTCGCGGTGAATTTCGTGGCGTCGCCGTTGCGGCTGGCGTCGGCATCGAGCCTCGTCACGTCGATCTTCGCCACCGTCAGGTCTGTTGCCTTGATCGAGCCGTCCACGGCCGGCACGCCGAACAGATCGGCGATTGCCGCGTTGAGTTGGGCCTGGCCGATATGGTTATCGCCGACAGTGACGCCATCGAGTTTGGCGGAAATGTCGGCGGCCTGTTTGCCTTGCGCATTCGAGAGCGCGATGTCGGCATGGGCCGCGCCGCTTGCCTGTTGCAGAAGGAGCGCTGCGGCGGTGGAAATGTCCGTCGAGGCGAGCGAGAGCTTGCCGTCGAGGAGGCCGGTGGCCGATTGCGTGACATTGCCCGAAAGCCGCGTCGCGCCGGCCGTGAAGGAGAGGTCCGTCAGCCGCTTCTCATCATTTGCGAGGGCGATGTTCGAGGCTAGGGAGACCGGCGCATTGTCGAGTGTGGCATTGCCGTCGAGCTTGCCGGAAAGGTCGCCCTCCTGGAGGAGGCCGTCGAAATTCATGGCAGCATTAGCCAGCTTCTTTCCGGCCAGCGTGCCGTCCGGCACCTCGGCCTTGAAGGCGAGCGCGATACGGCCATTGTCGCCCTTGGCGCGGCCCGAGGCGGTCAATTTTCCGCTCGCCTGTTTCGAGGTCAGCGAGAGATCGGCGAGCGTGAAATCGAAGCCGAAATCCGCCTGCCCGGTGGCGAATTTGCCGTCGGCGGTAAGGGTGAGTTGCTGGTTTTCGACCCTGAGCTTGTCGGCTGTCAGGCCGGTCTCGTCACGGGCGACGCGGCCGGTGATCGCGGTGATGCCGCCGAGCAGTCTGTCGGCGGAAGGATTGTCGATGGTCAGGTCCGTCGCCTTGCCGTCGAGCACCATGTCGAAACCGCCGGAGAGCGGCTTCAACTGGCCCTTGGCGCCGAGTTTCATCGCGCCGGAAAGCTGGCGGCTGGCAAGACCGGAGAACGGCGCGATGCTCGATGCGTCCACATTGATCGTGCCGTTGAAGATGGTCTCGGCGATCTCGCCGGCAATCGACAGGTTGAGCCCGTTGCCCGAAAGGAGCGCCTTCGACAATTCGACCGACTTGCCGGCCTGCCAGTCACCCTGGATGTCGAGGTCGATTTCCTTACCAAGCGCCTTGGCGACATCCGGGCGCTTCGAGGTGATGCCGGAGGCCTTGCCCTTGGTGGAGAAGCTGATGTGGCGGGATGCGGGGTTGTCCATGTTCTCGGCGACGCCGCCCATGTCGAGCGCGATTTTTTCGGCCGCGAAGGTCGAAGAAACGAGCCTGGCGATATCGAGCTCGCCAGTCCATTTCTGGTCGGGATCGTCACCGAAGGCGACAGTAAGCTTCGCGTTCTGGATGGTCGTCTGCGCGCCGGGCACCGGCAGAAGCACGGTCTTGCCGGTCGGGTCGGCTATCGAAGCGTCGAGCTTGAGGCGTCGCAGGAAACCGTCCGATGTGGTCTCCAGGCTGCCGTCGAGCTTGAGCGCGTTGCTGGCGAGGTTCAGCCGGTCGAGGCTGATGCCGCCAGAATCCTTGACGACGCCGTCGGCGAGCAGGTTGGTGTCGGCGCCGAAGAAATCGCGGAATTGCGGTGGCACGAGCTTCGCGATCGGCCCGCCGAGCTTGGCGGAAAAGCCGTAGCCGCCGTCGCTGCGGCGGATATTCGTAGTTCCGGTCAGGACGCGCTGGTGGTCGGCGTCCAGCGTCAGGGCGAGGTCGAGCTTGTCGAGCGGGCCGGAGCCCTTCAGCGTCATGTCGACCGGCGGCTTGCCTTCGATGTTCAGGAGGTTGGCGACGATCCCGTTCGCCGGCTCCGCCAGCGACAGGTCGAGGTCGAGTTTCCTGGTTTCGTTGGCATATTTGGCGGCGAGCTTGAATTCGCCGCCGGGTCCGTCGAGCCGGTGGATGTCGAGCGCCGTGTCGAGCGAGCCGTTGGCAAGCTCGATGCTGCCGGAAAGCTTCAGCTCCGAGCCGAGGCCGAAGACGCCCTCGCCGAAAACGATCCTGGCGACGTTCAATTCTCTGAGCTTGATGGAGACCGGCAATTCGGGCAACTGGAAGCCGCTCGATTCCGGCGTCGGCAGGCCCTTGTCGGGCAGCGGCTTGCGCAGCATGTCGATCTCTTCGGCCGCGAGCTTGTTCACGTCGAGGCGGCCCAGCAGGAGCGCGGCACGGTTCCAGTCTATGGAAGCGTTGACGATCTTCAGCCACACGCCCTGGCGGTCGGCGATGGTGATCTGGCCGATGGTCGCGCTGGAGGAAAGCACGCCGTTGATGCCGGAGATGCTGATCTTGCGGTTCGGCGTGGAAAGCTTCTGCTCCACATATTGCAGGAAATACGATTTCTCCGCTTCCGCCTTGTCCTGCGCGAAGGCCGGAAAGATGGTGAGGAGAAGGGCTATGGCAACAAGGATCCGTCTCAAAACGCTTGTCCCAGACCGATATAGAAAGCCAGGCTAGGATCGCCCTTGCGACGATCGAGCGGGATGGCCACATCCGCCCGCAACGGCCCCAGGCCGGTATAGTAGCGCACGCCCGCGCCGACGCCGACCCGGAATTTTTCCGAGAAATCGGGGACGGAATCAGCTCCCACATAGCCGGCATCGACGAAGCCGACCACCCCGATGGAATCGGTGACGCGGGCGCGCAGTTCCGCCGACGCCTCGATCAGGGAGCGTCCGCCGGCGACGATGCCGCCGGGCAAATGCACGCCGATATTTCGGTAGGCATAGCCGCGGACAGAGCCGCCGCCGCCCGCGAGGAAGAGCTTGTCCGGCGCGGCCTCGGCGATGGACGGGCCGACGATCGAGCCGAGCTTCAGCCGGCCGGCGAGCACGACGCGCTTGTCCTTGCCGAAGCCGTAATAGGCGCGGCCTTCCGCCATCATCCGGACGGCTGGATTGCCGTAATTGAACTCGTAGAAGGGGTGGACGATGCCATCGAGATAATAGCCGCCGGTCGGGTCGATTTTGTTGTCGCGCGCGTCGTAGGTCAGGCCGCCGAGAACACCGACGTCGAGGAAATCGCGCGTGCCGAAATCGTCGTCGAAGCGCGACGGGCCGCCGGTGAGGAACAGCTTGCCCGAAAGCTCGTCGGTGAAGATGCGGTTGAAACCGACCATGCCGGTGACGGAGGTACGGGTATAGATATCGAGCACTTCGCGGTCGCCGATCACCGAGGTGATGAAATCCGTATCGGGCGTGAAGACGCCGGGGCGGGTGAAGGTCGCGCCGGCGCGGTAGGTAAGGTCGGCGGGATTGACGGTGTTGCCGAAGCCCGCGACCTTGGCTTCCAGCTTCAGGCTCTCGGCGTGCCCGAACAGGTTGCGGTGCAGCCAGTATGTCTGGAAGCCGGCGCCGTCCACCGTCGAATAATCGGCGCCGACGCCGAAGCGGTGGAGCGGCCGTTCCTGCACGATGAGGCCCATCGGCATGAGCCCGTCGGGATCGATCGTTTCCGCTTCCTCGAAGCGGGAGGAGCGGAACACGCCGAGCCTCATCAGGCGCTTGTTGGCGCGGTCGATGTCGTCGGGATCGTATTCATGGCCCTCAGGCAGGCCCGCCATCCAGGCGACGAAGGCCGGGTCCATCCGGTCGGTGCCCGTGACGGTAACCGGGCCGTAATAGGCCTTGCGCCCGGGCTTCATCTCGATTGTCGCGTCGATGGTGCTCGTGCGATGGGCGGCGACGACGCGTTGTGTCGCCACCTCTGCTTTCGGATAGCCCTGCTGGCGCCACGCCTCCGTCGCCAGCGTGTCGGCTTTCAGGATCGTCCCGGAACGAGCGAGCTGCCCCGGCACGAAACCCTGATCCTGCGGCAAGGGCACCTTGTCCCTGCGCGCGGTCGGAGGGGGCGCCTGATTGACGATCTGGGTTTTGCCGAAGACGAAGGGCGGGCCGGGATCGACCGAAATGCTGATTTTCACCGGCTGGGAAAGCTCGGCGTCGGGCGGCAGCTTGTCGACCTCGCGTCCGTCGGCCTTGATGCTGATCGCGCCGCCATAGCGGCCCTGGCCATAAAGCGTATCGAGCAGCCGCCGGTAATCGCTGCGCGCCTTGGCAAGCAGGCCCGACACACCGGAAGCCGGCTTATCCTTGTCTTTCCAGAGGCCCGAGGCCGCTTCGATGGCCTTCTTCAGATCCTTGGTCTCGGATTTACCGTCGAGCCCCGTCGCCTCGGAAACGTCGAAGTCGACCGAATAGGAGACCGGCTCGCCGATCGTATCCTCGTTCTTCTGTGCCTGACTGGGCCGTTCGAAGAACTTCATGCCGAACAGCTTGAACGCGTGCGCGGGCGACCACGCCGCCGCCAGGGCAAGGGCGAGCAGAAGTGCCTGGCACCGGCGCTTCGAACCTTTTATCCCCACCCTTTTCCTCAACGCGTACTAGCCCGGAACGTCCCCGATACTTGCCCAGAGCACCGAAGGGTCACCATAGGCCGCCTGTCCCGCAAAGGCAAAATGCGATCTTGCCCATTGATTGCAAATGAACTTTTTGTTGCATCGGGGTCACATTCCCGCCCCACCGGTACGCGACCGCGTGCGGGGCGTCAGGCGCGAAAGGGCTTGCTGAGAAACCGCGATCCCTCGAGCCCGAAACGCCAAGGCGTCTCGACGCCTTTCGTGAGGCCGATGCGCCTGCCGATGCTGACGGCTTCCATTGCCTTTGCCCTCCAAAGGGCGAAGGGCGGTTCGTCAAGGGCGAGACCGTCATGGGACTTGTCGACGCCGAGCGCCTGGCAGAGCTTTCCCGGCCCGCTGCACAAGGCCCTTCCATCCTCGACGCCGCGCCGGCTCCGCATGACCTCAAGGCCCTCGGTCGGCTCGATGGCGCGCAGGAGAACGGCGCTTCCCGGCTGGCAAACGAGGTTCAGGCACCAATGAATGCCGTAGGAGCGGTAGACATAGGCGTGACCGGGCTGGCCGAACATCACGCGGTTGCGCGGGGTTTCGCCATTGAACGAATGCGATGCGGGGTCGTCGCGATCATAGGCCTCGACCTCCACGATGATGCCGCCCGCGCCGGCGAAGCGGAGGCGCGCGCCGATCAGTTCCTGCGCGACGGCAAGTACGGGGCGGTCGAAGAACTGGCGCGTAAGCGTATTGGCGGCAAGCATAGCCTCGCATAACCCGCTCCTTTGCGAGCGGCAACGCGGTGATGGAAATTCCGTGCACCATATGGTCGATGCGATGGAACGGTACGCCCGAAAATGTTACCCGACGAGGCGGGTATGTATCGGCACCCCGGCGTGCCGGCCCGTTTCGTTGGAGCTTTTCATGGTCGATCCCTCCAAAAGGCTGCGCATCGCCGTGCTCTATGGCGGGCGCTCCGCCGAGCATGAGGTGTCGGTGATGTCGGCGACCAACGTCATGCGTGCGCTCGACCCGGCGAAATACGACGCCGTTCCGATCTTCGTTACCCGCGAAGGGAAATGGCTCCTCGGCGGCTTTGAGGATCGCGCTCTCTCAAGCCCCTCAGGCGGTACGGACGTCAGCCTCGTGCCGGGCGGCGAGGGGCGGATGATTGCGATCCCAGCGGATGGCGTGCCGCATGAAATGCCGAAAATCGACATTTTGTTCCCCGTCCTGCATGGGCTGCATGGGGAGGATGGTGCCGTCCAGGGGCTGGCGGAGGTGGCGCGCGTGCCACTTGCCGGCTGCGGCATCCTCGGCTCGGCGACCGCGCTCGACAAGGATATCGCCAAGCGGCTTTTGAAGGCGGCCGGACTGCCGGTCGCGCGTGCCGTCGTCATCCATGAGGGCGAGGCGGCTTCGCTTGCGGCGCTTGAAAGCGAACTTGGCTTGCCTTTCTTCGTCAAGCCGGCGCGGCAGGGGTCTTCCGTCGGTGTCCGGAAGGTTCATGCCAGCCAGGAATTCGAGGTCGCGCTCGCTGAAGGTTTCAGGCATGACCGAAAGCTCATGGCCGAGGAATTCATCGACGGCCGCGAGATCGAATGCGCCGTTCTGGAGGACGCGGAAGGCGGGATTTTCGTTTCCCGGCCGGGCGAGATCGTGCCGGCGGAGAGCCATGGCTTCTACAGCTACGACGCCAAATATATCGATGAGGACGGCGCGGTGCTTAAGGTGCCGGCAAAACTGCCAGGTGAGATCGAAGAGCGTATCCGGTCGATGGCCGCGCAGGCTTTCCGGGCGCTCGGCTGCGATGGCATGGCGCGCGCCGATTTTTTCGTGACGGCGGACATGCGAATCCTGGTCAACGAACTCAACACCATCCCCGGCTTCACTGATATCAGCATGTATTCAAAGGCGATGGAGGCGAGCGGCGTCGGCTATTTCGAGATCATCGACCGGCTGGTGGCGCATGGGCTGGCGCGCGCCGGCCGATCGAATTGATCGGTCCAAAGATGCGAAGTGCTTTGCGTGCGGTCCGGAGGCTGGTAGAGCGGAGCAGGAGGAATTCGCCATGGACATCATTCCTGTCGGCACGCATGTGACGCGCCGGGGGCCGGCCGAGTGGTTTACCGGAACGGTCTGGATCGATCCGGTGATCGAGGCACCGGCACCCGCCCGCATCAGGGCCGCACGCGTCTCGTTCGAGCCGGGTGCGCGCACCGCCTGGCACACACACCCGCTCGGCCAGACGCTGCACGTTCTTTCAGGCGTCGGGCGCGCTCAGTCGGAGAACGGCCCGCTGCGCACCATCCGGGCGGGCGATACGGTCTGGATACCACCTGGCGAAAAGCACTGGCACGGTGCGGATCCGGCCATAGGAATGGTGCATCTCGCGCTTCAGGAAAGCCTTGACGGGGTGCAGACCGACTGGCTGGAAAAGGTCGGAGACGAGATTTATAACGCCGCCCCGATCGCGGATTAGGTGCTGCATTCGGGCTTGGCGGTTGCCGTTGACAACGGGAAGCCGTTGGCTACGATCAAATGCAGAGGGGACTTGCGGACCAATGGGTGCCTTCTCAAAACGCGGATGCCGCGGGGGCAGGCATCACCGCGAGAGGGGACGAAGAACGATGTGTCGGTTAGCAAGGCTCCGATCGACAGGCCTCGATTCGGCCAGAAACGCTACTTTGGGACCGGACAATTCCATACGAGACAGGACGATGCCGTTCTTCAGCGCTTCGGGAGCGAATGAGGTCCTTTGACGGCCTGGGAGGCAAGAAACGCGCGGTGATCCCGTTCTATGGCGCGCCCGAATGAGCGTGCCGACAATCAAGTTGAAACAAGAAACAGGGAACATGAGTATGAGGAAAGAGGGACGATTTTGGGAGAGGCTGCCCCGGGCGGTGGCTGGCGCGCTATGCGCCTTGTCGCTGTCGGTCGGGGTGCCGGTGACGGCGGGGACCATGTTGACGGCATCGCCCGCGATGGCCCAGGGCAAGACCCTGCGGTTCGCTTTCCAGGGAACGCTGAACGCGCTCGACCCCTATTCGCTGAACGAGACATTCACGCTCGGCATGCTTGGCAACGTCTATGAGGGGCTGACCCGGCGCGACAAGGATCTCAATGTCATTCCCGGCCTTGCCGAAAGCTGGGAGATGCTCGATCCGCTGCATTGGCGGTTTCATCTGCGCAAGGGCGTCAAATTCGCCAATGGCGACCCGTTCACGGCCGATGACGTCATCTTTTCGGCGGATCGCGTCCGCTCCGACGGGTCGGACCTGAAAACGCGCATTCCGGCCGATTCCGAGTGGAAGAAGGTCGACGACAACACGGTCGACGTGATCCTCAAGAGCCCGAACCCCATTCTCTTTGCCGAATGGGACACCTTCTACATCATGGACAAGGAGTGGTGCGAAAAGGTTGGCGCGGTGAAGGTCGTGTCGGCCAAGGATACCAACCCTGGCCCCTCGGCCTACGAGGCGAACGGTACCGGTCCCTTCGAGATCGTCAGCCATCAGCCCGGCGTGAAGACCGTCTTCAAGCGCAATCCCGATTATTGGGGCAAGATCGAGAGCAATCTGGACGAGGTCGATTTCACGCCGATCGCGTCGGATTCCACCCGCGTGGCCGCGCTTTTGTCGGGCGATGTCGATCTCATCGAACCCGTTCCGGTGCAGGACATCAAGCGCGTCAGGGACGATCCGAATACCGACGCGTTGACCGGACCCGAGCTGCGCGTCGTCTTCCTGAATTTCAACCAGATGCGCGACGAACTGCCGACGTCCAACATCAAGGGCAAAAACCCGTTCAAGGACCCGAATGTCCGCAAGGCATTCTACCAGGCGATCGATATCGAGGCGATCGACAAGCGCATCATGCGCGGGCTCGCCACGCCGGTGCCGCTCCTGATCGCGCCGCAGCTCTATTCGGCTCCTGACCTCAAGCGCTGGCCCTATGATCCGGCGGCAGCGAAGAAGCTGCTTACCGATGCAGGCTATCCGGATGGCTTCACGGTCGGCATGGACTGCCCGAACGACCGCTACGTCAATGACGCGCAAATCTGTCAGGCTGTTGTTTCGATGCTGGCCAAGATCGGGGTTACCATCAATCTGAACGCCCAGCCGAAAGCCAAATTCTTCGCCAAGGTGCTGGCGCCCGGCGGCTACGACACGGACTTCTCCATGCTTGGCTGGACGCCTTCTTCGTTCGATTCGTGGAACGTCTTCACGAGTCTTGCGACCTGCCGCGATGCGTCGGGCAAAGGCGGGCCGTTCAACCTCGGCGGCTATTGCAACAAGAAGGTCGACGAGCTTGCCGCCAAGATCCTTGTCGAAACCGACAAGGCCAAGCGGGACGACATGATCCATCAGGCCTACCGCATCCTGCTCGACGATACCTCGCACATCCCCCTTCACCAGCAGTCGCTGTCCTGGGGCAAGCGCAAGAATGTCGAGATCACGCAGCGCTCCGACGATCAGGTCCTGTTCTACTGGGCCAGCATCAAGTAAGCCGCCGGCTTTGATATCCGCCCGGGCCTTTGCGGTCCGGGCGGGACCTTCCAAGGATATTTGAATGCTGGCTTTTGCCATTCGGCGACTGATCCAGGCCATCGGCGTGATGCTGGTCGTCGCGATGATTTCGTTCGTGATGTTCCGCTTCGTGGGTGATCCGGTGAGCCAGCTTGTCGGCAACGACACGCCGCCGGCGGAACGCGCGCAATTGCGCAAGGAACTCGGTCTCGACGATCCGATCTACGTGCAGTTCGCCCGCTTCGTCGACAAGGCGGCGCATTTCGATTTCGGCATTTCCTACCAGATCAAGCAGCCCGTCTCGACGCTGATCGCCCAACGCCTGCCGGCGACGCTGGAACTGTCCATCGTCTCCGCCATCCTGGCGCTGGTGGTCGGCATGCCGATGGGGGTCTATACGGGGCTATATCCGCATAGCTGGCTGTCGCGGCTGTTTCTGGCGATCAGTCTCGCCGGTATATCGCTGCCGACCTTCCTGATCGGCATCCTTCTCATCTTCATCTTCTCGGTCAATTTCGGCATGCTGCCGTCGTTCGGGCGAGGAGACGTCGTCTCGCTCGGCGGATACTGGACGACAGGGCTCCTGACGCGGACCGGCCTTCAATCGATCATTCTGCCGTCGATCACGCTCGGACTGTTCCAGATGACGCTGATCATGCGGCTGGTGCGCGGCGAGATGCTGGAAGTGCTGCGCACCGACTACATCAAGTTCGCCCGGGCGCGCGGACTATCGCGGCGGGCCATCAATTTCGGCCATGCGCTGAAGAACACGCTGGTGCCGGTCATTACGATCACCGGTCTGCAACTCGGCTCGATCATCGCGTTTTCAATCATCACCGAGACCGTGTTCCAGTGGCCGGGCATGGGCCTCCTGTTCCTGCAGGCGGTGCAGAACGTCGATATCCCGATCATGGCGGCCTACCTGCTCCTGATCGCCTTCCTGTTCACGCTCATCAACTTCATCGTCGACCTGCTCTACGTGGCGGTCGACCCCCGCATTCGTATCGGGGGCGCCAAGGCATGAGCGAACTGACGGAAATGGTGGAGACACCGGCCGATGTCCCGCCGGGTCTGGCACGGCGCGTCATCGACAGTGATCTCTTCTATTCCTTCCGCCGCTCGCCGTTGACGATGGTGGCGGCGCTGGTGACGGTGATCCTGGTCCTCGCAGCCCTGTTGGCGCCATGGATTGCGCCACATGATCCTTTCGATCCGGCGAAAATCTCGATCATGGACAGCCTCTATCCGCCGGTGTGGTCCGACGGCGGCCAATCCGGCTTCCTGCTTGGAACGGACAATCAGGGGCGCGACGTCTTCTCCACAATCCTCTACGGCATGCGCATTTCGCTCGCCGTGGGCTTCGCCAGCGTCGTGCTGGCGCTTTTCATCGGCGTAACGCTGGGGCTGATCGCAGGCTATGTCGGCGGCGCGGTCGATTCGATCATCATGCGCGTCGCCGACGTGCAATTGACCTTCCCCGCGATCCTGACCGCCCTCATCATCGACGGGGTGGCGCGCGGCATTGCAGGCCCGAGGGCTTACGAGGATATCGTCTTCTGGGTGCTGGTGCTGTCGATCGGGCTTTCCTTCTGGGTCCAATACGCGCGAACCGTGCGTGGTTCGGTGCTGGTGGAGGCCAACAAGGAATATGTGCTCGCCGCGCGGCTGATCGGACTGAGGCCCGCGACCATCATGTTCCGGCACGTTCTGCCCAACGTGCTCGGGCCGGTGCTGGTCATCGCCACCATCAACCTGGCGCTCGCCATCATCACCGAGGCGACGCTGTCGTTCCTCGGCGTCGGCATTCCGCCGACCCAGCCGTCGCTCGGTACGCTGATCCGCATCGGCGACGATTTCCTGTTCTCCGGGGAATGGTGGATCACCATCTTCCCCGGCGCCACGCTCGCGCTTCTGGCCCTGGCCGTCAATCTTCTCGGCGACTGGCTGCGCGACGCACTCAACCCGAAGCTTAGATGACCGCCGCGCTCTCCGTCAGGAACCTCAGGGTCGAGATACCGACGCGGCGCGGCGTGCTGACCGCGATCGACGATCTTTCCTTCGATATCGCGCCTGGCGAGGTGCTGGGCGTCGTCGGCGAATCCGGCGCGGGCAAGTCCATCACCGGCTCGGCGATCATCGGCCTGCTCGATCCGCCCGGACGCGTCGCGGGCGGCGAAATCCTCCTCTCCGGCGAGCGCATAGACAATCTGTCGCCGTCGGCGATGCGGCAGATCAGGGGAAAACGGATCGGCATGATCTTCCAGGATCCGCTGACCAGCCTCAACCCGCTCTATCGGATCGGCGACCAACTGACCGAAACGATCCTGACGCATGAGGCGATCTCGGCTAAGGCGGCTGCCGAAAAGGCCGAACGCCTGCTGGTCGAGGTCGGCATTCCGGCGGCCGGCACCCGCATGTCGTCCTATCCACACCAGTTCTCCGGCGGCATGCGCCAGCGTGTGGTCATCGCGCTGGCGCTGGCGGCCGACCCCGAACTCGTCATCGCCGACGAACCGACGACGGCGCTCGACGTTTCCGTGCAGGCGCAGATCATCGCCCTCATCAAACGGCTCTGCAAGGATCGCGGAACATCGGTGATGCTGATCACGCACGATATGGGCGTGATCGCCGAGACAGCGGACAGGGTCTGCGTGCTCTATGCCGGGCGGCTGGCGGAAATCGGCGCCGTGCGCGATGTCGTCAAGCGGGCGCAGCACCCTTATACGCATGGGCTGATGGCGGCGATCCCGTCTCTCATCGATGATCCGAACGAGAAGCTCGAGCAGATTCCAGGCTCCATGCCCCGCCTCGGCGCCATCCCTGCCGGCTGCGCCTTCAATCCGCGCTGCACCTACCGCTTCGGCCGCTGCATGCGCGAGCGGCCGGGCATCTATCCCGTGGGCGCCAGCGATGCGTCCTGTTTCCTGCACGACGCGTCCGGGGAAGCCCCGCCCGCCGCCGTCGTTCGAAATGCGATTGACGCCGGGATCGACGTGCGGGCGAGCGAAGGGGCGGAGCCATGAGCGTCGAGGCTCTTTCCCGGCCTCGGCCGGCGCACGACGGCACCGACGCTCCGT
Source organism: Hyphomicrobiales bacterium (assembly GCA_030456445.1). Classification (GTDB taxonomy): domain Bacteria; phylum Pseudomonadota; class Alphaproteobacteria; order Rhizobiales; family Rhizobiaceae; genus Mesorhizobium_L. The sequence continues at coordinate 19,503 of JAKDNM010000006.1, forward strand.
TGGTTGAGATCGTGGGGCTCGGGCGCACCTTCGACCTGTCGAAACGCTGGCTGAACCGTGTGCTGGAAGGCAGCGGCAAGGTCACGCTGACCGCCGTCGACGGCGTCGATATGTCGATCCGGCGTGGCGAGACCTATGCCTTGGTCGGAGAATCCGGCTCGGGGAAATCCACCATCGCCAAGATGGTGGTGGGCCTCCTGCCGCCCAGCGCAGGGAGCGTGCGCATTGACGGCGTCGACATCTGGAAGGAACTGGGCGGCGCTGAGCAGAGGCAGATCCGCCGGCGTATCCAGATGATCTTCCAGGACCCGTTCGCCAGCCTCAATCCACGCTGGCGCGTCGGCTCCATCATCGAGGAGCCGATCAAGGCGTTCGACCTGATCACGGACAAGCGCGAGCGAGAGAACCGCGTCGGCGAGCTTTTGAGCCTGGTCGGCCTCGATCCGCGCGACGCCGGCAAGTTCCCGCACGAATTCTCCGGCGGCCAGCGGCAGCGCATCGCCATTGCGCGCGCGCTTTCCTCCAGCCCGGAATTCATCGTCTGCGACGAGCCGACATCGGCCCTCGACGTTTCGGTGCAGGCGCAGGTCTTGAACCTTTTGCGCGACCTGCAGGAGCGGTTGGGGCTCACCTATCTGTTCATCAGCCATAATCTGGCGGTCGTCCGCCATGTCGCCAACCGCGTCGGCGTGCTCTATCTCGGCCGGCTGGTCGAGGAGGCCCCGGCGCGGACGCTCTTCTCCGATCCGCAGCACCCTTATACGAAGATGCTGCTCGATTCCGTGCCCGATATCGACATGACGGGCAGGGAACGGACGCCGATCGCCGGCGAGATACCGAACCCCGTCAACCCGCCGCCGGGCTGCCATTTCCACCCGCGCTGCCCCTTGCGGTTCGAACCGTGCGACAAGGTCCGGCCGCCGCTGAAGGAATATGGCCAAAGCCGCGCCGCCTGCCATGCGTTGGAAGAGGGGCGGGTGTCCGCTCACCGTGATTGAGGAACCGGACGGCCGCGATCTGCCGAGCGCGCCGGTCGAGAATGACGGCGCTGCATCTCAGCCTTTCTCGAATTCTTGCGACTTGCGGCCGCATTTTGGCCTGATCGCGCAACCCGCCACCGAAATGTTGTGCCGTACGCCGAAATCACGGTATCACATTCCCGGGTGAACGGGTGTTTCGGGAAAATGGACGGGAAACGTCGCAGACGGACGAGAGGCTCACGCGGTCCGACGATGCTGGACGTGGCGGCGGCGGCGCGCGTCTCGGTGGCCACCGTGTCCGCTGTCGTCAACGGCACGGCGGTGGTGAGCCCGGAGCTTACCGCGCGCATCGAAGAAGCCATCCGCGCCATCGGCTACAAGCGCAACGCGGTCGCACGCAGCCTGAAGATGGGCACGACGCGCACCATCGGCCTGACCGTCGCCGACATCACCAATCCGTTCTTCACCGATGTGGTGGCTGCCATCCAGGAGGTGCTGCACAAGGCCGGCTACGCGGTCATGCTGTGTTCGAACGATGAAAATATCGAGATGCAGGACGAGCAGATCCAGCTTCTCCTCGACCGGATGGTCGACGGGCTCATCATCGCGCCGGCCGGCGACGACGCCAATCTGGAGCGTATCCTGTCAGGCACGAACGTACCGGCCGTCCTGATCGACCGCATCTGCGAGGGTGTCGATACGGATGCCGTCGTGCTCGATAACGAGCAGGGGGTGTTCGACGCGGTGACCTACCTTCTCGGCCTCGGCCATCGGCGCATCGGCTATATTTCGGGGCCGCTCGACACGTCGACAGGGCGCGACCGCCTGATCGGCTATCGGCGCGCGCTGGAAGCGGCCGGCGGCGCCTGTCAAGAGACGCTGGTGCGGCGCGGCGACTACCGCGAGGCGGAAGCCTACAGGCTGGCGATGGAATTGCTTACGCTGCCCGAGCGGCCCACTGCGGTTTTCACGGCCAACAATTTGATGGTCATCGGCGTCATGAAGGCGTTGCGCGATCTCGGCCTGTCATGCCCGGAGGATATTTCGGTCGCCTGCTTCGACGATTTCCCCTGGGCGGATGTCTTCCATCCGCAACTGACGACGGTCGCCCAGCCCGTCCAGGCGATCGGCGAGCACGCGGCCCGGCTCATCCTCGACCGGCTCGAACGGAAAACGGACGGCCCGCCGCGGCGGGAGGTGCTTCAGGGCCGGCTGACGGTGCGCAATTCCTGCCGGCCCCTTTCGTAGTTATTATCGCGGTAGCACGGTCGAGCCCATCAGGAACTCGTCGACGGAACGCGCCGCCTGGCGACCCTCGCGGATCGCCCACACCACCAGCGACTGGCCGCGCCTCACATCGCCTGCGGCGAAGAGCTTGTCGACGCTGGTGCGGTAATCGTTCTCGTTGGCGGCGACGTTGAGGGAGCCGCGACGGTCCTTGTCTATCTTCAGCGCATCGCCGAGTTCGCCGACCACGCCCTCGTTCAGCGCGCCTGCGAAACCGATGGCGATGAAGGCGAGGTCGGCGCGGATAAGGAATTCCGTACCCTCGACCGGCTTGCGCTTCTCGTCCACCTCGCAGCATTTCACGCCCGTCAGCGTTCCTTCCTCGCCGGCGAATTCGAGCGTGGCGATCTGGAATTCCCGCTCGACGCCTTCGGCCTGTGAAGATGACGTGCGCATCTTGGTCGCCCAATAGGGCCATACCGTCAGCTTATCCTCGCGCTCGGGCGGTTGCGGGCGGATATCGAGCTGGGTGACGCGCACGGCGCCCTGTCGGAACGCCGTGCCGATGCAGTCCGACGCGGTGTCTCCGCCGCCGACGACGACGATATGCTTGCCGCCGGCCAGGATCGGCTCCTCCGGCCAGGCTCTCGACTGGATGTCCTCGCCGTTGACGCGACGGTTCTGCTGCACGAGATAGGGCATGGCGTCATGGACGCCGTGAAGCTCCGTGCCGGGGATGCCGGCCGGCCGAGGGATTTCGGACCCCCCGCAATAGATCACCGCGTCATATTCGGCGAGAAGCTCGGCGACCGACTTGTCGACGCCGATATTGACGCCGCAGAAGAAGGTCACGCCTTCGCCGCTCATCTGCACCACGCGCCGGTCGATATGGTGCTTCTCGATCTTGAAGTCGGGAATGCCGTAGCGCATCAGGCCGCCGGGGCGGCTTTCGCGCTCGTAGACATGCACGTCGTGGCCGCTGCGGCCAAGCTGCTGGGCAGCCGCCATGCCGGCCGGGCCGGAACCGATGATCGCGACCTTCCTGCCGGTCTTGTGGTCGGCCGGATGGGGACGGATATAGCCAAGGTCAAAGGCCTTGTCGGCGATCGCGTGCTCGATCGTCTTGATGGCGACGGGTATGTCCTCGAGGTTCAGCGTGCAGGCTTCCTCGCACGGCGCCGGGCAGATGCGGCCCGTCCAGTCGGGGAAATTGTTGGTGGAGTGGAGGTTGCGGATCGCATTCTCCCAATCGCCGGCATAGACGAGGTCGTTCCAGTCGGGGATCTGGTTGTGGACCGGGCAGCCGGTTGGCCCATGGCAATAGGGCACGCCGCAATCCATGCAGCGCGCCGCCTGTTTCTCGACCTCCTTGTCCGACATTGGCAGCGTGAATTCGCGGAAATGCCGGATGCGGTCGGAGGCCGGCTGGAACTTGTGCACCTGCCGGTCGATCTCGAGAAAACCTGTAACCTTGCCCATAACTATTATCCTGGCAGAACTAGACCCGAACCCAATTTTCAATCTTCAACTGCGACAGGCGCGAAAATGCTCTGTCGTCCGTGACAAGCGTCGCATCAAGCGCAATCGCTTGAGCTGCTATCCACATGTCGTTGGGACCCATCGACTGTCCCTGTTTCTCGAGCGAAGCGCGGATATCGCCGTAGACTTCGTCCGTGGGAGACTCGAGCGGCCACACCTCTATCGTTTCCAGAAGAGCATCCAATCGTTCTCTGCCTCTGATGCTTGGCTTCCTTTTCAATCCAAACAGGATTTCGCCATGTACAATCAGGCTGGTTCCGATTTCCTCGTTTTGATGCCGGCGCAGAGCTTGATCGACCTTGCCCCCGGGGATTCGAATTGCTGCGGAGATCACGTTCGTATCGAGCAGATAGCGGCTCATAGCTTGATATCGTCGAGCGGAAGCATGTCGGCTTCCCCAGGGTCTCCGGGAAAGTCGTCGATAGGTCCTTGCTCCTTCAACCAATCGAGCACTTCCACAAGCGACCGCTTTGATTTGCGGGGATGCAGATGAACCGTGCCGTCATCGTCTTTGGACATCAGAATGCTGTCTCCCTCAAATTCAAACTCTTTGGGTATCCGGACAGCTTGACTGCGCCCGTTGCGGAAGAGTTTCGCCGTGCGCTGTCTCGTGTCCTTGTCATGTGCATTCATGGGCGCCTCCATCTGGCATATGCCTTTGACATATGCCAGATGATCCGGTTTTTCAATCTGAGCTCTACTCCGCCGCCACGTTCATGCGCAGGCGCTCCATCTCCTGGAGCGCGCGGCGGTATTCGACCGGCATGATCTTGCGGAATTTCGGGCGGTAGTCCGCCCAGTGGTCGAGGATAGTCTTCGCCCGCGTCGAGCCGGTGAAATGCAGATGGTTGGCGATCATCTGGTAGAGGCGTTCCTCGTCGTGGCTGGTCATGTCGCCCGACACGTCGACACGGCCCTTGTGGTCGATGTCGCCGCCATGGTGGAGGAGTTTCTCCAGCATGTCGTCCTCTTCGGGGACGGGTTCGAGCTCGACCATGGCCATGTTGCAGCGGTCGGCGAAATCGCCTTCCTCGTCGAGCACATAGGCGACGCCGCCCGACATGCCGGCCGCAAAATTGCGCCCGGTCTTGCCGATCACGACGACGATGCCGCCGGTCATGTATTCGCAGCCATGGTCGCCGACACCCTCGACGACGGCGGCCGCACCGGAGTTGCGCACCGCGAAGCGTTCGCCGGCGACGCCGCGGATGTAGCATTCGCCCTCGGTCGCGCCATAGAGCACGGTGTTTCCCACGATAATCGATTCCTCCGCCACGATCCGCGCATCGTCGGCCGGACGGATGATGAGGCGGCCGCCGGAAAGGCCCTTGGCGACATAGTCGTTGCCGTCGCCGACCAGTTCGAAGGTCACGCCGCGCGCCAGGAATGCGCCGAAGGACTGGCCGGCCGTGCCGGTGAGCTTCACGGAGATGGTGTCGTCCTTCAGCCCCTTGTGTCGATAGCGCTTGGCGACCTCGCCCGAGAGCATGGCGCCCGTCGAACGGTCGATATTGCGGATGGGCATCTCGATCTTCACCGGCAGCTTCGATTCAAGCGCGGGTGCTGCCTTCTCGATGAGCTTGCGGTCGAGAATGTCGTCGATCGGATGTTTCTGGCTTTCTGTGTGGTGGATCGCTTCCTTCGGCGCGTCGGGCTTGTAGAAGACCCGCGAGAAGTCGAGGCCCTTCGCCTTCCAGTGCGCGATCATCTCCTCCTTCTCGAGCAGGTCGGACTGTCCGACGATGTCGTCGAGCTTTCGGAACCCGAGATCCGCCAATAGCTGGCGCACTTCCTCGGCGACATAGAAGAAGAAGTTGATGATGTGCTCCGGCTGGCCCTTGAAGCGCTTTCTCAGCACCGGGTCCTGCGTCGCCACGCCGGTCGGGCAGGTGTTCAGGTGACACTTGCGCATCATCACGCAGCCGGCTGCGATCAGCGGCGCCGTCGCGAAGCCGAACTCGTCGGCGCCGAGCATGGCGCCGACAATCACGTCGCGGCCGGTCCTCAGGCCCCCGTCGACCTGAAGCGCCACGCGGCTGCGCAACCTGTTCAGCACCAGCGTCTGGTGAGTCTCGGCAAGACCCATCTCCCAGGGCGAGCCGGCATTCTTGATGGAGGTGAGCGGCGAGGCGCCGGTGCCGCCATCGTAGCCGGAGATGGTGATGTGGTCGGCGCGCGCCTTGGCGACGCCGGCCGCGACGGTGCCGACGCCGACCTCGGAAACGAGCTTTACCGAGATGTCAGCCGCCGGATTGACGTTCTTCAGATCGTAGATGAGCTGCGCCAGATCCTCGATGGAATAGATGTCGTGGTGCGGCGGCGGCGAGATCAGGCCGACGCCCGGCGTCGAATGGCGGACCTTGGCAATGGTCGCGTCGACCTTGTGGCCCGGTAGTTGACCGCCTTCGCCGGGCTTGGCGCCCTGCGCGACCTTGATCTGCATCATGTCGGAATTGACGAGATATTCCGCCGTCACGCCGAAGCGGCCGGACGCCACCTGCTTGATGGCCGAGCGTTCCGGATTGGCCGACCCGTCATAGAGCGGCAGATAGCGGTCCGCTTCCTCGCCGCCTTCGCCGGTGTTCGACTTGCCGCCGATGGCGTTCATGGCGCGCGCCAGCGTCGTATGCGCTTCCCTGGAGATCGAGCCGAAGGACATGGCGCCGGTGGAGAAGCGCTTGACAATCTCGGCCGCCGGCTCGACCTCATCGAGCGGCACGGGCTTGCGGCCGGCTTCCTCGGCGGTCCTGATGCGGAAGAGGCCGCGAATGGTCTGGGCCTCGGCGGTGCGGCTGTCGATCTGGGCCGAATACTCCTTGAAGGTTTGCCAGGAACTGGTCCTGACCGCGTGCTGCAGGGTCGCGACCGTATCCGGCGACCAGATATGCGCCTCGCCGCGCATGCGGTACATGTAGTCGCCGCCAACCTCCAGCGCGTGCCGAAGCACCGGATCGTCGCCGAAAGCGTCGGTGTGCCGGCGCACGGTTTCGGCAGCAATCTCCGTCAGCCCGACGCCTTCGATGGTGGTGGCGGTGCCGGTGAAGTACTTCTCCACGAAATCGCTCTTCAGCCCGACCGCGTCGAAGATCTGCGCACCGCAATAGGACTGGTAGGTCGATATGCCCATCTTGGACATGACCTTGAGGATGCCCTTGCCGATCGACTTGATGTAGCGCGTGACGACTTCGTGCGCGTCGACTTCCGGCGGGAAGTAGCCGATGCGGTGCATTTCGGTCAGCGTGTCGAAGGCGAGATAGGGGTTGATCGCCTCGGCGCCGTAGCCGGCGAGACAGCAGAAATGGTGGATCTCGCGCGGCTCGCCCGATTCCACCACGAGGCCGACCGACGTCCTCAGCCCCTTGCGGATCAGGTGATGGTGCACGGCGGCAGTTGCAAGCAAGGTGGGGATATCGATGCGGTCCGGCCCGATCTGGCGGTCGGAAAGGATGATGATGTTATAGCCACCGGCAACCGCCGCCTCGGCGCGCTCGCACAGGCGATCGATCGCCGCCGGCATGCCGGCGGCGCCCTCGTTGGCGGCGTAGGTGATGTCGATCGTCTTGGTGTCGAAGCGGTCCTCGGTGTGGCCGATGGAGCGGATCTTCTCCAGGTCGCCATTGGTCAGGATCGGCTGGCGCACTTCGAGCCGCTTCTTCCGCGACGAGCCGATAAGATCGAAGATGTTCGGCCTCGGCCCGATGAAGGAGACGAGGCTCATAACCAGTTCCTCGCGGATCGGGTCGATGGGCGGGTTCGTCACCTGCGCGAAGTTCTGCTTGAAATAGGCGTAAAGCATCTTCGGCTTGTCGGACATGGCCGCGATCGGCGTGTCCGTGCCCATGGAGCCCACGGCCTCCTGGCCGGTGGTCGCCATCGGCGCCATCAAAAGCTTCAGATCCTCCTGCGTGTAGCCGAAGGCCTGCTGGCGGTCGAGCAGGGAGACATCCCTGCGCAGCGCCCGTGGCTCGACCGGGTTCAAATCTTCGAGAATGAGCTGGGTGTTGGAAAGCCAGGTCTTGTAAGGGTGCCTGGCGGCGATCTCGGACTTCACCTCCTCGTCGGAGACGATGGCGCCCTTTTCGATATCGATCAGAAGCATCCGGCCGGGCTGCAGCCGCCACTTGCGCACGATATGCTCTTCGGCCACCGGCAGGACGCCGGCCTCCGACGCCATGATGACGCGGTCGTCGTCGGTGACGATATAGCGGGCGGGCCTGAGGCCATTGCGGTCGAGCGTCGCGCCGATCTGTCGTCCGTCGGTGAAGGCGACCGCCGCCGGCCCGTCCCAAGGCTCCATCAGCGCGGCGTGGTATTCGTAGAATGCCTTGCGGTCGGACGTCATCTGCTTGTTGCCGGCCCAGGCTTCCGGGATGAGCATCATCATCGCGTGCGCCAGCGAGTAGCCGCCCTGCCAGAGGAATTCGAGCGCGTTGTCGAAGCAGGCGGTGTCCGATTGGCCTTCGTAGGAGATCGGCCAGAGCTTCTGGATGTCGTTGCCGAACAGTTCCGAATCGACCGACGCCTGACGAGCGGCCATCCAGTTGACGTTGCCGCGCAGCGTGTTGATTTCGCCATTATGGGCGATCATCCGGTAGGGATGGGCGAGCTTCCACGACGGGAAGGTGTTGGTCGAGAAGCGCTGGTGGACAAGGATCAGCGCCGATTCGAACAGCGGATCGGACAGGTCCCTGTAATAGGCGCCGACCTGGTAGGCGAGGAACATGCCCTTGTAGACGATGGTCCGCGCCGACATCGACACGCAATAGGACCCGATATCGCGCTTGTCGTGCTCGTCGTAGATGCGGCCGGAAATCACCTTGCGCAGGATATAGAGACGCCGCTCATATTCGTCGTCGCTTTCCATATCCGCCGGCCGGCCGAAGAAGGCCTGCTGGTGGAATGGCTCCGCCTCGACGATCTCGGGCGCCCTTGAAAGCGAGGAATTGTCGACCGGCACGTCGCGGAAACCGAGAAGCGGAATGCCTTCCGCCTGCGCCGCCTCACGTATGATCGTGCCGACATGCGCGCGCAGTTCGGCATCCTGCGGCATGAACCAGTGGCCGACGCCGTACTGGCCGACAGGCGGCAGTTCGATCCCCTGCCTTGCCATTTCGGCGCGGAAGAAACGGTCGGGAACCTGCACGAGCACGCCGGCGCCGTCGCCCATCAGCGGGTCAGCGCCGACCGCACCGCGATGGGTGAGGTTGTCGAGCATCTGGAGCCCGTCCTCGATGATTTTGTGCGACTTGACGCCCTTCATCTGGACGATGAAGCCGACGCCGCACGCGTCGTGCTCGTTCCTGGGATCGTAGAGACCCTGTCGCACCGGGCCGTTTCGACTGAATTTGAACGCCGCCGCTTTCGTCTGCGCCACCGGTCTTGAACCTGGCATCACAGAGGGCGTCACGTCCGTCATCCTCTCAACTCCGTTATGTTGCCGCACTGGCGGTTGGATCGTACCTGGATTCAATCGGGAATGCGCCTTTGCCCTCGAAAGGGGAGCCACTCCATGCGAAAATCCAGAGGCGTCACTATACGCCAATCCGGTCATCCGGGAACGCGATCAAATAAGTCAGTGTTACTGTCCTATTTCAGCTATGACAGAAAAAACCCAACCACACAAGACGGAAGTAGAAAAAAATGCGGGATGAAACGTAAGTTAATTTCGTGAACCGGTGCCATTTCGCACGTTCGTTTCGCCCCAATCGCGGCAATCCTCCGACAGGAACCGTTTTCGGGCTTTGCCTGTGGCTCTCTCCCGTGAAAGGGGGTAACCGGGTTTGCGTCTTTCATGATCAGCTACGGATCGTAGGAATATGCATTTCGCCTCAGACAATTGGGCTGGCGCTCATCCGAAAATCGCCGGGAATCTGGTCCGGCATGCGGGAGGGTTCGCGGCCGCCTATGGCGCGAGCGACCTCGATAACGCGGTGGAAAAGATTTTTTGCGAAATCTTCGAGCGTGAGGTGGCCGTCTTTTTTGTCGCCACCGGCACCGCCGCCAATGCACTTTCCGTGACAGCCGCCAGCCGGCCGGGCGGGCTTTTCTTCGCGCATCGCGAAGCGCATCTGGTCGAGGATGAATGCGGCGCGCCCGAATATCTTTCCGGCGGCACCCGACTTCATCCCGTCGACGGGGAGTTGAGCCGTATCGACCCGCAAAAGCTTGGGGCCGCGATCGGGCAGTTCGACCCCGCCTTCATCCATGCCGGCCAGCCGGTGGGGGTCTCGATCACGCAGTCGACCGAGATCGGCACGGTCTACAGCCTTGCCGAAATCGACGCGATTGCCGGAATCTGCCGCGATAACGGCCTGCCGCTCCATATGGACGGCGCGCGTTTTGCCAACGCGCTCGTCTCGCTCGGCACGACGCCGGCCGAAATGACATGGCGGCGCGGGGTCGATTTTCTGTCTTTTGGCGGTACGAAGAACGGCTGCTGGTGCGCCGAGGCACTGGTGGTGCTCGATCCGGCCAAGGTCGGTGAAATCCCTTTTCTTCGAAAGCGCGCCGCCCACCTCTTTTCCAAATCACGCTTCATCGCGGCGCAGTTCCAGGCCTATTTCGAAGACGATCTGTGGCTGGAGACCGCGCGGCACTCCAACGCCATGGCCGCGCGACTGGCAGGGCATTTCGCGGCATCCGGCACGGTCCGGCTCGCGTGGAAGCCCGAGGCCAACGAAGTCTTCGGCATCATGGCCAGGGAGACGGCCGGCGCGTTTCAGTCGAAGGGCGCGATTTTCCATCCATGGAAGACGCCGCACGGATTTGCCGGCGAAATCGGGGAGGACGAGACGCTTTGCCGTTTCGTCACCAGTTTCGCGACGACCGCCGACGATGTCGACCGCTTCGGTGACCTTATCGCCTGACCGCCGTTCGCGGGAGCCGGGCGCCGATATGGAAACGGCGCCCCGAAGGGCGCCGCCGAAATAGCTAATCCGTCGAAGCGTCAGGCCGCCGCCTTGGTCTCGATCTGCTTGCCCGACTTCACGCCGGAGGTGGAGATCGCAATCTTCCGGGGCTTCAGCTCTTCGGGGATGTTGCGCTTGAGGTCGATGTGGAGCAGGCCGTTTTTCAACTCGGCGCCTTTCACCTCGACATGGTCGGCAAGCTGGAAACGTCGCTCGAAGGCGCGGCTGGCAATGCCCCGATAGAGGAATTCGGCGCTGTCGCCGTCCTCTTCCTCGCTCTTCTCGCCCTTGACGGTCAGCACGTTGCGGTGCGCCTCGAGCGAAATCTCGTCGTCGGAGAAGCCGGCAACCGCCATCGAGATGCGATAGGCGTCCTCGCCGGTGCGCTCAATATTATAGGGCGGGTAGGTCTGCACGCCTTCCGGCGTCGCAAGCTGGTCGAGCATCGTGAAAAGACGATCGAAGCCGACGGTCGAACGATAGAAGGGTGAAAAATCAACTTGACGCATGGTCTGTTCTCCTTTGAGCAACACAATTGCGCTTGGACGCTGATGAAAGCCCGGAATTGGCGCTTTCGGTCGTCCAGCGGTCCCTTTCGGCGACCGCATGACTGATTTGGGTGGGCTCCGACCCGATTTCAAGGCCGTTTCCTGCCTGCGGGACACCAAGAAAAATGAACGGTATATGAACCGCCGCTTCGGACGACGTTCAGCGGTCGCTTCCTAAATTACAGCCGAAATCGCAGGAACGGCCCGCTCTCGGGCCCACGCGAATGCCGGCCGGGTGCAACGTCCCTTCCACTCGGTTCGTCAGGAGCCGGAAGCTGCCTGAATGGCACTTCCGGCTTTCTTTTTGACGCTTTGCCAGTGCCTTTGCTTTTCCCCGATGGCGCTTTATCAAGTGAGTTGCGACCACTGGCAACGATCACCCGGCATAGGGAAGATGACGGACCTGCTTTTCGACAGCCCCGGCAATCCGCTGCCCGAGAATGCCGCCGCCGACACGTTCACGACGCGCGACGGCAAGCGCATCCGTTATGCGCTTTTCGAGGCGACGGGGCGGCCGTTCCGCGGAACCGTCATCCTGCTGCAGGGCCGCAACGAATGCATCGAGAAATATTTCGAGACGATTGGCGATCTGCAGAAGGCTGGTCTCGGCGTGGCCACCTTCGACTGGCGGGGGCAGGGGGGATCGCAGCGCCTGCTGCGTAATCCGCGGCGCGGCCATGTCCGGCGTTTTGCCCATTACGTCGGCGATCTGGAGCAGTTCTACCGGGATATCGTGCTGCCGGATTGCCGGCTGCCGCTCTTCGTGCTCGCGCATTCGACCGGAGCGCTGCTCGCACTGCTCGCCGCGTCCGCGCTCGTCAACCAGGTGCAGCGCATGGTTCTTTGCGCGCCGCTTTTCATGATTTCCGGTCTTCCTTTATCCATGCCCAATTTGCAGCGCATGACGGGCCTTTTAAGGTTCTTCGGAGCCGGAGGGATGCGGCTCGGCGGCCGCCGGAACGATGAATTGCCTTTGTTTGACGGAAACGTCCTGACCAGCGATCCGGAACGCTTCCGCCGCAACGTTGCGATCTATGAAGAGCATCCGGAACTGGCGCTCGGCAGTCCTTCCGTCGGCTGGGTGAATGCCGCGTGCAAGGCAGCCGCCATGGCCACCGACAGCGAGTTTCTCGCCGGTATCCATATCCCGACGCTCTTCGTGGCCGCCGGCGCCGACAGGGTGGTCTCGACGCGTACGGTGGAGGATTGTGCGCGGCGCATGCGATCGGCCTCGCTTCTGACGATCGACGGTGCGCGCCATGAGATCATGCAGGAGGCGGACCTCTACCGTGAGCAAATGCTGGCGGCCGCGAAGGCGTTCATGCTCGGCGAGGTCACAGTCGGGGCCTGAGGCTGAAAATCAGCCTTGCAGCATCTGCCGGGCAGTCTCGTGCAGTTCCGGCGTTCCCGCTGCAACGACATCGCCGCCCGCCTCGGCCGGGCCGCCGTCCCATGCGGTGATGACGCCGCCGGCCATCTCGATGATCGGGATAAGGGCGACGATGTCATAGGGCTGGAGCCCCGCTTCCACGACGAGGTCGATATTGCCGGCGGCCAGCATGGCGTAGGCGTAGCAATCCGTGCTGTAGCGGGCGAGCCGGACACGGCTCTCGAGTTCGTCGTAGACTTTCCTTTTCCGGCCGGCAAAAAGCGCGGGCGTGGTGGTGCAGAGCGTTGCCTCGGCGAGGTCGGTCGTTCTGCGCGTCGAGAGGGAACGCGCGCCCCCCGGTCCGTCATAGGTCGACCGGCCGTCCGCCGCGAAGAAGAATTCGCCGGTGAAGGGTTGCGACATCATGCCGGCGACGGCATCGCCGCCATCCGTCAGGCCGACAAGCGTTCCCCATAGCGGCATGCCCGAGATGAAGGAGCGTGTGCCGTCGATGGGATCGATGATCCAGCACAGGCGGCTCGCCTCGTTTTCGGGGCCGTGTTCCTCGCCGAGAATGCCATGATCGGGAAATTCCTCGCGGATCAGGCGCCGTATCGCCTGCTCGGCCTCGCGATCGGCCTCGGTCACAGGATCGAAGCCTTCCACATATTTGTTCGCCACCGCGCCGTTCCGGCGAAAACGCGGCAGGGTTTCCGCCGCCGCGACCTCGGCGATCCGGCGCATGAAGGCGGCGGTGACGATCATGAAGCAATCCTTTGAATGAGGGAGACGGGACGATCCGCCTGCAATATTTCAATGGTTGATAAAGTTCAAACGCGCTTGACATTTGTGCAATGCAACATAAAGTCGGCATCAGGCAGGTTCGTCCTGCTTATGCCCTCTTTGGGCGTTTCCTCCCTAGACTCGACCGCGTCGCGAAAGCGTCGCGGTCTTTTTTATGCGCGCTCCGCTCTCGTGCCCGATCCGCGAGCTATTCCGCGGCGAGCGGCATTGGCAGGAACAGATCGGGCGGCATTTCCATCAGCCGTGCCACAAGCGTCGTTAGATCCTTCGCCAGCGCCAGGAAACCGTCGGATTTCTCGAAGGTGCGCTCGTTCATGTAAAGGTCGCGGTTTACCTCGATCTGGAGAGCGTGGAGCCCCGTGGCGGGCCGGCCGTAATGCTCCGTTATGAAGCCGCCGGCATAAGGCTTGTTGTGGACGACGCGGTATCCCATCGCCGTCAGCGTATCGATCGTGCAGTCGGTCAGCGCGGCGGCGGCCGAGGTGCCGAAGCGGTCGCCGATGATGAAGTCGGGCCTGATGCCGGTCTCTCCGACCCGGATGCTCGCCGGCATGGAGTGGCAGTCGATCAGCACCGCGTAGCCGAAGCGCATATGCGTCGTGGCGAGCAGGCGCTTCAACTGTTCATGGTAAGGCTTGTAGATGCCGTCGATGCGGCTCACGGCCTCCTGAAGCGGCAGGCGGCGGAAATAGATGTCCTGGCCCTCGCCGACGATGCGTGGAACGGTGCCCAGCCCGCCGGCTACGCGTGGCGACCGGATGTTGCAGAAGGGCGGAACGGGCTCGGCGAACATGCGAGGATCGAGTTCCCAGGGCTCGCGATTGACGTCGAGATAGGCGCGCGGGAAATGCGCCGCCAGCAGCGGCGCGCCGAGCGCCATCGCGCCGGCGAAGAGTTCATCGACGAAACTGTCTTCCGAGCGGCGTATGGCGTTGCGGTCAAGCCGCGACATTGCCAGGAAACGCTCCGGATAGTGCCGGCCGCTATGCGGCGAGTTGAGGACGAAGGGAAATTGCTGGCCAGGCGCGCCGCGCACTTCGAAGGCCTGGTCGACTGGGAAATCGGGCACGGCTGTCATCGGACGAGGCTGCTTCCACACGCGAATGTTGTTTGTCCTGAACCGTGCCATCTGGCGGATGGAGTGTCCAGTGGCGCTTTGTCCTGCATGGATCGGACCGGGCGCCCGCGCATTCACTTGATGTTTACCGAACGTTCTTCATATAAGGGCGGTGGACAATGCGCCGTCTCCCAGGCGGCCATATCGAGATTCGGACGGGATAGATGGTACGCATTCTTCTGGCTGAAGACGACGACGATATGCGTCGTTTTCTGGTCAAGGCGCTGGAACGCGCCGGCTATGACGTCAGCGATTTCGACAACGGGGCCAGCGCCTACGAGCGGCTGCGCGAGGAGCCATTTTCGCTTCTTCTCACCGATATCGTGATGCCGGAGATGGACGGTATAGAACTGGCGCGGCGGGCGACCGAGATCGATCCCGATTTGAAGGTCATGTTCATCACCGGCTTCGCGGCTGTGGCGCTCAACCCCGATTCCAACGCACCCAAGGACGCCAAGGTGCTGTCCAAGCCGTTCCATCTGCGCGATCTCGTCAACGAGGTCGGCAAGATGCTTCAGGCCGCCTGACCGCTTTTCCCCGACATCGGCGCGGATCGTCGCTCGCCCGGCTGGCGCGCTCCGCAACCTGACGACCGGCGCCGCAACAGTTTTCGTGCGGAACCCCAAGGGAAACCGGCCACGACGGCGTCCGGTTACGGATCGCCGCATCCACCACGTCCTCGCAGGCCCGACGACGGTTTTGAGCCTTTCGGGCCTTTGACGATAAGGTGTCTCACAACAAGAGAGCGGGCATTGCAGGTTGTGCATCAGGGGTCCTGCTCGCGCCATTACTGGTTATTCGAGCGGCTGACCCGCAATATCCGCAAAGGGTGAGGTGAGTTGAGGCGTCCTGGAAACGTCAGGCGGCGAGCGCTTTGCCGCTTCCGGTATCGAAATAGTGGAGTTGCAAGGGGTTGAACCCCAAGCCTACCTGTTCGCCCGCGTTGACGGCGACCTGTCCGGGCATCGCGGCGCAGACATGTCTGCCGCTGGGAAGGGTGCAGGTTACGACAGTCTCCGCTCCCGTCCGCTCCACCACGGCCACTGTGGCTTTTAATTTCGCCTGGTCTGCCGGCTTCAGCATAATGTCGTGAGGCCGCACGCCGACGGTGATGTCACGCGGTCCGGTTTCGCCGAAATCTGCTCCGCCCGACAATTTTCCGTCTTCCCCGAGATCGAACTCGGCCGCATCACGCGTTGCCGGTAGAAGGTTCATTTCGGGACTGCCGAGGAACGTGGCCACGAACAAATTCGCAGGCCGCGAATACAGGTCCATCGGTCGGCCGGCTTGCTCGACGCAGCCTTCCCGCAATACGACGATCTTGTCGGCCATGGTCATCGCTTCGATCTGGTCGTGGGTGACGTAGATCGTCGTCACCTTCAGCCTGTCGTGAAGACTGCGGATTTCGGTGCGCATCTGCACCCTCAGTTTGGCATCGAGGTTCGAAAGCGGCTCGTCGAACAGAAATACCGATGGATCGCGCACGATCGCCCGGCCCATGGCGACGCGCTGCCGCTGTCCCCCTGAAAGCTGGCGCGGAAGACGCTCCAGCAGAGGCGCCAGCCCGAGGATTTCGGAGGCCCTGCCTATATGCCCGTCGATCGTCGCCTTGTCAGCCTTGGCCAGCCGCAGGGAAAAGGCCATGTTCTCCCGGACCGTCATATGGGGGTAGAGGGCGTAGTTCTGGAAGACCATCGCGATGTTGCGCTCTTTGGGAGAGAGATCGTTGACGCGCGCGCCCGCAATCATCAGGTCGCCGCTGTTGATCGGCTCCAGCCCGGCGATCATGCGCAGCAATGTGGACTTGCCGCATCCCGATGGGCCGACCAGGACGACGAATTCCCCGTCGTCGATATCCAGGTCCAGGGATGGAATGATCTCGATCTTGCCGTAGAGTTTCCGGATATTTGAAAGCCTGACTTCCGCCATGAGAAATTGTCCTTGCGTTTTAGGATCGGCTCGCTGTCATCGACCGCGCCTCGATCGAGGCGGCCCTGTCTTCTCTTATGAATTCGGCGGCCCGCTCTCCGATCATGATAGCTGCCGCGTTGGTGTTGCCGGAGACGAGGCGGGGCATGATCGAGCAGTCGGCCACCCGGATGCCGGCAAGCCCGTGCACCCTGAGCCGGGCGTCCACGACATCGCCGCGCTCAGGGTCGGGCCCCATTCGACATGTCCCGCTCGGATGGTAGATCGAACTGCCGGTCGCCCTGATGAAATCCAGTATCTCGTCTTCGCTTTGGACCTCGGATCCGGGCCTGTGTTCCTCGGCGACGATCTCGGCCAGCGCCGGCGCCGCCGCGATGCGCCGGGCCCAGTGGAAACCCTCGATCATCGTCAGGCGGTCGCGTTCGGTCGAGAGATAGTTGCCGCGGATTTCCGGGCGCGCGGCGGGATCGGGCGAGGCGACGAAGATGGTTCCCTCGCTTTGCGGGCGTAATTGGCAGGCCGAGATCGTCGCGCCGGGAAAGGAATGCAGGCCGCCATCGTAGCTGTCCAGGCTGAGCGGCTGGAAATGGAGCTGCACGTCCGGCCGGTCGGGCGACAGCGATGTCCGGGCAAAGCCTCCCGCAAGCGAGGCGCCGAAGCTCAACACCCCCTTGCGGCGAAAGACATAGTCCAGCCCGATCAGCAGTTTCCTGAACGAGCCGCGAGTGAGGTTGTTCAGGCTGATCGGACGATTGAGCCGCAACATCAGCCGTGACTGCAAATGATCCTGCAAATGGCGCCCGACCCCCGAAAGGGCGTGTATCGTCTTTATGCCGGCGGCGCGGAGCATTTCGGGATCTCCGATACCGGAGAGTTGCAGGATCTGCGTGGAGCCGATCGTGCCCGCCGTCAGCACGATTTCGCGGCGGCAGCCGAAATACAGGCGGACGCCGTCGCGGCGGCAATGGATGCCTCGCATCTTGCGGTCTTCGATCTCAAGCCGTTCCGCCCCGACAGAAGTCAGAACGCGCAGGTTTGGACGACGTGCAGCGCTCGCAAGGAAGGAACGGGCGCTAGAGGACCGGCGTCCATTCCTCGTCGTGAGCTGGAAGCGTCCGACACCTTCCTGGTCGGCGCCGTTGAAATCGTCGTTCAGAGGCAATCCGGCCTGCCGGCCCGCCTCGACAAAACGGGAGACGAGTTCCAGAGCGACGTCGGGATCCTCTACCCCCAGCCCGCCCTCTTCTCCATGGAACTCGCTTGCGCCGCGCGCTTGCGCTTCGACGCTACGGAAGGCCGGCAGCACATCGGCCCAGCTCCATCCGGGATTGCCGCGCTGCGCCCAGTCGTTGAAATCGTCGGCCTGGCCCCGGATGTAGATCAGGCCGTTGATCGCGCTCGACCCTCCCAGGACCCGCCCGCGCGGCCACGCTATCTCGCGGTCGTGGAGAGCGGGCTCCGGCTCTGTCTTATAGCGCCAGTCGTAGCGTGGGTTGTTGATGGTCTTGAAGAAACCAGAGGGCACGTGCAGCCAGGGATTGAGGTCCCGGGGACCGGCCTCGATCAAGAGCACGGTAGCGTTGGCGTCGTCACTGAGCCGCGCGGCAAGCAGGCAGCCCGCCGAACCGCCGCCCACAACGATGTAGTCGTATGTCTCGAAATTGGTCATCATTGCTGTTCCGGTCGGGCCTCAACCCTTCACCGACCCCGCAGTCAGCCCGGCAATCAGATAGCGGCGCGCCAATGTGACCAGGAGCACAACCGGCACCAGTTGCAGTGTTACCCCCGCGAAGAGGACGCCCCACACCGTCCCGTCGATCGCCCCCATCAGCTCGCTAAGGATCAGCGGTGCGGTCTTGGCGTTGTTGGTGGTGAAGATCATCGCGAACAGATATTCGTTCCACGCATAGACGAAGACGAAGATTGAGCCCGCCGCCATGCCCTGCAGCGTCAGCCGTATCAGGATGCGGGTTACAAGCTGCCATTCGGTTGCGCCGTCGACATAGGCGGCCTCGTCCAGTTCATACGGGATCTGGTCAAAGAAGTTCTTCATTATCATCGTGTTCAGCGACACCCAGAACGTCGCGTAGAGCAGGATCAGAAGGATGTGCGTGTCGCTGAGGCCGAGACGGTCGACGACGGGAAACAGCGGCAGCGTGACGACGATCGGAGGGAGCACGCGCACGGCGATCATGTAGACCGCCGTCCACGAGGTGAGCCTGCTTCGGTAGCGTGAATAGGCATAGCCGCCGAGAAAGCTGACGATTCCAGCTAGAACGGTGGCGCCGATGGCCACGATCAAACTGTTGCCCATCGCATGGAAGAAGCCGTTCCATTGGGTTGCCAGCTTGAGATAATTATCGATCGTCGGCACAAAAATCAGCTTCGGCGGATAGACGAAAATATCGACCTGTCGCTTGAAAGAGGACAGCACGATGAAAAAGATCGGGCCGACCGACCATACCAGCATGAAGGCGAGGAAAAGGCCGCGTACGAAACGTTCGAGGGGTGAAAAGCTGTTGTGCATCACGCCCCCCTCATGCTGCGCTGCATGGCGAGCAGGAATACGGATGCCAACAGGAGCGAACCCACTACCATCATCCAGCCCGTAGCCGCGGCAATGCCGAAATCGCCGTAGCGGAAGCCGTGCTCGTACAGATAGACCGCCAGCACTTCCGACATGCGCGCCGGTCCGCCCTTGGTCAGCAGCCATACCTCCGAGAACATGCGGAAGGCGAAGATGAGACGGAAGATAAGCGCGATCAGCAGCGTCGGAACCAACAGCGGCAAGGTGATGCGCGTGAAGCGTTGCCAGCGCGTCGCGCCATCGATGTGGGCGGCTTCGTAGAGCGAAGTGTCGATCGCCAGCAGTCCGGAGTAGATCATCAGGAAAGTGAAGGGCAGGTTCATCCAGACGTTGATGACGCCCACAAGCGTCAGCCCTATGGTCGGAGAGGCGCTCCAGTTCAGCAGGCCGAAGCCCATGAGTTCGAGCGTCCGGGAGATGGTTCCGATACTCGGGTCCATCATCATCTTCCAGACCAGCACCGCCACGACCTCGGAGATGGCATAAGGCATCAGGATGCATGCAAACATCAGGCCGCGGAGCGGTACGCCTGACACGAACAGCACGGCAAGCGCGAGCGCGACGACAAGCTCCACATAGACCACGCCGTTGACGACGAAGAAGGTGTTGAGGGCGGCGCGCCAGAAATAGCCGTCGGCAAAAACGGTGCGATAATTGTCCAGGCCGACCCAGGTGAGACCGGTGCCGTAGGTGGACTGGTTCAGGCTGAGCCACAGCACGTAGAAGGACGGCAACGTCAGGACGGCAAGCAGCAGCAAATGCAGCGGCGACAGGTAAAGCCAGGTGGTCAGGCGCGGCCGGCTATACATGTCTGCTCCATTCTGCACTGTCCTTGTTATGATGGAGGCGGCGGGTCATACGCCGACGAGCAGATATTGCTGCTCGCAATATTCAAGGATCCCCGCGTGACCGCCCTCACGCCCGAGCCCGGACTGCTTGACCCCGCCGATCGGGGCCATCTCCATGCCGAGGTGGACGGCATTGATGCCGACCATGCCAAGGTCCAGCGATTCGGCGGTCTTCAAAAGCGTTGCGATGTCACGTCCCCAGATATAACCGGCCAGGCCGTAGGATGAAGCGTTGACCATCGCCCTGACGTCGTCCGGATCGGTGAAGCTGCTGATCGCCGCGACCGGGCCAAATGTCTCCTCGCATGAAACGAGCATGGTTTGGTCCACGCCCTCCAGGACGGTAGCCTCATACCAGGTGCCGCCGATGGCGGCGCGGCGCCCGCCGCGGGTCAATTGCGCGCCCCTGGCGATGGCGTCCGCCACGTGACGCTCCACCTTCGCCAGCGCCGGTTCGTCGATCAGGGGAGCAAGCGTGCTCTTCGGGTCACGCCCGTCGCCCGGGACAAGCCGGTCCACATGCGCGAGGAAGCGTTCGAGGAACCCGGCATAGACGGCTTCATGGACGAAGAACCTGTTCGGGCAGACGCATGTCTGGCCGGAATTGCGAAATTTGGCGGCCGCCGCCGCGGCGGCAGCCTTGTCGAGATCGGCGTCGGGCAGGACGATGAAGGAGGCGTGGCCGCCCAGTTCCAGACCGAGCTTCTTTATCGTTCCCGCGCATTGCGCATAAAGCAGGCGGCCCGTCGCCGTCGAACCGGTGAAACTCAAAAAGCCGATACGCGGATCGTGCGTCAAGAGGGTGCCGATGCTGGCGGCATCTCCGGTCACGACCTGCAAGACGCCATCTGGCAGACCTGCCTGGCGCGCCAGCACGGCCATGGCCAACGCCGAAAGCGGGGTCTGGGGCGCGGGCTTGAGGATAACGGGGCAGCCGGCGGCAATGGCCGGGGCCACTTTCCTCGCCACCATCGATGCCGGGAAATTCCAGGGTGTGATGGCCGCGACGACGCCGATCGGCTTGTGACTGACCAGGATGCGGCTGTCGGCACGCGAGGAAGCAATGATTTCGCCATTCAGGCGCCGTGCTTCGTCGGCGAAGAAATCGAAATAGGCCGCCGCCGAGCCGATCTCGGCACGGGCTTCCGCTAGCGGCTTGCCCTGCTCGGCGGTAAGAAGCTCGGCGAGATCGTCCGTGTGGTCGCCGATTAGCTGCGACAGGCGGCGCAACAATCGGGCCCGTTTGGGCGATGCGACAGCGGACCATTCCGCAAACGCGTTATGAGCAGCCTCAATCGCCGCTTCGACCGCCTCTGCGGGCATGCTCGGGATATAGCCGACCACCGCGCCGGTCGCGGGGTCGCGAACCACGGAATCGGCTGCGGTCCGGCGTCGGGAAAATGCCCCCGCTATGTCCAGCCTGCCCCACTGCATGGGCATGCCTCCTGTCATCAATTGCATGAGGCATATTGCATCATGGATCCAAGATTGCAATAAGGTCGTAGCGCGACAACGAGGAGATCGACCGTGAGAAGCCAGGATTACGACGTTATCGTGCTTGGGGGCGGCAGTGCGGGCATCGCGGCCGCTGTGGCGGCGGCTCGCAACGGCGCGCGCACGGCGCTTGTCGAGGCCGGACAGATGCTCGGCGGAGAATTGCTGACCGGAATGACCGTCGACGGTGCCATCAACGGCCGTGGCGAGGATACTGTCGGTGGTGTGCTCAATGATCTCCTCCAGCTTTGCCGGGACATGGGAGGCTTCGTCGCGAAGCTGAACGACTGGCGTCTCATCCAGTATGTCGCCTACGATCCGGAGATCATGAAGATCGCAATCCCGCGACTGGTGTTCGGGGAAGGCGTGACGGTCTATCTGCAGACGCTCGCGGAGGATGTGGTACAGGACGGGGGCAGGATTTCCGGCCTTATCGTGCGCAACAAGGGTGGACGCCAACTGCTCACCGCGAGTGCGTTTGTCGATGCATCGGGCGACGGCGACCTCTGTGCCATGGCCGGCGCGGGCATGTTGAGCGTGGGCCGCGACGAGAAGCCCCAGCCGATGTCCATGATGTTCCGCATGGCCAATGTGAACAGTGAAACGCTGCTTTCCTACGTTCGGGACCACCCGGAATGTGTGGCGGTTGGCGAGAGTGAGGCGATCCGGGGCGGGCGCACCGATCGGGAGATCACCGAGGAAATCTATCGTCAGGGACAGCCCTGCGTCTTCTTCAAGGGCGATGGCCCGCTGCTCGGGAGCGCGATCGACCGTGGGGACATGTTCCCCACGGCTCTGGTGATGATCCAGCCGACTTCGGAAATGCGACGCGAAGTCTGCATAAACGCCACCCGCATCACGCTCGACGATCCCACCCGTTCGGATAACATGGCGACGGCGCTTCGCGTCCTGTCCGGCCAGGTATTCCAGTGCGCCGAATTCCTTCGCAAATTTGTTCCGGGCTTCGGCGACGCGAGCATATCGGGCATGTCGCCCCGTATCGGGATCCGCGAGACGCGGCGGGTCGTGGGCGATTATATCCTGACCGCCGAAGACGTGCTGGAAGCCCGAAAGCGCGATGACGGCGTAGCGAAGGGGTGCCACCACGTCGACATACATCAGGATGGGACCGGGCAGATCCGCATCCCCGTAGCGGATGGTGGCTCGTACGATATTCCGCTCGCGAGCCTGCTGCCGAAGGGCATCGACAATGTCGTCATCGCCGGGCGCTGCCTTTCGGCCAGCCGGGAGGCGCAGGGATCGGCGCGCGTCATGGGAAGCTGCATGGCGATGGGGCAGGCGGCGGGCAGCCTGACCGCAATGGCTGCCGGCCAGACGAATCATGCGAGCTTGCGCGACATACCGGTCGGCCGGCTGCGCCAGACCTTACGTGAACAGGGCGCCATCCTGGATGGCACCTGCTGACGAAGCGTTCAGGATTCGGCGGCGGCAAGCAAGGCGCAAACCTGCTGCTGCGTTCCCCGGTTATGGGCTTTCATCCGTTCGCTGAGCAGTTCCAGATCCCTGGCTCGAAGCGCGTCCATCATGTCGGCATGTTCCTTACGCGACTGGTCCCGTCGCGGTTGGATGTTCAGCGCCGTCCGTTGATAGCGTTCGGAGAGATCGAACAGCGTCGTGATCGTGCGTGACAGATGACGGTTGCCGCAATCGCGATAGAAGCGCAGGTGAAAGGCCCGGTTGTCATGCATATAGCTTTCGATATCGGCTTGCGGATCCCGTCCGGCGAGCCGGGCATGGATCGCCTCGAGGTCTTCGATTCCGCCGGCGGCCAGCGCAGGCCAACTCGCCCTCAGCGCCATGTCCTCCAGCTTCTCGCGCAACGAATAAAGTTCGACGAGGTCGGCGACGGAATGCGCCGTCACGACCGCGCTGCGATGCGGACTGATCTGCACGAAGCCGCGCTCCGCCAGGCGCTCGATCGCCTGGCGGACGGGATGTCGGCTGACGTCGAGCTGCTCGGCCAGGCGGATCTGGTCAAGCCGTTCGCCGGCGGGCAGTTCTCCAGCCAGGATCATTCGTTGGATTTCCGAAGTGGCATAGTCAGCCGTACTTTTAAAACGAACCGCTCGCTCCACGCGGGGCCTCCAGCCTTATACGCGCGGACGGAAGCGCCCGCGATTATGGATCCAAGAATCCTAGGGGTGGAACGGTGCGTTGTCCAGTTGCATGCGGGCGCGGTGTGCGAGTGATTGACCCGAAGGCAATTTCCTGATTGGATCCATGTCAATGGATCCAATATTAATGACATGAACATGGAGGAGCAATCATGAAGTTCAACAGACGTACGGTGCTGATGGCCGGTGTGGCGCTTGGCGCCAGCGGTTGGCGCCTTTCGCTGGCACAGGCTGAGACCAGGACGCTGACCGTCCTGTCCCACAAAGTGCATGAGAATGTCGCGCGCGGGCTGACGCCCGGCACCACCGGAGGTGACGTAGCCGGCGAATGGGCGAAGAAGAATTCCGTAGAGTTCAACTGGGTGACCGGCAATATCGGTCCCATCCACGATCGCCTTGGACGGGAATTGTCCCTGGCCGAAAGCTCGGTCGATCTCGCCTTCGTGATCAACAAGTTCCACACACCGCGCATTGCAGCCCTGCTCGAACCGCTGGACGACCGCATCAAGGCCGAGCCGATCGAAATCCTGGCCTCGATTCCCGAGTCCATGAAAAAGGCGGTCACCTACAAGGGACATCTGACCGCCATCCCAGTCCGCCACGCCACGACCGGGCTGCATTGGAACAAGACGCTGTTTGCCGAACAGGGTCTGGATCGTGCGCCGCAAACGCTGGATGAACTGGTCGAATACGCCCGAAAGACGACCTATACCCGCAAGGACGGCACCCGTGTGGCTGGCCTGGTCATGAATTCCGGCGACGAACACGTCGCTGTCCTGACCCTGCTTTCCGCGTTCGGGGCAAAGCTTTTCGACGAGAACGCCACGGTCACTGCCAACAGCCCTGAAATGGTGAAGGGGCTGACAACGATGGCGCAGCTTTACAAGGAAGGCGTGCTGGCCCAAAATTATGCCACGATGTCCATCGACGACGTGATCACGGCCATGCAGAACGGCCGGGCCGCGATGGCAATCGATCCGTTCGCACGCTACCTGGTCTACAACAATCCCGACAGTTCGAAGTTTCCTGGCCAGATCGACGTGGTCGTCACGCCCTCGGCAAAGAATCCAAAGGGGACCGCGATCACGGAAATCTGGTCGATGGCCATCCCGCACAACGCGAAGAACAAGGATCTTGCCTATTCGCTCATGCGCGCGTTGAGCACAAAAGAAGCTGCGATCCGCATGGCGTTGAACGGCAATGGACCGGTGGATCCGAATGCCTATTCAGATCCACGGGTGCAGCAGAAGCTGCCCTACAGCAAGGCCGAATCCGAGGCCGTCCAGATCGCCCAGGTCATCCCGTCTTCCTTCGACCGTTCGATCGAGGCGACGGCGGTATTCCGCGAGGAATCGCAGGCGGCCGTGCTCGGCCTGAAATCTCCCGAAGACGCTGCAAATTCGATGCAGTCGCGTATAGAGCGGCTGGTCAAGTAACAAACTGCGGTCGGCAGATATCGGGCCTGCCGGCCGCGACCTCATTTTTACTATTCGGTGTACAGGATGGGGCCTACGCCGTGATGACTAAAGTGCCGGCACGAAATTGAATTGCGGCTCGGCGCTCAATCGATTCCATCGGCAACCAACCATGACGATATCTTCGCCGGTCGATCCACGCGAGAAGCAGAAATTCGCGTGCAGGCGCCCATCACGACTGGGTCAGATCGACACGTTGCCGCTTTGCTATCGGCGCGTAAACCTGTGCAGCAGTGCGTTGGAGCCTATCGCGAAGACGAACAGCGTGATCAGCAATCCGTACATGCGCTCTATGTTAAATGTCGCGTATGTCTGGATAATCATGAAACCGATCCCCTGGTTCGACAGCTTGGTCTCGGCGAGTACGGTGCCGATAATTGCTATGCCCAGCCCCAGTCGAATGCCGTTTATGATCGGCTCGCGGATCGCCGGCACGTAGATCTTGGCCACCGTCTGCCACGTCGAAAGCCTGAAGCTCCTGCCGACGCGGATCAGCACCGGGTCGATCGACCTGATTCCCGCGGCCACACTGATGGCGAGGGGAAAGAAACAGGAGATCGCGCCCATTGCAATCTTGGAGCCGCTGCCGACGCCGAACCACATGATCAGGACCGGGAAGAAGACGATCTTGGGTGTCGGCCCGAGATAGAAGAGCAGCGGTTCGTATGCCTTGGTCAGGAACCGGCTGACGCCGAGCGCGATGCCGGTCAAAAAGCCCAGCGTACCGCCGATGATCAGGGCGACGCCGATCTCGCCAAGCGTTATCGCGAAGTTACGGTAGAAGGCGGGATCCACCAGGATGCCGGCGAGCGCCGCCACGATGTTCTCCACCGGCGGTACGACGTCGCGGTAAAAAAGACCGGATCGGGCGGCCATCTCCCACACCGCGATCACGGCGATGACGATCGCGGCGCGCAGCAGGTTCTTGCGCGTCGAGAACGACAGGCGCGCCTGACCGGCTTCGACCGTCGATATCAGGGACATCGCCATCTCCCGAGGAGTTCAGATCAGCAGCGGTGAAGGGCCGGCGGACCTTGCGGGTCCGCCGGCCCAGCGTCAACTCCGCGGCGGAATCTGGATCAGTTCCTTGAGCTGTTCCGAAGTCAATGCTTTGGCCGTGTATTTGAGCTCGACCGCAGTTGCCACGATCTTGTCGAGGCCGACGACCTTGTCGGGATCGAGCGCCTCTTTCGGGAAGAAGTCGCCGCGCGTGCGTTTGGCGATCGCGTCCGAAATGCCGACGAACTTGGAATAGTATTTGAGGGCGTCGTCGCCTTCGTACATCCAGTCGACCGTCTCGCGATAGGCGGCCATGTATTTGTCGAGCAGCGCCTTCTTGGTCTTGAGCGCCTGCAGGTTGGTGATGAGAAGGCGAACGGTTTGCCCGGAGAACGCCTTGGCGTCGTTGCCGGAGGCGATCACCTTGATGTCGCCCTTGTCGAGTTGCACTATTCCGAAGGGCGGCGCGGCCCAGCCGACATCGATCTGGCCCGACATGACGGCCGTGAGCGTGGCCGGCGGACCGCCGGTCGCGGTCGGGATTGCGGTCAGGTTCTGCTCCTTCATGAAGGCCGTAACCACACCGTTCGTCGACGAGCCGTTGGTCGAGTAGGCGATCGTCTTGCCTGCCGTGTCGGCCAGCGAGGATATCCCCGAATCGGCGCGCGCATACCAGTAGAGATCCTTGGCGCCAGTCGTTTCAGCGCCCAGGATACGAACCGGCGCGTTCTTGGAAAAGGCGCTCAGCGCACCCATGACCCCTGCCGCCACGCCGATGTCGACGCTGCCGGAGATCACGGCCTGCTGGGTTTCCCCGCCACCTTGAGTGTAGAGGATTTCGAGCTTGAGCCCGTGCTTGGCAAAGATGCCTTTGCGCTGGCCGAGTTCGGAAACCGAAGTGTCCCAGTTCCCGCGCTGCCCGATCGCAAGCTTGAGCGTGTCCAATTCCTCCGCGAACGCGCTTACCGGTAGCGACGCCGCTATGGTTCCCGCGGCAAGCGACGCCAGCATTTGCCGGCGGCTCATGGGTAGTTGTTTCATTACGATACCTCCCTGGTGATTACTGGCTTTCCTTATAGCGGCCTGTCTTCGGCGATTGCCTGTCGCCTGCCGTTCCCGCCCAATAACTTACTATACTAACTAATCTTTTCTGGCGTCAACCGCGAGCTGTTTGGCTTGCGCGGCCGCGTCACCAGCGTGATCCCGCCGACGATCAACAACAGGCCGATGAAGTGGTAGACGTGAAGTTTCTCGTCCAGGAAGACCACGGCCAACAGGGCGCTGAAGATCGGCATGAGATGCATGAACATCGCGACCCTG
This sequence comes from Hyphomicrobiales bacterium, assembly GCA_030456445.1. Classification (GTDB taxonomy): domain Bacteria; phylum Pseudomonadota; class Alphaproteobacteria; order Rhizobiales; family Rhizobiaceae; genus Mesorhizobium_L. The sequence goes on from JAKDNM010000006.1 coordinate 46,782, forward strand.
CCGGGGCCGAGCCGCGCCACCGCCCTGTTCCAGAAAATGTAGGCCAGAAGCGACGGCAGGATCGCATAGTAGGCGATCACCATGATTTCGCTGGCCCCGGCAGTGAAGGAACCCACAGTTGCCAGTTCATAGGCGACGAGCGGCAGATGGAAGATGGCTCCGAAAGCGATCGTGGCAAGCAGAAAGGGCAGGGGCGGCAGCGCGCTCGGGCGCCAGCGTATCATCACGGTATAAAGTGCCCAGCACGCCAGGCCGCCGACGACCAGAAGATCGCCGACATTGAAATCAAGATCGGCCATGCCGGCGAGGCTGCCCTGGGTTATCACCACGGCGGCGCCGGCCATGGAGATTGCCACGCCCGTCAGTTGCTGCCTGTCAAGCCGCGTACCGAGCAAAAGGAACGCGAATGCGAACGTCACCATCGGCATCAGTGAATTGATCAATGCCGCGTTCACCACCGTCGTATGGTGGAGCGCGACATAGATGAAGCAGTTGAAAGCGGTGACGCCGAAGAGGCCGAGTACGGCCAGGAACCGCCACTCTCGCCGCAGGACGGGCCAGGTTCCCCGCAATTGCGGGGCAACGAAGGGCGCGAGGATGAGGAAGGCGACGACCCACCGCCAGAACGACATCTGGAAGGGTGGTATGGCGTCGCGGAACATGCGCGCGAACAGGAAGTTTCCGGCCCAGAAAAGGGGCGGCAGCGCTGCGAAGATCAGGCCATTTGCCGCGATATGCGCCGGCGCCGCTTCGGCAGTCTGTGTCATTTCACGGTTCCTGTAGGGATGCTTGGAACATGAACCTAAGTTGGACGCAGCCAGCGCTCCAGGCGCTCGACAGCCACGAAGAACACCACGCTCACGATCACCACGAAGCAGATGGCGGCGAATGTGCCCGGGAGGTCGTATTGCTCGGCGAGTTCGTTGATAAGTTGCCCCAGCCCTCCGAAATTGATCAGGAATTCGAGGCCGACGACGTTGATCAGCGAGAAGATCAGGCTGAGGCGGATGCCCACGAAGATCGTCGGCACCGCGGCCGGAAACTGAACCTTCCAAAACAGGGCGCGACCGTTGAGCTTGAAGGCACGCCCGACGTTCAGCAACGTCGGCCGGACGCCGGCCAGTCCCTCGACCGTCTTCAGGATCACCGGCGCGATCCCCGCGAGGAAGCCAAGCATGATGATGGTCAACGCGCTTCGGCCGAAAATCACCATGAACAGCGGATAGGCCAGGACAAGCGGCGCGGCGGCAAACGCGGCCACCCACGTTTCGATCGCGGCGCGCAGCAGCTTCCAGCGGTATAGAGCGGCGCCGACAGCAACGCCGACAACGGCGACGAGCAGCCCGGCCGCCAGTGCTTCGGCGAAAGTGAGCAGGAAGCGGCGGAGGAGATGCTCCTCCATGAAAAGTCGGCCGAAACTGCCCAGGACCGCGCTCGGCAGAGGCATGACATAGACGTTGAGCATACCGGTCCGCAGCAGGATTTCGACGACCGCCAGCAGGATGACGATGCTCGCCGCGCCTGCGACGCGCGCCAGCACATCCGTATCCAGCCGGAAGCGCGACCGGGTCATGACCGGCGCGACGGACGCATCTGGCTGGCCGACTCGGCGTCCGCCATGCCGCGACTGGCTTCCTCGCGCAGATCGTTCCACACCTCGGCGACATAGGCGCCGAAGGCGGTGCTGGTGATGACCTCGGAAGTCCGCGGCCGGGGCAGGTCCACGTCGATGATCCGCTTCACTTTGCCGGGGCGATAGGTCATTACCACGATCCGGTCGGACAACTGCACGGCCTCCGTGATGTTGTGCGTTATCAGCATCGTCGTCTGCTTGAGGTCCTGCTGGATCTGCAGAATCTTGTCGCCCAGGAGGAGCCGTGTCTGCTCGTCCAGGGCCGCGAACGGTTCGTCCATCAGCAATATGCTGGGCTGAAAGGCCAGGGTGCGCGCGATGGCGACGCGCTGGCGCATGCCGCCGGAAAGCTCCGAGGGATAGCGACGCTCGAATCCGTGCAAACCGACCATGTTGATGAAATGGCGCGCCTGCTCGTGACGCTCGTCGCGACCGATCCCGCTTATCTCAAGCGGAAAGGCGACGTTGTCGATGACGGTTCGCCAGGGGAAGGTCGATTCTTCCTGGAACACCATGCCGATCGCGCGGTGAGGGCCGGCTACCGTCTCGGCGCCGACGCGCACCGATCCCGCATGGCCGGTGAGCAGGCCGCCCACGATGTTGAACACGGTCGACTTGCCACAGCCGGAAGGCCCGATCAGCGACACGAACGACCCCACGGGGACATCGAAGGACATGTCGTCTACGGCCGTCACCGGCCCCTCGGACGTTTCGAACCGCATCGACAGGTTCTGGATCGCCAGTGCCGACGTTGGGCTGCCCGACGGTTCGGCAGCTAATGCCGCCTTCGCGACAGCACCGGATTTCATGCTGACCCTCCCTTGGGTTGGCGCGACGACTGCGGCACCATGTTTTCTGTGAAGCGTAACGGCATCGCCGATCCTTCGCAACCTAATCATTCCGTTGCGCGAGTCGTAGTGAACCGATGCCGGAACGCGTATCGACAGAGGGAGGCTAACACTCTAAAAATAGATTAGGAAGCTAAGAAATTAGAAGAGGGCGCGTTATGGAAGACAGCCGGCCGAACGCTATGCGTGAAGCTGTGGAGGATGTCCTGCCGAAGCAGCGATCCCTCTATTATGGCGGCAGTTGGCATGCGCCGCTCGACGGTTCCAGCGCCGAGACATTCGATCCTGGCCGCGGCGTCGTCCTTGGCCGCGTGGCCGAGGCGAAGAAGCTCGATGTCGACCGCGCCGTGGCCGCGGCCAGGGTGGGCTTTCTCGTCTGGCGCGACGTCGTTCCGCTCGAACGCGCGCGCATCCTGAAAGAGGTCGCCAAACTGCTCCGGACGAACGCTCGCGATCTCGCCATGCTCGACGCGGCGAATTGCGGCAACCCGGTGACGGAGATGATCGGCGACGCGAACGTCGCGGCGGCACAACTCGAATTCTTCGCCGGCCTCGTTACCGAGATGAAGGGCGCGTCGATACCGATGGGGCCAGATGCGGTGAATTTCTCCGTCCGCCAGCCGCTCGGCGTGGTCGCGCGGATCGTCGCCTTCAATCACCCTTTCATGTTTTGCGCCGGCAAGATGGCCGCGCCGCTGGCGGCCGGTAATTCGGTCATCATGAAGCCTCCGGCACAGGCGCCGCTGTCATCGCTTCGGCTGGCTGAACTGGTGGATGGCCTCTTTCCCGATGGCGTCTTCAACATTTTGCCGGGTGGCGTCGAAGCCGGCGCCGCGCTCGCTTCGCATGACGGCGTGGCGAAGGTCACGCTGATCGGGTCGGTGGCCGCCGGCCGTGCCGTCATGCGCGCAGCCAGCGACACGATCAAGCCGGTTCTGCTGGAACTGGGGGGCAAGAACGCCCTGATAGCCTTCGGTGATTCCGACCCCGCCGCCGTAGCGCGCGCGATCGTCGGGGGCATGAACTTCACCTGGTGCGGGCAGTCCTGCGGGTCGACCAGCCGCGCCTTCCTGCACGCGGACATCCACGACGAGGTCATCGAGCATGTGCGCGCGGCCGTCGCCAAATTCAAGCCCGGGATTCCGACGGACCCCGCCACGACCATGGGCGCACTGGTGAGCAAGGCCCATCACCAGCGGGTGCTTGGCTTCATCCGGTCGGCGGTGGAGGAGGGGGCACGGCTCGTCATCGGAGGCAAGGTTCCCGACGACGCCGCGCTTGCCGGCGGCTACTTTATCGAGCCGACCATCTTTGCCGACGTAACCCCGTCGATGCGGATCGCACGTGAGGAAGTGTTCGGTCCCGTGCTCGCCGTGCGTCGCTGGGACGACGAGAGGGCGATGATCGAGGAGGTCAATTGCCTGGAATACGGCCTCACCTGCTCGATATGGACACGCGACATCGGCAAGGCGCACCGGACCGCGATGCGGGTCGAGGCCGGGTTCGTGTGGATCAATGAAGTGGCCAGGCATTTCCTCGGCGCACCGTTCGGCGGCGTCAAGCAGTCCGGCATCGGGCGTGAGGAGTGCCTCGACGAGCTGATTGCCTTCACGCTGGAGAAGAACATCCACATCGGCCTGGGCGGCCAATGACGATCCTGGAGGCGATGCGGCCTGGCTGTCCGGCGAGGAACCGCAGGTGATCGGAGAACTGCTCGCCCTCTTCTCCGCCTTCGCCTTCGCCTCCGCGAGCGTAGCTGTCGCAAAGGCCGATCCGGCCGCGAGCGGAGAGGGCGGCGTGCTCCTTTCAGTGCTGCTGACAGGCTTGCTTTCGGCGCTCGCATGGCTGGTGGCGGGGCTGCCGCTGGAAACGGCCGCGGCTGCTCCCGACTTCACCATAGCGTGGTTTGTCGCCTCGGGCGTGCTCGCGACAGTCTGGGGCAGGCAGACGCTTTACAAGGCTGTCCAGAATGCAGGTGTCATACGCGCCACGACGGTGCGCCGGCTGACACCCTTCTTTTCCGCGCTCCTCGGCTGGCTCATCCTGAACGAGGCGATCGGCGGGCTGACCGGCGTCGGACTGGGACTGCTCGCCCTCAGTTTCGCCCTGCTTGTCTTCGACCGGCGCGACAAGTTCCAAGCCGACGCGGCAGGCGCAAACGCGCCGCCTGATATCCCGCGCGGCTACATGTTCGGGGTACTCTGCGCGGCCTTCTATGCAGTCAGCTACATCGCGCGCAAATTCGGCCTCATGGCGCTGCCCGACGCCTATCTCGGCGCATTCATCGGCTCCATGGCGGCGCTCGGCTACTACGTCGTCGGCTGCTGCTTCAGCCGCCATTATCGATCGGTGGTCGCCGCCGCCCTCAGAAGGCCGGATCCCTGGTATTTCGTCGCCGCACTTTGTATCTCCACCGGGCAGATCAGCCAGTTCATCGCGCTCACCTACACCGGCGTGACACAGGTAGCGGTCATCAACTCGGTCGAAATCTATATCGGCGCCTACCTCGCGGTAGTCATCTTCAAGACCGAACGGAGGCCTAGTGCAGGCGTCCTGTTTGCGACGCTGCTCGCAACCGCCGGCGTTGTGATGGTAGCGGTCGGATGACGGGACGCGGGCTTGTCACTTGTATCGGGCGCGTGTCAAACAGATGCGAAGATGTGGGCAGATGCGAAGACGTGGGCAGATGCGAAGACGTGGGCAGATGCGCACGGCGTGGGCATGGTGATCTCTGATGGCCAGACGAAAAAGCACAGCAGAGACGAGCGGCTCGGAAGGGCCGCTCCCGTTCGACCGCAGCATCGGATACCAGATTCGTCTGACGCACAGGCTTGTCCAGAGGTACCTCCAGCAGAAGATCGGACCTCACGGCGTCACGCTCGGCATGTGGTATTTTCTGCGGGCCCTGTGGCACGAGGACGGCATCACCCAGCGCGAATTGTCGTTCGTGGTCGGCACCATGGAGCCGACGACGCTGAACGCCATCAAGTCGATGGAGACCCTCGGCATGGTCAGGCGCGTGCGTAACTCGGAGGATCGCAGGAAGATCAACATCTTTCTCACTCCGCGCGGCCGCAAACTGGAAGGCGATCTCATGCCGCTGGCGCGGGATGTCGTCGAGAAGGCGATCGAAGGATTTGCGCCGTCCGAGATCGACGCCTTGCTCAGGATGCTGTCGCAGATACAGGCCAATGTGGTATCGCGAACCGAGGAAGTGCCGGCCGTCGGACTGGACGCCGACACCACTCCCTAGAGCGGTTCCGCTTTTCTCCGAATCGCGGAACCGCTCTATCATATTGTTTTCACGCAATTCCGGACGGAAAACCGGTTCCCACTTTTCCTGGAATTGCTCTAGAGCATGATCCGGAAAAGTGGGAACCGGTTTTCCGAAAAGATCATGCTTAAACAAAGAGATAAGAGCATGATGCGATTCAATCCAATCGCATCATGCTCTAGAATTGGTGGTGTTCCGCCGCAGCCGGCTCCTTGCACATCCGCTCGACCAGCCGCTTCGCCGACAGCACCTCCCGGGGCGGCAGGTTGCGCATGGCGGTGTTTGGATTGGTGTCGTAGGTCAGGCCTTCGCCGTCCCAGAACCACCAGTAGGCGACTTCCTTGCGGACCCCGTCGATCTTGTCGCGGATCTCCATCTTGAAGGTCGGGAAGGGGCGATCCGCTTCGGGGATCGGGGCGCTGCCCGCCTTCCGCATCGTACCCCCCGCTTCGGAAAGCTGGACCATCGCCACGAAAGAGGCCTTGCCACGCGCAAGGGCGTCGAGATCGGGCCGCTTCGGATAGAAATCCGGCAGTGCCCTGACGACCTGCGGATATGCGCGGTGGTCGTGCGTGACCTGGACATAGGCGAGACCGCGAGGCGTTTCGATCTCGACGATGTCTCCGGGGACAAAGCTTTCCATGGCTACAAACTATAGCTTTCCAGGCTGGCCGGGTGGAAGAGTTCGGAGACTTCGACCTTGCGCGGCGAAAGCCCCTGATCGAAATGATAGCCGAGGAACGTCTCCAGCACGTTCCGGTTGGCGCCCGCGCCGTAGGACCAGATGTCGGCGCCCATCAACTGCCGGGCGCGCCGGAGATTGTCTTCCACGAACGGCATGGTGACCTTCGTTGCCGACGTGTCCGCCAGCATCGTCTCCGCCATCTGCCTGGCTTGCGTGAACGCCTTCAAAAGCGCGCCGGCCAGCCAGGGATGCGCATCGGCAAGGCTGCGCCGGAAGCCGAGTACATGCATGATCGGGAAGATGCCTGTCTTGGCATAGTAGGTCTCCGCAGCGCCGACCGTGTCGGCGAAAAGCCGCGTGACCTGGGGGTGACCCTGATCGTAGCAGAGCGGCGCGCGCGGCCCGATGAAGCCGTCGATTTCCCCGCTGACGAGCATTGCGTCGAGTGTGGCGCCTTCGGGCGCTTCCTCGACGCGAATGTCGGCCGGCAGGTCGACCTTGATCTTTTCCGGCCTGCCGGGCGAGTTCATGCCACCGCGCACCCACACGATGTCCGAGGGCGCGATCCCGTATTCGTCCTTGAGGATGCCGCGCACCCACACATTGGCCGAGAGCTGGTACTCGGCGATGCCGATACGCTTGCCGCGCAGGTCCCGCGGTGATGCGATCCCCTTATCCGAACGGATGTAGATCGAGGTATGCCGGAAGGCGCGCGACAGGAAGACGGGCACCGCCACATAGTGCGGGTCGCCGCGCGCCACCGAAATCGAATAGGACGACAGCGACAATTCGCTGATGTCGAACGCCTGGTGGCGGAAGGCACGGAAGAACATCTCTTCGGGCGAAAGCAGCATGCAGTTCGGATCGACACCGTCGATCCTCACGCGCCCGTCATAGATCGGCCTTGTGCGGTCATAGTCGCCCATAGCGAGCGAGAGCTGGAGATTGCTCAATTGTGTCGGTCCTTGTTGGAATGGGTTGGAACCTGTTCGACGAGATCGACAGGCTGAAGCGTTTCTGCCGAGCGCAGGATGGCGTGGCAGACCTCGAGGCTGGCCAGCCCCCACCTGCCGGTCTGGACGGGGGGGCGGTCGAACCTGACGGCGTCGAAGAGTGCGTCGACCACCTCGCTGCGCGCGTGGCGCAGAGCGGGGGCAAACCGGAATTCCTGCTCGAAGTCGCCATAGATTTGGATCCCGGCGGGCGTCAGGCGGATGTCGCCACGCTCGCACTGCACGATGACCGGACCGAAATGCTCGTAGCTTTCGGGCGTCTGGGGGCCGGCCCCCGATCCGTAGGTGCGCGTGGTCTTGAGCGCCGCTTCTTCCTGCGATCCCGAAATGCGGCTCAGGGCCTTTCGCGCCATGCCGTAGGCATCCGCCGCCTTGCGCTGCCCGAGCTCGCCTATGCCCCCCATCCAGATGTCGCTGTCGAAATGTGCATAGCCCGAATAGGTCAGCACCGCGCCGCAACCGCCCTCGAAAATCATCAGCGCCGAATAGGCGCCTTCCGTCGATCGCTCCGGATCCCATGCGCCGGTCAGGGCGACGATCCGCTTACCCAGGCCACCCGCGAGCAGGCGCACGATATCGATCTGATGCGCGCCCTGGCTGAAGACGACGCCTCCGCCTTCGCTGGTCTTGAGCTCCTCCGGCCGACGCGGCCGGTAGAGGAAGTCCGTGTAGTTGAACGCCTGGATCATACACACGCGTCCGAGTTCGCTGCTTTCGATCAGTCCACGCGCCTGTGCCACAGGCGTGTCGAAGCTGTGACTTGGCCCGACGATCAGGTGCACGCCCGCCTTCTCGGCGGCCTCGACGATCCGGCGGCCGTCCTCCATCGATACGGCCAGCGGCTTGTCGATCAAAATGTGCTTGCCGCTACGGGCGGCAGCGACCGCATGATCGGCATGCATCTGATGCGGAGTGGCGATGTAGACGGCTTCGACCTCACCGTCGGCGCATAGCGCCTCGACTTCGGCATAGGTGCGCCCGCCGAATTCCTTCTCGAACGCTTCGCGCGATTGCGCGCGTGGGGCGCAGGCCGCCACCAGCCTGACGCGCGGGTCCGAGCGGAAAGCGTCGAGCATCAGCATGAAGGCTCGCCCGAGGCCGATCACGCCAAGGCGAACAGGGGCATCAGAGGTCAAGGACCAGGCTCCCGCTTTTCGCGCGCGAGACGCAGATCATGATCGAGCCGCGCCGTTCCTCGTCCATCAGCACCATGTCGCGATGATCCACATCGCCCGCGATCAGCCGGGTCTTGCAGGAGCCGCAGGTACCGCTCTCGCAGGAGCTGGAGGTCGTCACGCCCGCATCCCGTACCGCTTCCAGTATGGATCGGTCGGCCGGCACGCGGACCGTCTTGCCGGATCGCGCCAGTTCGACGTCGAAGTCGACATCATCGGCCCGAACGATCTCGATCGGCTTGAAATCCTCGAAATGCACGCGCCCTTCGGTCCAATGGCCGGAGATCGCCTCGATCTCCTCCATCAGCGGCTTGGGGCCGCAGCAATAGACGTGGAGGGGTGCCGGCTTCTCGAAATGATCCCAGAAATCATAGAGCCGCTCCGGATCGCCTTCGTCGTGATGAACGACCAGATGTTCCCCGAACGCCTCCTTCATCTCGTCGAGATAGGCGGCTTCGTCCGCGTTGCGGCTTACATAGATGATCCGGAAGCTCTTGCCCGCCTGTTTGATCCGCCTGGCCATCGCATAGATCGGCGTCACGCCGATGCCGCCGGCTATCAGCAGATAATCGTCGGCCTCGACCAACTCGAACTCGTTTTCCGGCGGCGCCACCATCAGCATCGAGCCGGGCGTCGCCGCATCATGCATCGATTGCGACCCCCCGCGCGACTGCGGCTCACGCTTCACCGCGATCGTATAGGCATTGCCGCCGCTCTCATCGACCAGCGAATAACGGCGCATCGCGCCCGAGGGCGTGCGCACCGTGACATGCGCGCCGGGTCCGTATTCGGGGAGCGGCGCACCATCGGCTGGCATCAACGTGAACTCCTCGATCTGCGCGGTCAGCGGCCGGCGGGCGCTGACGAGCATGGGTCGAAGATCTTCTTCGGTAACGATCACGGGTCAAGGGCTCTCGTTTGTTAATCGCTTAGCTACCTAACCTTTTTGTGTCAACCCTACTGGACGCACCGGTCGGGCTCCGGTAGTTTGCTTAGTATGCTAACTATACGGAGGCGCACATGTTGACCCTCGAAGAAAACGACCTTCTGACGCGCGTCTGCGGCGATGCACCCATGGGACGGCTGATGCGTCAGCACTGGACGCCGGTCTGCCTGATCGAAGAGGTGGGCGAGCGGGACGGCACGCCGCTGCTGGTCGAGGTGTTGGGCGGACGATATGTGGCTTTCCGCGACACCGAAGGCCGGGTCGGCCTTCTCGATGAATTGTGCCCGCACAGGCGCGTCTCCCTCCTCTTCGGGCGCAACGAGGAGTGCGGGTTGCGCTGCCTCTACCATGGCTGGAAGATGGACGTGGACGGCAAGGTCGTCGCGATGTCCTCCGAACCGGAGGGCAGCCCGCTGCTCGACAAGGTCCACCACCGCGCCTACCCGGTGAGGGAGTGGGGCGGTTTCGTGTGGGCGTGGCTCGGCGACAAGGAGAATGTTCCGCCCTTCGATCCGCCCGCCTTTGCGCCGACCGAGGATACGCCCGTCGCGATCCTGAAGATCAGGGTGCCGGCCAACTGGGCGCAGATCCACGAGGGCCAGATCGACAGCGCACATTCCTCCAGCCTGCATTCGTCGGACATGGTTCCTGCCCGGGTCGAAGGCGCCGGCGCCGACGATAAATTGTGGTACCGGCCGTCGACCGACAAATCGCCGCGCATGCAGACGCAGACGACGAGCTATGGCTTTCACTATGCGGCGATCCGCAAGCCCATCAAGAACGCGGCGACCCAGAACTACCTGCGCATCACCGAGTTCATCGCACCCTACTACTCGCTGATCCCGCCCAACAGCGCCTACAACGTCGCCAGCGTCATCGTGCCGGTCGATGACGTGACGACCCATTTTCATTTCGTCGCCTGGGGCAGCCGCACCTGCCCGACCACCGAGGAATGGCGGCAGTTCAATCACACCGTGAAGGGTGTCGATCTCGACGACCGCTGGGTCTCGCGCCGCACGCTGGAGAACAACTTCCTTCAAGACCGCGAACTGATGAAGCAAGGCAACTTCACCGGCGTACTCGGCATTCCCAACCAGGACGTCGTCATGTGGGTTTCGATGGGGCCGATCGTCGACCGGACAAACGACATTCTCGGCGCCTCCGACCTGGCGATCGTCGAGTTCCGCCGACTGATGGTCGACGCCGCACGCAAGGTATCCGAAGGCGGCAAGGCGATCGGCACCGAGGAACCGCGCTTGCCCCACGCGCGCATCATGTCGCGCGAAGGCGTCTATCCAAAGACTGTCGACTGGCGCACGCTTGTCGATACGTCGCGGATGCAGGCGGCCGAATAGCTTTGGCGACGAGTGGTCGGTACGGCCGGCGACTTTGGATGAAGAAGGAAGATGATATGACGAGCGAAACTTCGGGCGTGCGGGATGGCGATGTGCTCGACGCCGCTTTGACCGCGCTCGTGCTGGCCAACAGAATACTGGCGCGCGAGGAGGTGATCGACGATTTCGGCCATGTCAGCGTGCGTCACCCTCTTAATCCCGAGCGCTATTTCCTGTCGCGTTCCCGCAGTCCGGCGACCGTCACACGGGGCGACATCATGGAGTTCACGCTTGAGGGAGAACAGGTCGGCAATGACCACCGCCGGCCCTATTCCGAACGGCACATCCACGGCGCGATCTACAAGGACCGCCCCGACGTCAATGCCGTCACCCATCATCATGCCCGCTCCGTCATCCCGTTCACGATGACGGACGTTTCGCTGCGGCCGATGTTCCACATGGCCTCGGTGATCGGCAAGGACATCCCGCGGTGGGACAGCCAGGACCAGTTCGGGGACACCAACATGCTGGTCGACAGCATGGAAATGGGCCACGCGCTGTCGCGCGCGCTTAACGGCAACCGCGTGGTGCTGCTGCGCGGGCATGGCTGCGTCTGCGCGGGCCCCGACCTGCGCTCGGTCATCATGATCTCGGTCGGCCTGAAGGACAATGCGGCCCTGGTCCAGGCGACCCGGCAGATGGGCGAGGTGAAATATCTCACCGACGGCGAGATCGAGAAGTCGGGCGCGATGCTGCTGGGCGACATGCCGCTTGCCCGCGCCTGGGACTATTGGGTCACACGCGCGGGGTTCTCCGGCCTTTGAGCATGATCCGGAAAAGTGGGCACCGGTTTTCCGAAAAGATCATGCTCAAATAAAGAGATAAGAGCATGATGCGATTCAATCCGATCACATCACGCTCTGAGCGGGGCCGCCCTCACTTCGCGCAAGGCGGCTATTTGATTTGGATGGCAGGGAAGGCTTCGGTTCAGATGCATTCGGTTGAGAAAGTCACGAACGGCCGCGAGACGATCGAGCGACCGATCCCGTCGGAAGACGGCAGCGTCTGGGGCAGCGACGTGGTCGCTGAGATGCTGCGCCTCACGGGCGTCAGATATGTCGCGCTGAACCCCGGGTCGAGCTTCAGAGGGCTGCACGACAGTCTCGTCAACCGGCTCGGCAATGCCGACCCGCAGATGCTCCTGTGCCTGCACGAGGAGAATGCGGTGGCGATCGCGCATGGCTACGCCAAGGTCTCGGGCGAGCCTCTCGCGGTGATCCTCCATTCCAATGTCGGCTTGATGCATGGGTCGATGGCGATCTTCAACGCCTGGTGCGACCGCGTCCCGGTGATGATCTTCGGCGCGACCGGCCCGGTTGACGCCGCGCTCAGGCGGCCGTGGATCGATTGGCTCCACACGTCGCGCGACCAGGGCGCGTTGGTGAGAAATTTCGTGAAATGGGACGACCAGCCGGCATCGGTGGAGGCTTCGATCGAAGCGATGCTGCGCGCCAACATCATCGCCCGGACCGCGCCTCGCGGACCGACCTATGTGAATTTCGACGTCACCATGCAGGAGCGCCGGATGGACCATATGCCTTCGCTCCCCGATGTCTCGCGCTACCGGCCGCCGCTGCCTGCCCGGCCAGGACCCGACGCCATCCGCCAGATCGCACAATTGCTGCGCTCGGCGCATTCGCCATTGATCCTCGCGGGACGGGTGTCGCGCGACCCTGCCGACTGGGCGCGGCGCGTCGCGCTGGTCGAGGCGGTGGGAGCCGAGGTCCTGACCGACATGAAGGTCGCCGCCGCCTTTCCGACCGACCATCCGGCACACCGCGGCAAGCCGGCGCATTTCCTCGACGAGCCGTCGATCCAGGCGCTGCGCGGCGCTGATTTGATCCTCAGTCTCGACTGGCTGGATCTCGGCGGCGCCATCAAGCAGGCTGGCAATGTCGACGCGCGTATCGTCCAGATCTCGATGGACTACCAATTGCACAATGGCTGGGGCATGGAGTTGCAGGCCCTGCCGACCTGCGATTTGCATCTGCCTTGCGACCCCGACATCGCCACTCATCTGATCGCCGACGAACTTGGCGTCGGCCGGGGCGACCTTCCCGCGGATGATCCGACGTGCCCGGCAATCGGCGCCTCCGCTCCCGATACTCTATTGGATGTCGTGGCGCTGGCCGGCGCCCTCGGGGAAGGCCTCGCTGGCGAGTGCGTTTCGCTCGTCAGGCTGCCGCTGGGATGGGCCGGCGAGACATGGCATTTTCGCCATCCGCTGGATTATCTCGGCACCGATGGCGGCGCGGGAATCGGATCCGGCCCCGGCATGCTGATCGGTGCCGCACTGGCGCTCCAGGATTCCGGCAGGCTGCCGGTCGCGGTTCTGGGCGACGGCGATTTCATGATGGCGGCGTCGGCGCTGTGGACCGCCGCGCACTACAAAGTCCCGTTTGTCGCCGTCGTCGCCAACAACCGATCCTTCTTCAACGACGAAGTGCACCAGGAGCGCGTGGCCCGTGCGCGTCAGCGGCCCGTGGAGAACAAATGGATCGGCCAGCGCATCGGCGATCCCGATATCGATCTTGCCGCGATTGCTCGCGCTCAGGGCGTCGAGGGCATTGGGCCGGTGCGCAAGTCGGGCGAGTTGGTCGATGCCGTCCGCAGAGCGGTGGCGCTGGCGCGGAAAGGCAGGCCGGTCGTGATCGATGCCCGCGTCATGCCAGGCTATAGTCCGGGCATGACCGCCGGCCTGGTCCGCGAGGGATAGAGAACTGTTGTGTCGCTCGACGGACCGCCGCTGTCGTCGTGGCGCTCCCATGGTGAATCTGGCCCATAGCGCATCCTTTGATTCGGACGACAAGAGGCTTCGACGAAAACCGAAGGACCGAATGGTGGTGCAGGCAGTCTGGTGCGAACTGGTCTCTGTTTGTGAATTCCCTGGAGACAGGGACTTTAACAGGGTATTTTGGGAATTTCGATTGGATAAAAGCAGGTCGGCTACCGACAAGCAACTGACTTTACAAGGGGATTTCTCCTCGTGGAATTGTTCGACGATTTTCGAAACAGGGAATAACAGGGATTTCCAACGATCGGCTGGGCAATGAGCAGCCTGGTAACCTGGCAACGAGCGGCCGATTGCGAATAGGCCCAGCGCGCCTGGTACACTGTACGGCCCGCCCCGCAGTTTGCCCCTTGCGCGAGTCAACAAACAGAGCCAAAAGGTATCCAAAGCGACCGCCTTGTTGCGGGAGTTGTTCAAGCGAGCCAGCGCCAAGGAGGGCAGTGGGTCGCGCTAACTGCGGAATGGGTCTTCGGCCCGAACCGGTTGTTTGCGCGCCGACACTGTCCTCGACTGGCATCTTCCCTTCTGCGGCGGGAGCCGAACTGAATTGGGAAGATGGACATGACAAGAAAAGCACCATTGAAGGACAGTCGCGTTTCGCAGGCTGCGGGCCTCTCTCCGGCAATTCAGGAGTGGTCAAGAGTACGGCGTGAGACGCAAAGGGGGCTGACCCGGCTTAGGGAGCCGGTCGGTCCCGCTTCGGGGGCGCGCAATGATCTCCTGCCCGATCTGCATGTCGAGTATGTGCCCGTTGACGACCTTCGGGCGGCCAGGCGCAGAGTGCGCAGATTAGATTCAATCCAATCGTCTAGACTCGACCGCAGCATCGCACAATTCGGTATCTGTCTGCCGATCCTTATCGATAATGACAGGCATATCGTTCATGGCCACGGTGTATGGGAAGCGGCCAAGCGGGCTGGGCTGGACCAGGTTCCGGTCATCGAGGTCGGTTATTTGCCGCCCGAGAAGCTGCGCTTGTTGGCCATTGCGCTCAACCGGCTGGGGGAGACAGGCAGGTGGGACGAAGAGGTGCTGGCGCAGGAACTGGAGGAACTGATCGACCTCGGTGAGGATATCATCG